>NZ_MJGS01000002.1:47788-153713 GCF_001864945.1 Frigoribacterium sp. MCBA15_019 | reverse complement strand
GTGTCGTGCCGGTTCGGGGGTGTCAGGCCGCGCTAGAACGCGGCGATGGTCCAGCTGGCCGTGTGGGCCTCGCCCGGAGCGAGCAGCACGAGGTCGTCGCCCGAGTTGAACGCGTCCGGCGGGCAGGTCATCGGCTCGACGGCCAGGCCGACCCGGTCGTTCTCGGGCTCGGGGCGGTCGGCGGTGTGCACCTGCACCCAGGGCAGCTCGGCACCCCAGGACATGGTGACGCCGTGCCCGTCGCGCGCGGTGACCGTGGCGGTGACCCGCGCCTCCTGACCGGGGCCGTCCGGGCCGTCGCCACCGTCGGCGCCGTCGACCGGGGCGAACGCGAGGTCGGTGAACGCGTGGTCGACGAAGAGGTCGCCGATCGGGTGCCCGTCGCGGAAGTCGAAGCCGTCGCGATCGCCGACCGGCCGCGTGCCGACGGGCACGAGGCGGTCCTCGGTCACCTCGAGGTAGCTCGCGGCGGGCAGCGCGAACGACCAGTCGTCGACACGGCCTTCGCCGGCGACGAGGTAAGGATGCGGAGCGGTGCCGTACGGGGCGACGCCCGTCCCGGCGTTGCGGGCCGTGACGGTCGTGGTGAGCCCGTCCTCGCCCAGCTCGTAGACGACCGAGAGCGCCAACCGCCAGGGGTAGCCGTCGCTCGGCACGAGCACGAACGAAGCCGAGGCCCGCGCGGCCTGGGCCTGGTCGATCGTCCAGTCGGCCCAGTGGGCCAGGCCGTGCAGGGCGTGGCCGCGTTCGACCTCGTTGAGCGGCAGCTGGTGCTCGACCCCGTCGCGCTCGTAGCGCCCGTCGGTCACGCGGTTGGGCCAGGGGGCGAGCAGGGCACCGCGGAATCCGGGCCGCACCTCGTCGGCGGCGAACGGCACCACCAGGTCGCGACCCTCGAAGGTGAGGGTGCGCAGCGTGGCGCCGACACCGGCGACCTCGGCCCGGTAACCGGCCCGCTCGAGCACGACCTGCGCGCCCGAGACCGGCACCGGCGACGTGACGAGCCTCGCGGTCGGCGGGGCACCCGGCGCGGGCTCGACGACGGGGGGCGTGCTGCCGGGCGGCGGCACGGGGGCGACGGGGGCGGGCTCAGACATGCGCGGGCTCTCCGAGGACGGATGCGGACAGGAACGGGTTGCGGAAGCGCCCCTCGGGGTCGACGGACTCGACGTGGGCGGCGAAGTCACCGAGACGCGGGAACACCCGGCGCAGCTCGGCGTGCGTGGCGGTCGAGACCTTGCCCCAGTGCGGGCGGGCGTCGAACGCGCCGAGCACCCGCTCGATCTCGGGCAGGACGGCGAGCACCTCGTCGGGACGCCGGTGCCAGGTGAAGTGGAAGGCCACGCTCTGACGTCCACCGCTCGGGCTGATCCACGCGTCGTCGGGGGCGATCGTGCGGATCTCGCTGACCATCAGCACGTCGGCGAAGGTGTGCGCGATGCCCCGGAGCCCCTCGATCGCGGCCGCGGCGTGCTCGGCGGGGATCAGGAACTCGCTCTGGATCTCTTCGCCGGCGCTCGGCGTGAAGTCGAACCGGAAGTGCGGCAGGCGGTCGAGCCAGGGACCGGCCACGCCGCCCTGCTGCGTCACGGCCGCGGTCTCGGCCCCGGGGATCATGTGCTTGGTGGCGTCGGCCCGCACCGCACCGAGCTCGCGGAGGTCGAGACCGACCTCGTCGCCGACCCGGTGCTTCGACCAGACCTGGTCGACCCCGTCGCCGTCGTACCGCGTGAAGAAGCTCAGGCTGTAGGCGCCGGCGAGCACGGCGTCGAGGTGCTCGAGGGCGGCCGCCCAGGGCAGGTGTTCGTGGATGGTCTGCTCGACGTCGAAGGTCGGCACGGTGTCGAGTTCGAGGGTCGTGACGACGCCCACGGAGCCGAGCGAGACGACGGAGGCGCCGAACGCGTCGTCGCCGCGGCGGACGGTCTCGAGGCTGCCGTCGGCGCGCACGAGCTCGACGGCGCGGACGCCCGCCGACAGGGCGGGGTTGCCGACGCCGGAGCCGTGGGTGCCGGTCTGGACCGCACCGGCGACCGAGATGTGCGGCAGCGAGGCGAGGTTGTGCAGGGCGAGGCCGTGACGCTGCAGCTCGCCCGCGAGGGCGGCGTGCGTCGTGCCCGCACCGACGCGGACCGTGCCGGCGGCCGAGTCGATCTCGACGGGGGTGACGAGGGCGTCGAGCGAGACGAGGGTGCCGTCGGTGTCGGCGGCGCGGTTGAACGAGTGACGCGAGCCCAGGGCCTTGACGCGACGGCTGCCGGTGACGACGTCACGCAGCTCGTCGAGGCTCGTGGGGCGACGCAGGTCGGTCGTCGAGTACTCGACGTTGGCGGCCCAGTTCTGCATGGAGACTCCTTCGGCTCGGGGTGCTGCGTCGAGTCTAGGCGAGCGGCCCGACGGTGAGTGAGCGCTCACTCGGTTCAGGCGAGGGCCTGCCAGCCGAGGAGGGGGCCGAGGCGCTCGGCGGCGTCGGTCAGCACCTGCGTGTACTCGGCGAGGCCGAAGTCGAACGGCAGCTCGACGATGAGGTCGTCGACCTCGCGCATCGCGGCGTTCTCGTGGAGCTGCTTGGCGATCCACTCGGACGGGCCGACCAGGTCGCGGTCGAACATCATGCCTCGGGGACCGTGGGCCACGGTGGTGCGGTCGCGACGGGAGGACGCGTAGGCCTCGTACGCCGCACGCTGCTCGGCGGTGGCCGTGTCGGTGGGCAGGACGACCGCGCCCTTGGCGACCCGCGCCTCCTGACCCGAGGGGTGGGCCGCGCGGAAGGCGCGGATCTGCTCGAGCTGCGACGCGGCGAAGCGCGTGGGCTCGATCGGCCCGGGCCCGCCGGCGAAGCTGACGTTGCTGATCAGCATGCCGAGGCCCTGCCGGCCCGCCCACTCGGCCGAGCGCGGGCTGCCCGCGCCGTACCAGACGCGGTCGGCGAGACCGGGGCTCTGCGGCTGCACCCGCCCGGTGTAGACCTCTATGCCCTCGGTGCCCTCGAACGCGCTGACCTGCTCGCCCCGCACGAGCGAGAGGAACTTCTCGACCCGGCCGTACGAGAAGTCCTGGTGGTCGGCGGCGTCGCCGTAGAGGTGCGGGGCGATCTCGTCGTAGCCGCGGGGTTCGCCGACGCTGACGCCGAGCTGCAGTCGGCCGCGCGAGAGCACGTCGACCGTGCCCCAGTCCTCGGCGAGCCGGAACGGGTTCTCCCAGCCGAGCGGCATCACGGCCGTGCCGAGGGTCAGGCGCGAGGTGCGCTGCGCCGCGGCCGAGAGGAACGCGACGGGCGACGAGATGCCGAACTGGAGGTGCCGCGTGCGGGTCCAGCCGCCGTCGAGGCCCAGCGCCTCGGCCCGCTCGAACAGCTCGAGCCCCTGCTCGAGGCCGACGGTCGGGTCGTCGCCCTCGAAGGCGCCGATGGTGAGGAAGCCGAGACGGCGAAGCGGCCTCGCGGCGGCGGACGGGGCGGGCGACGAGGAGGCGGTGGTCACCGTCCGAGCCTAACCAGACGACGCGAGGTCCCCGGCCGGTGTCCCCCGGCCCGTGTCCCCCGATCCGCGTCCCCCGGACTGGGGACCGCCCCACCCCCGTACTGGGTGGCCGTGCCCTGTTGTCCCCCGGGCCGGGGTGCGGTTCGCTGGACGGAGCCGTTCGAGAGTCACGTCGACGACGACACGACCACGCACGACACCACGACTTCAGGGGAACAGACCACGATGGACACCGCAGAGCCCGACACCGGACGCCCGGGCCCGACCGACCCGTCGGACGCCGCGACCGCGCTCGACCCCACGACGACCGTCGGGGCCGCCCCGGCGACGTCGACCCGCCCGGCGCGCCTCCGCCGCGAACGCACCACCCGCCTGCGGCGACCCGCCACCTTCGTGCTGTCCTGGCTCGACCTGCCGAACGACGGCAGCGAACCCACGCTGCCCCTCGGCACCTGCCTGGTGCTCCGCACGGTCGGACGACCCGCGCGCGACGTGCTCGTGGACCTGCCCGGCGGGCCCGTCCGTGGTCGCGACAAGCTGCGCCCCGGGGCCCCGCTCGGCATCGCGACCCCCGTCGAGCTCGACGCGGTGGTCGCCCTCGGCACCGTCTTCGTCGAGTGGTCGGACGCCCGGGGCGTCAGCCGGACCACGTGGCTCCGCGTCCCGCCGGTGCCGGCGCGATACCGCAGCCCCGCCGCTCACTGACCACGTCGGTGTGACGAGCTGAGCCCGGTCGCTCACCGGAAGGACGCGAGCGACGCATCGGGCCGCGCCGCGCCTCCCGGGCTCAGCGGCGGTAGGCCGCCGCCGGGTGCGTCTCGGGCAACCGGGGCCCACCGCCGGTCAGCCGCTCGCGCAGCGTCTCGCCGGGCACGTACGCCTCGCGCAGTCGACCGCGACGACGCAGCTCGGGCACGACCAGCTCGACGAAGTCGGTCAGCGTGTCGAACGAGTGGTACTGGCGCAGGTTGATGCCGTCGATGCCCTCGTCGTCGAGCCAGCGCTCGACGGCGTCCGCCACGACCGTCGGGGTGCCGGCGACGAAGAACGTGCCGCCCCAGGCCTCGTCGACCGAGTCGATCAGCTGGCCCACCGTGATGTCGAGCGGCAGCGCGGCGGCTCCCGGGTGGTCGAGCCGCCCCTCGGCCTCGAGCGCCTCGCGCACGGTGCGGTCGCGGGGGTGGGACGGGGCGTCGAACGGGATGCTGCGGTGGATCAGCTTGCCCTGCTCGCTGGCGAACGAGCGGTAGAGCGCGAGCTTCTCGGCGACGACCTCGTCGGTCTCGCCCGTGATGACGCCGGCCTGCACGATGAACGACACGTCGTCGGCGGAGCGTCCGGCCGCGACGGCCGCCTCGCGCGTGGCGGCGCCGACCGCCTTGACGGCGGGCCCGCCGGTGAAGACGACCTCGGCGTTGCGGGCCGCCTGCTCGACGCCCTTCGGCGACGCGGTGGCCAGGAAGAGCACGGGGGTGCGCTGCGGCGACGGCTCGCTGAGGTGCGGACCGGCGACCCGGAAGTGCTCGCCGACGTGGTCGATCGCGTGCACCTTGGCCGGGTCGGTGTAGACGCCCGAGCCGGGCTCGAGCCCGTCGGCGGTGGGGTCGGCGACGACGGCGTCGTCCTCCCACGAGCCCTCCCACAGCTTGTAGAGCACGTCGAGGTACTCGGCGGCACGGGCGTAGCGCTCGGCCTTGGGGATCTCGGCGTCGAGGCCGAAGTTGCGCGCGGCGTTCGGCAGGTACGACGTCACGACGTTCCAGCCGACGCGCCCCTTCGTGAGGTGGTCGAGGGTCGACATGCGGCGCGCGAAGGCGAACGGCGGCTCGTAGCTGGTCGAGAACGTGATGCCGAAACCGAGGTGCTCGGTCACCGCGGCCATGGCCGGCACGACCATCATCGGGTCGTTGTTCGGCGCCTGGATGCCCTCGAGCAGGGCCGGCGCCGGGCTGTCGCCGAACACGTCGTAGGCGCCCAGCACGTCAGCGATGAAGATCGCGTCGAAACCGCCGCGTTCGGCCAGGCGGGCCAGCTCGAGCCAGTACGCCAGGTCTTTGTACTCGCTGCGGTGGTTGTGGGGCAGCCGCCAGAGACCGTGCGTGATGTGCCCGACGCAGTTCATCTCGAAGAGGTTGAGGATCAGCTTCTTCTTCGTGGCGGCGGCCCCCGCGTCGACGGCGACGGAGGGGACGGAGGCGGACGGGACGGGCGCGGGGGTGTCTGCGGTGCTCACGCGTCCTACTGTGCCGCACCGCGCCTCCTCGTCCACCGGGCGGTGACGCCGTGTTGCACTGCGGGAAGGGCCGGGCGGCACCACACCGCACCGCGTTTCGTGCACGACACCGCGACGAGACGAGGTGCGGTGCACGGAACGCGGTGCGGTGCGGGACGGTGCGGTGGTCAGCGCTCGCGGATCGTGGTGGTCACGTCGACGAGGCTGGGATCGGCGGGCGCCGAGCCGAAGCCGAACCGCACCGGCGGGTCGAGCGGGGCCAGCGCCCCGAGAGCGCGGCCGTCGAGACGGGCGTCGACCGCGACGATGCGACGGGCCAGCGTCACGCCGTAGTACTCGCGACGGCCGCCACCGGCCGTGCCCGCCGTGCGGGCACCCCGCACGATCAGTCGTGCGACCGGGTCGATCAGCGTGAGCCAGCCGGGCCGGGTCGCGAACGCCCGGGGCACGAGCCGCAGCAGCCGGCCGAGCGGCGACACGGGCCCGATCTCGAGCGACAGGTCGAGCACGTCGCCGCCCGCGTCGTCGGAGCCGGCCGAGACCCGCAGCGTCCGGTCGACGCCACGCCACGAGACGGGCTGCACCCGCACCTCGTCGAACGTGTAGGTCGACGAGACGTAGTCGGCGACGGCCTGCGAGGGTGCCAGCAAGGTGCGGTGGCCGTCGGCGTCCTCGACCATCACGTCGACGAAGCGGCCGAGTGGCGAACGGTTCCACAGTCCGACGACGACGCGCGTGCCGGACTCGGTGCCGAAGCCGGCGATGCGTCCGTGGAACCGCTGGTCGGGAGTCGTGCTGCCCATCGTCGCTACTCGGCCACCCGGGCCGAGACGGTCTCGAGGGCGGCGAGCTCGTCGGCGCTGAGGGCCACGCTCGCGCTGGCCAACAGCGCGGGCAGCTGCTCGAGGGTGCGGGCGCTGGCGATGGGGGCGACGACGCGGGGCTGGGCCTGCAGCCAGGCGAGGGCGATCGTGGCGATCTCGACCTGGTGGGCGCTCGCGATGTCGCGCAGGGCGGCCACGACGTCGAGCCCTTCGTCGCTGAAGTAGCCCTCGATGTTGCCACTGCGCGCCCCGGCGATGTCGTCGCGGGTCTGGTACTTGCCGGTCAGGAAGCCCGCGGCGAGCGAGAAGTACGGCGTGACGCCGAGCTGGTTCAGGGCGGCGAGCGGAGCCAGGTCGCGCTCGTAGGCCTTCCGGGTCACGAGGTTGTAGTGCGGCTGGAGGGCGACCGGGGCCGCGAAGCCCTCGCGACGGGCGATCTCGACCCACTCGGTGATGCGCTCGGGCGAGAAGTTCGAGATGCCGACGTGCCGCACCTTGCCGGCCTTCTGCAGCGCGTCGAAGGCCCCGAGGGTCTCGGCGAGGTCGTCGCCGGTGTCGAAGTGCGCCCAGTACAGGTCGATGTGGTCGGTCTGCAGGCGGGTGAGCGAGGCGTCGGCGGCGGCCGCGACGTTGGCGGCTCCGAGCCCGGGGAACTCGGGGTGCTGGCTGACCTTCGTGCCGAGGACGACCTGGTCGCGACGCGAGGCGCCGCCCTGGGCGAGCCAGGTGCCGATGACCGTCTCGGACTCGCCGCCCGAGTTGCCGTCGGCCCAGGCCGAGTACACGTCGGCCGTGTCGACGAAGTTGCCGCCGCCGGCGACGAAGGCGTCGAGCACCGAGTGCGACTCGGCCTCGTCGCTGGTCCAGCCGAAGGTGTTGCCGCCGAGGGCGAGGGGGAAGACGTCGAGGTCGGATGTACCGATGAGGGGCATGCGGGGGTTCCTTTCGCGAACGTCGCGTCGGGTCGGCGCGGCGACTACCCAGGTCTAACGCGTCGGGGGTGGGTTCGTTCCCAGGTCGGCGGCCGGCGGGTCAGTAGCCCTGCTCGACGTCGACGACGCCCTCGGGGTCGCCGCCCTCGGACAGCGCCCGGATGTTCGCCTCGACGCGGGCCTGGAAGAGCGGCTCGGTCATCGCGTTCGTGTTGGCCTGGTGCGGGGTGATCAGGGCACGGGGCTCGGCCCACAGCGGGTGGCCGTCGGGTAGCGGCTCGGGATCGACGACGTCGAGGCCCGCCGCCCCGATCCGCCCCTCGGCGAGCGCCGTGACGAGCGCGTCGGTGTCGACGAGCGGCCCGCGGGCGATGTTGACCAGCACGGCCGTGTCCTTCATGGCGGCGAACTCGTCGGCGCCGAGCAGGCTGCGGGTGCCGCCGGTGAGTGCCGCGGCGACCACGACGACGTCGCTGGTCGGCAGCACCTCGGCCAGACGGTCGACCGTGATCGTGCGGGCGGCGCCCGGGACGTCCTCGTCGGTGCGGCGGACCATCGTCACCTCGACGTCGAACGGCTGCAGAAGGCGCAGCAGCTCGGTGCCGATGCCGCCGGCCCCGACGATGGTGACGGTCGCCCCGTTCAGCGAGATGCCGCGCTGCTCGCGTTCCCACGAGGAGGCGCGGGCCCTGATCTGCAGGGAGCGCAGGGTCGCCAGCGTCAGCGCCAGTGCGTGCTCGGCCACGGGTGCGCTGTAGGCGCCCTTGGCACTGGTGAAGGTGAGTCCGTCGCGGGCGGTGGCCTGCATGGTCTCGACGTAGGCGTCGACGCCGGCGCTCGGCAGCTGCACGATGCGGATGCCGGGGTGCTGCTCGATCGCGGATCGCAGTTCGGCCTGGTCGACGCGGCCGCCGAGGACGATCATCTCGGTCTCGTCGCCGAGCTGGACCAGGCGGGCGTCGGTCGCGTCCACCGCCCGCTTCGCGGGCGCGACGCCCCAGGCGTCGCCCGACGCCCCCTCGGAGTCGGCGATGGCGGCGGTGGCGGGAAGGACGGTGACGGCGACGGTGCTCATCGATCCACCGTATCGATCCGGTCACGAAAGCGACTCAGGCTCGTGTCCTGGTCGTCACGGTGGCAGAGTGACGCCGTCTGCAGGTCGCGAAACCCGATCGTGGACGCGGGAGGCACGGGTCAACGGCGACACGCGCCTCCTTCCCTCCGGCTCCCCCGGACGCCCGGCGGCCACCGGTCGACCCCGGGTGCCCGCAGGGGTACGCTGTCCCACGGCCCAGGCGGGCCCACGGCCCCACCGGGCCCGGCGGCAGCACGACGGAAGGCAGGTGAGCGGCGATGGCTGGTGACAGTACTGGCGCCCCGCGGCATCCCTCCGTGGTCGCGCCGTCCGCCCCGCTCGTCTGAGCACCGGGCCCGACCGACCACGAGCGATGCCCACGGGCACCGACGTCTCCCGTCGACGCACGTCGTCGACGACTCAGCACCCCCCGGTGTCGCGTCGTCGCCCGTGTGCGTCGGCCCGGCCCCACCGCACACCCGCCGTCCGCACGGCTGTCGTGACCACCACCCGGCACGACCCCGTCCCTCGACGGACGGTCGTCGCACCACGAACGGCAGGAGCGCAGACCATGGCACTCATCGACAACGGCATCTACGTCGCGGGGCACCGCACCGACAGCCCGGCGAACCTCGACGAGACGTTCGAGCTGCTGCACGAACACCAGGGCATGGCCTGGATCGGCCTCTACCGCGCGGACCCCGACGAGGTGCGCTCGATCGCGCAGGAGTTCGAGCTGCACCCGCTCGCCGTCGAGGACGCGCTCAAGGGTCACCAGCGCGCGAAGCTCGAACGCTTCGGCGAGACGCTCTTCGTCGTGCTGCGCTCGGCCCGCTACCTCGACGCCGAGGAGACGGTCGAGTTCGGCGAGGTGCACGTGTTCGTCGGCCCGGGCTTCGTCATCACGATCCGGCACGCCGAGAACCCCGACCTCGGCCGGGTGCGCCGCCGCCTCGAGTCGAACCCCGAGCTGCTCGCGCTCGGCCCCGAGGCCGTGCTCTACGCCGTGCTCGACCAGGTGGTCGACGGATACGGCCCGGTCGTCGCCGGCATCGAGAAGGACATCGACGAGATCGAGGACGAGCTCTTCGGCGGCGACCCCGAGGTGTCACGGCGCATCTACGAGCTGCTGCGCGAGGTGATCAGCTTCCAACGCGCGACGAGCCCGCTGCGCGGCATGCTCGAGAACCTGCTGCGCGGGTCGGACAAGTACGGCGTCGACGTCGAGCTGCAGCGCTCGCTGCGCGACGTGCTCGACCACGTGCTGCGGATCGGCGAGCGCGCCGACACCTTCCGCGCGCTGCTCGAGAACGCCCTGACGGTGCACTCGACGCTCGTCACCCAGGCGCAGAACGACGAGATGCGACGCCTGTCCGAGGCCGGGCTCGCCCAGAACGAGGAGACCCGGCGCCTGTCGGAGGTCGGCCTGCAGCAGAACGACGAGGTCAAGAAGATCTCGGGCTGGGCGGCCATCCTGTTCGCCCCGACCCTGGTCGGCGGCGTCTACGGCATGAACTTCGACAACATGCCCGAGCTGCACTGGCAGTTCGGCTACCCGATGGCGGTCGCCGCGATGGTCGCGGTCGGCGCGAGCATCTGGGGCGTCTTCAAGTGGAAGAAGTGGCTCTGACGCGGTCGGGGTGCTGACGGCGTCGCGCCGTCGGGCCGGTGATGCGGAGAACGCAGGAGGTGCGGGTCGGGTGACCCGCGCCTCCTGCGTTCTCGAGGGGTGCGGTGCTGCGGCTCGGGCCTAGGCCTCGAGCGCGGCGTCGAGGGTGATCTCGACGCCGGTGAGGGCCTTCGAGACCGGGCAGGTCTCTTTGGCGTTCTGGGCGGCCTCGAGGAAGGCGGCCTCGTCGATGCCGGAGACCTCGCCGCGGACGGTGAGGGCGATGCCGGTGAGCTTGAAGCCGCCGGCCGAGTCCGGGCCGAGCGAGACGTCGGCCTTGACGTCGAGGGCCTCGACGGTGCCGCCGGCCTGGCCGAGGACGGCCGAGAACTGCATCGCGTAGCAGGCCGAGTGGGCCGCGGCGAGCAGCTCTTCGGGGCTGGTGGCGCCGTTGGCGTCGTCGGCGGCACGCTTCGGGAACGACACGTCGTAGGTGCCGAGCTTGGAGCTCGACAGTTCGACCTGGCCTTCGCCGGTCTCGAGGCTGCCGTTCCAGGCGGTGCGTGAGGTGCGAGTGGGCATGTGGTGCTCTCTTTCGATGGGGAGGGGGTGCGGTATGCGGTGGGTCGGTGGGGCGGGTCAGGAGGGGGTCGGGGCCGGCGCCGGTGCGGGTGCGGGTGCCGGTGCCGGTGCCGGTGCCGCGGGGGGCGTCGGGCCGGACGCGTCCGCCAGCACGGCGGTGTTGGCCAGGGCGGCGGTGTTCGCCCGGACGGCTGCCGCTAGCGAGGCGATGTCACCACGCAGTGCCTGCAGGTCGTCGAGGTCGAGCCCGGTCGCGCCGCAGATGAGGTCGGGGAACCCGGCGGCCCGGGCACGGAGGGCGTGACCGGCCTCGGTGAGGGCGACCTCGACCGAGCGCTCGTCGGCGGCGGACCGCGTGCGGGTGACGATGCCCTGCACCTCGAGGCGCTTGAGTAGGGGCGACAGGGTGCCGGACTCGAGCTGTAGCTCGTGGCCGAGCGCCGAGACGGTCGTCGCGCCCCTCTGCCAGAGGACGAGCAGGACGAGGTACTGCGGGTACGTCAGATTCAGTGGAGCCAGCAGGTCACGGTACCGAGCGGTGACGGCCCGCGACGCGGTGTAGAGCGCGAAGCAGATCTGCTCGTCGAGACCCGAGACGGGGCCCGGGGTCGTCGCGGTGTCGGCTGCTGCGGTCATGAGGACGACACTAGCACATCGTGCACGATTGAGTTGTGCACAACTTAACGGGCGCTGCGAGGTCAGGCGCGCCTCCCCCGTTGTTCCCCTTCGCTTGATCCGGTACGTGACGGATCGAGCTTTTCGCCCCCCTGGAAGCTTCTGGTCTTGATCCGGTACGTAACGGATCACGCTTTTCGGCCCGGCAGGAGGGCGCGGCGGGGCAGAGCGGGGCGGGTCAGCGCGGGGCAGGGTCGGAGCGGGGCGGGGTCGGAGCGGGTCAGCGCGGCGCGCGGCAGGGGGCGGGTCAGCCCGGGGCAGGGTCGGCCCGGCGCTCCCGGAAGGCGATCATGTTGACGCGGTTGCCGCAGCGGACGCTGCAGAACCGCTTCGAGCCGTTTCGCGACAGGTCGACGAAGACCCCGTCGCAGTCGTCCGCCGCACAGGCCCGCAGTCGGCCGGTCTCGTCGGTGCGGATCACGTCGACCAGGGCGAGCGCGGACTCGACGCGGATGCGGTCGGCGAGAGGTGCGTCGTCGCTCGTCGCGTGCAGGTGCCAGTCGAGGGCGTCGTGCCGCACGAGCCGGGGCGACGAGACGCTGTCGGCCAGCATGCGGTTGACCTCGGCGGCGAGCAGGTCGCGTTCGAGGGTCCAGATGCGTCGCAGCTCGGCCCGGACGCCCTGCACCGAGGCCAGCTCGGCGTCGTCCCGGTCGAAGCGGCCCGAGAAGGCGAACGAGTCGAGCAGGGCCTTCAGCTCGGCCCGGGTCGAGAGCTCGTCGTCGCCGGATCGGCTCGCCCCGGCACCGGTGTTGACCAGGGCGACGTTGAACTCGAGGACGTCTTCTGTGTCAGGGGCGAAATGCAAGTTGACTCCTTGTCAGAGGCGGTCGTACGCTCGCGACAGAAGCGGCGCGTCACCACCCATTGTGCACGACGGCCCTGACAGAAGGAGTCCTCGTGAGCACCGGTGCGACCACGACCACGTCCACGACGACACCCCTCGCCGCAGGGCGCCCCGCCTCGACCACCGCGGGCCTGCTCGTCGCGCTGCTCGCCGCTGCGTCGTTCGGCTTCTCCGGGCCCTTCGTCAAGCCGCTGCTCGAATCGGGGTGGAGTCCCGTGGCCGCCGTCACCGTCCGCGCGCTGATCGGCGGGGTGGTGCTCGCACCCGTCGCCCTCGTCGTCCTCCGCGGTCGGCTCGGCCCGATCTGGCGGGCCCGCTGGCGCGTGCTCGGCATGGCCGTGATCGGCGTCGCCGGCACCCAGGTCTTCTACTTCGCCGCGGTCGTGCGCATCCCGGTCGGCACCGCGATCCTCGTCGAGTACCTCGCCCCGCTGCTGCTCGTCGGAGTGGCCTGGGCGACCACGCGGCGCGTGCCGCAGGTCGTGGTGCTCGTGGGCTCCGCGATCGCCTTCGCGGGCCTCCTGCTGGTCGTCGCCCCGAGCGGCGGCGTGGCGCTCGACCCCGTCGGGCTCGCTCTGGCCGGTGCGGCCATGGTCTGCTGTGCCGCGTACTTCGTGATCGCCGCCCGACCGAGCGGCGACCTGCCCCCGGTCGCGCTGGCGGCGTCGGGCCTGCTCTTCGGCGCCGCCCTCCTCGGACTGCTGGGGCTGACCGGTCTCGTGCCGTTCACGACCTCCGCGGCCGACGTGCCCCTGTTCGACGCGGTCGTGCCGTGGTGGGTGCCGATGCTGGTGGTCGGCGTCGTCGCCACGGCCGTCGCCTACGCCACGAGCATCACGGCCAGCAGCATGCTCGGCTCGCGCCTGGCGTCGTTCGTCGGCCTGCTCGAGGTGGCGGCCGCCGCGCTCTACGCCTGGCTGCTGCTCGGCGAGGCCCTCACCCCGCTGCAGCTCGGAGGCGGCCTGCTGATCGTCGTCGGCATCGGCTTCGTCCGGGCCGAGCGCACCCGCGAGGCCGTCGTCGTGGCGGACGCGGTAGCCGAGACGGCCCTCGCGGACGCGGTGGCCGAGGCGCCTGCCGCCGACACGCTGCCCGCGGCGTCCGGAGCCGCCTCAGGGGGCCGAGGGGCCATGGCGGACCCGACCCGCGCCTCCTGAACTCCGCCGCGCAGCGACGGCTGCGTCTCGGCGCCCAGGGTGCGAGCATGGGGCGGTGGACTTCGCCGAGAACGCCAGCCTGCACGACCTCCCGCGCCCGGGCACGCCCTCCCAGATCGCGGCGGCGTTCGGTCGCCCCGTCCACACGTTCGTCGAGCAGCCCCGCCTCGATCTCACGCAGCCCAGCACGATCGCGCACGACGACGTGCTGGACACCGTCGCCCTCAACTACGTGTTCGTCGCCGACCCGTCCGACCCCGAGGCCCCGTCCAACCTGGTCGAGAACGTCGCCGAGATCGACGGCCACCTGGCGGATGCCCTGGCCGCCGACCAGCCGGAATGGTTCCTGGCCGGGCTGCGGGCGTTCCGGTACCCGATGCTGTGGGAGGCGGTGGTCACCACGGTCGCGCCCGACGACCCGGAACGGTCGGGCGAACGCGATTCCGTGGAGGAACATCTCGCTCGGCACGTCAACCACGTGCTGATCAACACGGCCGAGGGGCGGAGCACCCGACCCGACGGCGCCATGCCCGTGCTGGACGCCCCCGTGACCGCCCGGCATGCGCAGCCGGGAGAGGCGCTCGTCGTCGACGGGGTCGAACACGACGCCGTGCTGATCGACACCGATCCCGACCTGGTCGGCTGGGGCGCCGAGGTCGACGGCTCGATCGTGCTCGTGGTGCTGCCACGGGACCTCGTGCCGCTGGTCGACCTGCGCTTGACGTCCCTGGCGACCTGACCCGCGCCTCCTCGGCTTCCCTCCCCCACCGCCACCCCGCGGGCGCCCTACGGCGGCAAGGCGTCGGGTTCGACCTACCCCGGGGGCGCTCGGCGGGCCAAACCCGACCTGCCAGAGCCCGGGCGGCGTACCGAACCCGACAAAACGCGTGCGACACGCCGCTCGCCACCGTCCATGACTAGGCTCGCGCTGGCAGTTGTCGCGATGTGCACACGGGGGCCGGGCGAGGCCGAGTGAACCGGGGGCGGGCATAGGGTCGAGGGGTGACTCCGACGACGCTGCCGCGCAGCACGCCCTCCGCCCAGAACGTCGACGCGGCGGGCATCTCCGCCTTCGTCGACGCCCTCGAGACCACCGCCGGCGTCGAGCCGCACAGCATCATGCTGCTGCGCCACGGGCAGGTCGTCGCCGAGGGCTGGTGGGCTCCGTACTCGGCCGACCGCGCGCACCTGCTCTACTCGCTGAGCAAGAGCTTCACCTCGTCGGCGGTCGGGTTCGCCGTCGCCGAGGGGCTGATGGGGCTCGACGACACCGTGCTCGGCCACTTCCCCGAGCTCGACGCCGAGGTGACCGACCCGCGCAGCCGGTCGATGCGCGTCCGACACGTGCTCGCGATGGCCAGCGGACACCGCGCCGAGACCCTCGACCGGGCGCTCGCCGTCGACCCGGTCGACGTCGTCCGCGGCTTCCTGCTCACCCCGCCCGACGACGAGCCCGGCACCGTGTTCGCGTACAACCAGCCGTGCACCTTCGCCGCCGGCGCGATCGTGCAACGCGTCACGGGCCAGTCGCTCAGCGAGTACCTGCGCCCCCGCCTGCTCGACCCGCTCGGCATCGGCGAGGTCGGCTGGCAGCGTGACGAGTCCGGCCGCGAACTCGGCTTCAGCGGACTGCACGCCACGACCCACGCGATCGCCGCCCTCGGCCAGCTGTACCTGCAGCAGGGCGAGTGGGACGGCACGCAGCTGCTGCCGCGCGAGTGGGTCGCCGAGGCCACGCGCTCGCACGTCTCGAACGCGGGCGAGTCGAACCCCGACTGGGCCCAGGGCTACGGCTTCCAGTTCTGGATGGCCCGCCACGGCTACCGCGGCGACGGCGCGTACGGCCAGTTCGCCGTGGTGCTGCCCGAGCACGACGTCGTGCTCGCCCTGACCGGCCAGTCGCTCGACATGCAGGCCGTGCTCGACGCGGCGTGGGCCCACCTGCTGCCCGTCTTCGGCACGGACGCGGCTCGCATCGGCGACGCCGCGGCCGACGACTCGCTGGCGACCCGCCTCGCCGACCTGACACTGCCCGGGGTGGCCGGTCCGACCGAGCACGACGCCGCACCGGTCCGACCGGCAGCCGAGGAGGCGCGGGTCGGCGACCAGCACTCCCCCGGCACCGAGCGACTCGTCTCGTTCACCGCGGCCGACGGCAACGACCAGCCCAGCCTCAGCGTGGTCGAACTGCGCGCCTCGGCCGACGCCGCGACGACGCTCACCCTTGTCGAGGGCGACTCCCGTCTGGTGGCCCGCGTCGAGGCCGAGGACTGGGTCGTCACCGACGGGTCCGACGACGGCTCCCGTGAGGGCGTCGGTGTCGGCGACCACCCGGCTGCGACACCGGTCGCCGCGAGCGCCACCCGGTCGGCGGACCTGCTGCACGTCGACCTCGTCTTCGTCGAGACGCCGCACCGCCTGCACCTCACGCTCGACGAGGCCGACGCGACCTTCACGGCCCTGTGGGAGACCCAGCCGCTGCACGCGCCTCGACTGGCCGAACTGCGCATGCCGCGCGACTGACGCAGCGGCGCACACCGAACGCGGCGCGGACTCAGCCGAGGACGCCCGTGTGCTCGAGGACGATGTTCACGCCGATCAGGATCAGGATCACGCCGCCGGCGATCTCGGCCGGCTTGCCGAACCTCGCACCCACCCGGCGCCCGACCAGCACGCCGACGAAGGTCAGCACGGCGGTCGTCACGCCGATCAGCAGGATCGCCCAGCCGATCGACACCGGCAGGAACGCCAAGGTCACACCGACCGCGAGGGCGTCGATGCTGGTCGCGACGGCCAACACGGCCAGTTCGCGGAGGTTCAGCCGGTCGGTGTCCTTCTCCCGGTCCTCGTGCGACGAGAACGCCTCGTAGAGCATCTTGCCGCCGATCAGGGCGAGCAGGCCGAGGGCGACCCAGTGGTCGAACGGCGCGATGTACTGCGCGAAGGTCGAGCCGAGCAGCCAGCCCAGCAGCGGCATCAGCGCCTGGAACGCACCGAACGTGAGCGCGATGACGACCGCGTGGCGTGCGCTGAAGCGCGTCATGTGCAGGCCCTTGCCGAGGGCGACGGCGAAGGCGTCCGCGGAGACGCCGAGCGCGATGAGGAAGAGGGCCCAGAACGACATGGGGGCAGCGCCTTTCGAGACGGTCGGGTGGAGACACCGGCGTCTCGGAACCTGACGATCCTGGCATGCCGAGCGCGCCTCCTCGACCCGAAAAGTGCTGATCAGAGGTATTCGGCACGCCGAATTCGGGGTGTCGTCGAACCGTCGCGCAGGGCGCTGCGAGCCGAACGCCGACCCGGTCGACGATGAGGAGGCGGGGCGCCGCTCAGGCGGGGACGAGCACGTCCCGCGGCAACACGGCGTGCACGCCCCAGGTGCGGTTGGCGACCTGGGTGACGCGCAGGTCGACGACCGTGCTCGCGAAGGCGAGGGCCGTGGCGGCGTCGACCGCGTAGAGCTGCTGCATCCAGGTCACCATCGCGGCGAGCGCGTCCCCGCTGGCGACGTTGAGGTCGGCGTCGAAGCCGAAGGTGATGCGGGCCTCGGGGGTCTCGGCGTGGATCGTCGTGAGCGGGCGGTCCGTCGCCAGGCCGACCCGCGCCTCCGTCGTCATGCCGGTCTCGATCGCGGTGCCGCCGACCTCGCCGTCGCCCTGGGCCGCGTGGCCGTCACCGAGGTAGAGCAGGGCGTCGTCGACCGCCACCGGCAACCAGAGGGTCGTGCCCGCGACGAGGTCGCGGCAGTCGATGTTGCCGCCCACGGAGGCGCGGGGCGGGATGGTCGAGTGTTCTCCGGCCTCGGCGGGGGCGAGTCCCATCACGCCGAGGAAGGGGGCGATCGGGCGACGCAGGCCCCGGCTCTCGGTGGCCGTGCCGGCGTCGCGGTCGATGCTCCAGAGCAGCCAGGCGGCCTCGGCGTCGACCAGGCCGAGGTGACGGGTGATCGGGGTGTCGGCGGCCGCGGCGACCGTGAAGCCCCAGTCGTCGGGGGTCAGCGAGAGCAGGTCGAGCTGCAGCATGTCGCCCGGACGGGCCCCGCGGACGGCGATCGGACCGGTCAGGGCGTGGCCGCGCCGGGTCGGGAAGAGGTACGGCGTGACCTCGCCGGGCACGGTCTGCGGCTCGAGGTGGCCCGAGGCGTCCAGCGAGCGCACGACGACGGTGTCACCGGAGTCGATCGTCAGCACGGGGGCGTGGTCGCGCGAGAAGACCTCGTGGGCGGTGTCGGTGCTGGGGTCGAGGTGGTGGGTCGTCATCGTCCGAGCGTAGGCCGCGGCCCGGGCACCCCGCCGGACGTGCCGCGCCCAGGGGCGCTCGGTACGATGGACGCCTGTTCCGCCTCGACCCGCCGCACCTGCTCACAGAGAGACCGACACCCCATGGTCCTGTTCTTCCACGTCCTCATCATCGCCATCTCGGTCGTCGGCGCCGGCCTGATCTCGGCCGCGCTCGTGGGTCTCGCCACCTCGAAGTAGCCGACCCCCAAAGACCCGTTTGACGGTCGGGTGCCGGGGTCTGCACGATGACCTCATGTCCGCACTCGACGAACTCCGCGCCACCGCCCACCCGATCCGGCTGCGCCTCCTCTCGCTCCTGACGGGCGTCGCGATGAGCGCCGCCGAGGCCGGTCGCGAACTCGGGCTGTCGCAGGCCACCGCGAGCTACCACCTCCGGGTGCTCGAGCGGGTGGGCCTCGTCGAGGTCGTCGAGGTCGTCACGATCCGCGGCGGCGAGGCCAAGCGGTACCGACACCTGTCGTCGGCCCAGCCGTTCCCGGTCGTCCCCGGGCCCGTCGACGGCGCCGACGGTGACGCCGACGCCGAGCGCGCCCGCTACGTCGAGGCCCTGACCGACGAACTGCGCCGCCGCTCCCCCCGGCGGGTGACCGGGCCCCAGGTCTCGACCGACGCCGAACTCTGGGTCGACGCCGAGACCTGGCAGCTGGTCGTCCGCCACGTGGGCCACGCCTCCGCCCTCCTGCACGCCGCCGCGCAGCGGCCCCGGACGCCGGGCACGAGCCCGGTGTCGATGACGGCCGCGCTCTTCCCCCTGAAGCGACCGTGACCGGGGACGCAGGAGGCGCCTCCTCGGTCCCCCAGGCCACGAGCGACCGCCGCGGCCCCCTCGCGCACGGCACGTTCCGCTGGCTGCTCGCGGCTCGGACGACGGGCGTGCTCGGCAACGCCGTCGCCCCGATCGCGCTCGCGTTCGCCGTGCTCGACCTGACCGGGTCGGCGGCGGACCTCGGACTGGTGGTGGCCGCCCGATCGATCGCCAACGTCGCGGTACTGCTCTTCGGCGGCGTGATCGCCGACCGGCTGCGGCGCGACGTCGTGCTCGTCGGGACGTCGCTGGCCGCGGCCGGGACGCAGGCCGTGGTCGCGACGCTCGTCATCACGGGGTCGGCGACGATCCCGCTGCTCGTCGTGCTGAGCGTGCTGAACGGTGCGGTCGCGGCGGTGAGCCTGCCCGCGGCGGCGGCCCTCGTGCCCGAGACGGTGCCCGACACCCTGCTGCGGCCCGCCAACGCCCTGCTGCGCCTCGGCCTGAACGGCGGCAGCGTCGTCGGGGCATCGGCCGGGGCGGGCATCGTCGCGGTCGTCGGGCCGGGGTGGGGCCTGGTGATCGACGCAGCCGGCTTCGCGCTCGCGGGGGCCCTCTACTCGCGTCTGCGACTGCCGATCCGGCCCGGCACCCCGTCGCCCGACGACGAGGAGCCCGGCTCGGGCTCGGGCTCGTCGGTGATCGCCGACCTGCGTGAGGGGTGGCACGAGTTCACCCGGCGCTCGTGGGTGTGGACCGTGGTGGCGCAGTTCGCCGTGCTGAACGCCGCGTTCGTGGGGGCGACGACGGTGCTCGGGCCCGTCGTGGCCGACGGGTCGTTCGGGCGGGCGGCCTGGGGGCTGGTCGTCGCGGCCCAGACCGTCGGCCTCGGCATCGGTGCCGTCGTCGCGATGCGCTGGCGGCCCCGGCACGGCCTCGTCGTGGGCGTGGGGCTGATGGCCGTGACGGCGGTGCCGGTGGCGACGCTCGGGCTGGCTCCGGCGGTGCCCGCGCTCGTGGTGGCGTTCCTGCTGGGCGGGGTCGCCCTCGAGATCTTCGCCATCTCGTGGGACCAGTCGTTGCAGAGCCACGTGCCCCGCGCCTCCCTGGCCCGGGTCTACTCGTACGACATGGTCGGCTCGTTCGTCGCCGTTCCGCTCGGCGAGGTCTTCGCCGGCCCGGCGGCGCAGCAGTTCGGCACACGGCCGACACTGCTCGTCTGCGCCGCGATCATCGCGGCGGCGACGCTCGCGGCCGTCGCGACGCCGAGCGTCCGCCGGCTGACGACCGAGGAGGCGCGGCGAGACGTCTAGGGGCGGGGTGCGGTCAGGACGTTCTGACCGTCGTCACCGAACCGGACCGTGACCTGATCCGCCGCGACCTCGAGCCGGTACATCCCGAACTCGGCCTGCGGGTCGCCCGCGCCGTCGTCGCCGATCGCGGGGCCGGACGCGGCCGGGTCGGGCGTGAAGAGCCATCCGTCGCGGTAGCCGAGCGACGCACCCAACCCCGCCAGGGAGCGGTACTCGGCCACCATGACCGTTCGCCCGTCCACCGTGCCCACGTCGACGTACCTCACGGAGCCCAGAGCGCCGAGCCAGGCGACCACACAGAGCCCGAGACCGATGACCACCGCGAGGAGCGACGCGGCGGACCGCACGAGGATCTGCGGCCAGAAGCCCGACCGACGGGTGAGCCACCAGGCCACGCCGAGGACCAGGACCACCAAGGCGACGCCTGCGACGAGCACGGCCAGCACGATGAGCGTCTGGCCCCCCAGGGGTCCCAGGACGAAGGCTCGGCCCTCGGTGGCGACGCGCCGAGCGAGGACGGCCGTGCACACCGATGCCACGCACAGGGCTGTCGCGGTCGAGAGCACGACACGTGTGGCGGTCGTCCTGGTCGTGGCGGTCACGAGCCCAGCATGGTGCGTCTGGAGGGGTCCAGCGGTGATGTCGCCCATGCGGGCGACACAGATCAACCCGGAGACCGACAGGACACGACATGATCGAGCCATGCCACCCCGACCACCGCAGGCGCCTGCCGTCACCGACCAGCCCGCGCCACGCCTCCGTCGCGTGCCTGTCGCGACCGTCGTGTGCCTGTCCGTGGCCCTGCTGGTCGTGCTCGGCCTGCTCTTCGTGCCGTTCCCCAACCCGTACGTCGCCGGGTACCTCCGGTTGGCGGGAGTGCTCTTGGTCGCCCCGCCGCTCCTCGGACTCGTCGGCGCGGTGGCCGCGCTGCTCGATCGCCGGCTCGAGCGGTCGTACCGAGCTGCGTGGGCGATCGGTTCGGGGGTGGCGGGCTTCATCGGCGTCATGGCGTTCTTCGTGCTCGGCACCCTGATCTTCGGGCCGTGATTCCGTGAAGGGGCGGCCCGACTTCGTCAACGAGCCCTGGCCGTCGCCAGCTCGTCCCAATGGGTGGTCGCGCGGGGCGACACCATGTCGCGCTTCATCGACCAGCCGCGCCGGTGGCGGAGACCGGCGATGCCGAGCCCCAGCGTGTCTTCGCCGAACTTGCCGGCGATGCGGTCGATGACGGCACCGTAGGCGGGTGGTGCCGCGTCGGCCTCGTCGAAGACGTCGAGGCTCGCATGCTCGTCGCGCGGGGTGAGCTCCATCAGGGTGACGCCGGCTCGGACGTAGCGCTTGCCGGGTTCGAGTTGCGGGCCGAGGGCGGCGATGGCCGAGCGGTACAGCAGGGCGGCGTCGTCGGTGGGCTCGGGGAACGCCACCGACACCGAGTGGTTCGTGTGGGCGGCGCTGTCGGAGAACGGCGAGGTCGCGGTGAAGCACCGCATCAGGCGCGTCAACGAGCCCTGCTTCCGTAACCGGGCCGCCGCTCGCTGCGTGTAGACCGAGAGCACCTCTTCGAGTTCGGCGACGGTCGTGATGGGCACCGCGAACGACCGCGAGTGGTAGATCTGCTCGCGCTCGGGCTGCACCTGCTCGATCGGCAGGCAGTCGACGCCGCGCAGCTCGTGCACGACCCGGGCCTGCACGACGCCGAAGCGCGTGCGGATGCGGGCGGCGTCGGCGTCGCGGAGATCGGCCGCGGTGTGGATGCCGAGAGGCGCGAGCTTCTTCGCCGTGCGGCGGCCGATGCCCCAGACGTCGCCGACGTCGACGCTCGCGAGGATCGCGGTCTGCTGTTCGGGGGCGTAGCTGCCCAGGTGGCAGACACCGGCGAGAGCGGCGTTCTGCTTCGAGCCGCGGTTGGCCAACTTGGCCAGGGTCTTGGTCGGCGCGATGCCGATGCTGACGGGCAGGCCGATGAGCTTGCGCAGGGCACGGCGGATCTCGCGAGCCTGGGCGATCGTGTCGTCGAGCGAACCGGTCAGCTCGATGAACGACTCGTCGATCGAGTACACCTCTTGGTCGCTGGTGTACCGGCTGAGGATCTCGGCCGACCGCGCCGACATGTCGCCGTAGAGCTCGTAGTTGCTCGACACCGCGACCACGCCCTGCATCGCCGCGATCGGAGCGATGCTGTGCCACGGCGCAGCCATGTCGACGTTGAGCGCCTTCGCCTCTTGCGAGCGGGCGATGACACAGCCGTCGTTGTTCGACAGCACGACCACCGGCCTGCCCTCGAGCGCCGGGTTGAACACGCGCTCGCACGAGACGTAGAAGTTGTTGGCGTCGACGATGGCGACGCTGCGCTCGGACGTGGTCGACCTGGACGTCGTGGTGGACTCAGACACGGTGCAGGCACCTCGTCACGACGCCCCAGATCGTCGCCTCGTCGAGTTCGGACAGCACGATCTCGGGGTAGGCCGGGTTCTCGGGGCTGAGCACCATCCGCCCCTGCCGGTACGAGAGACGCTTGACCGTCAGCTCGGCGTTGACGACGGCGACGACCACGTGCCCGTCGTGCGCGTCGAGGCCCCGGTCGACGACGAGCTCGTCACCGTCGAAGATGCCGGCTCCGGTCATGCTGTCGCCGCTCACCCGCACCAGGAACGTCGCGGTCGGGTCGCGCATCAGGTGCCGGTTGAGGTCGACCGGCCCGTTGTAGTACCCCTGCGCCGGCGAGGGGAAACCGGCGTGGACGGCTTCGGCGGCCTGTTGCGGCAGCAGGTGGTCGGGGCGTTCGTCGCCGCCGACGGGACCGATGACGGCGGTCACCGTGTGCCCCCGCACCCGGCCCCGGGGTCGACGAGGAGGCGCGCGCCGGTTCGCGCGGACGGCTGCCGGTGGTCTCTCATCACGCCTCCCACCGAGGACGCTACGACACCCCACCGACACTGTCGGACCCGAGCGACTCACCGGGGGCGTCGGGCGCCGTCCTGATCGGTGCCCGGCAGGACCGCGGCCAGCTGCACGAGCACCGAACGGACGGTGTCGAGCGTCACGTCGTCGTACTCGTCGAGGGCCGCTTCGAGGGCGGCGGTCGAGGGGTCGAGGAAGACCGCCGCACGCTCCCGGGCCGTCTCGGTGGTGCGGAGCGTGACGACGCGGCGGTCGTCGCTCTCACGACTGCGCGAGACGAGCCCCAGCGCCTCGAGCCTGTTGATGAGGGCGTTGGTCGCGCCCGACGTGAGGCCCACGCGCATCGAGAGTCGACCGGGCGAGAGGGGGGCGTCGTCGTACTCGGCCCAGAGGATCTCGCCGAGGGCGGTGCCGTCCACCGTCGGCAGGTCCATCCGACGGGCGAGCTCTCGGGTGGACTCCTGGTAGCTCAGGGCGTAGTGACGGAGCGCCTCGAGCAGGTTCCGTCTCGGGGTCGTCATGCTCGATCCTCTCATCGACGGGCGGGGCCGGCGGCCCCCTCGGGGTTCAGGCCCGGAGGTGCGGGTAGTCCGCCAACACCGGGACGTGCTTCTCGCTCGTCAGCAGGTTCGCCTGGAAGAACGTCCGCACCGGCCTCGACGCCGCGACGCGGTGCGCCACCCGGACCGCCTTCCGTCCCACGGTCGACGAGGGGTGGAACGCTCGGGCCCCGCCGCGCGGCAGGCCCTGGGCGCTGTCGGCGTAGCGGCGCATCTGCCGTTCGTAGCTCGCGAAGGCGCGCGCGGGACGGTCGGGGGTCGCGGCGAGCTCTCCGGCGAGGATGTGTGCGCCGACCAGCGACAGCGTCGTCCCCATGCCCGTCGGGCCCGACCCCCAGGCGGCGTCGCCGACGAGCGCGACCCTCCCCCGGCTCCAGGTCGACATGACGACCTGCTCCATCCGCTGCGTGTAGAACTCGTCGGGGCGTGCCGAGAAGCCGTCGAGGATTCGCTCGGTCTGCCAGCCGGCCCCTCGGAAACGTGCCCGGAGCAGCTGCAGCTGGGCCTCGACGGGCAGCTTCTCGAAGCCCATCGGCTCGGACTCGAACGACATGCTCGCCCGGATCGTCCCCTCGTTGTCGGGCCGCACGGAGGCGACGCGTCCCCGTGTGCCCGTGAACCAGTCCCAGGTGTCGACGTCGTCCGGGTGCCGGTCGAGGGTGCCGTAGGTGATGCTGACGCCGAAGTCGCGCAGCTCGGTCTCCTCGGAGAAGAGGAGGCGCCGGGTACGTGAGCTGCGCCCCTCAGCCACCAGGAGCAGGTCGAAGCGCTCCTGGGCGCCGCTGTCGAACGTGACGTCGACACCGGTCCCGTCCTGCTCGACCCCCGTGACGAAGTCGCCGTAACGGCGCTCCACCTCGGCCGGGACGACGTCGACGAGGATGCCGGCGAGGCGACCGCGCAGGATCTCGACCTCCGCCGTCGGCCCGTCCTGACCCTCCTCTCGGGGGAACACGGCGTAGGGGCGACCGTCCTCGTCGACGAAGCGGGTCCCCTCCTCGCCGGTGAGGTTCGCGAGGACCGTCTCCTCGACGCCCATGCGCGTCAGGATCTCGCGACCGAGGCCGCGCACGTCGATGTTCTGGCCCGTCTCGCGAGGAGCGGCGGATCGCTCGAGCAGGACGACGTCGAAGCCGGACTTCGCCAGCCCCCAGGCGAGTGCGGGACCGGCGATGCTCGCCCCGGTGACGAGGACGCGAGGAGTGCGATGCGGGGTGGGACGCGGGGTCAGGGACATGGATGCCTTCCGTCGGTGGTGCCGTCCGGTCAACCTACCCCATTTACTTCATCATGAAGTCACTTCACCATGAACAAGACAGCGGACCGCCCCTCGCCCAGGCCACCCGCCGCATGTGGTGGATCAGCGAACGGTGACCACGCGGCGCCCCAGCTCGGAGTCGAGCAGCGTGCCCATGGCCGTGCCCACGAGGCGGTCTCCGAGGGGTCGTTCGATGCGACCGGAGGCGACGAGCCCCGCGATCCCCTGCATCGTCGCCGCGAAGAGCATCTTGAAGTGATCCCGCGACTCGTCGACCGACGCCCCGGACGCCGGCGACCCCAAGGCGCCGTCGAGCACGGTGAAGAGAGTGCCGGCCGCCTCGTGGACGGCCTCGGGCTTCGTCGTGACCTTGGTCTGGAACATGAGCTCCATGAGGGCGGCGTCGTCGACGGCGAAGTCGACGTAGGCGCGGGCGACGCGATGGAGGCGTTCCGTGCCACTCCCCTCGCCGTCGAGGGCACGCCGGACGGCGGTGGTGAGCCGCTCGAAACCGGCTTCGGCGAGTGAGTCGAGCAGCGCCTGCCGATCGACGAAGTGACTCCTCGGGGCACCGTGGCTGACGCCGGCCCGGCGCGCGAGGTCGCGGAGCGACAGCCCGTCGACGCCGGACTCGCGCAGGACGCCCACCGCCTCGTCGAGCAGCACGGCCCGGAGGTTCCCGTGGTGGAAAGGCCGTGGGGTCATGCCCTCATCCTAGTCCGCGACTAGTCATTGACTACTTTCTAGACACCGCCTACATTAGAGCCATGACGAATAGACGATCCCTCCTGGTCCTCGGCGCCACGGGGCAGACCGGGCAACACTTCACACGACTGGCCCTCGACGCCGGCCACCGGCTCCGCGTCCTGGCGCGGACGCCCGGCAAGCTCGCGATCGAGCACGACGACCTCGAGGTCGTACAGGGCTCACTCGACGACGACCTCGACCTCGACGCCCTGCTCGACGGCGTCGACGCCGTCGTGATGATGCTCGGGGACGCGGCTGCCCAGCGCGAGCGGCAGGTGAACACGACCTTCGTCCGATCGCTCGTGCCCGCCATGCGCCGCAGCGGGACGCGGCGACTCCTGTACCAGGCAGGGGGCCTGAGCGCGGCGCCGGGAAAGTCGCTCGCGCCGGCGCTGCGGATCGTCCGCAGCACGATCGCCCGTGGGTACATCGGGCAACACGAGGACAACGAGGCCGTGATGCGCTACCTCGACCAGGAGGCCCGCGACATCGAGTGGATGGTCCACCGGGCCGGCATCGGCTCCGACGGCCCCTCCAAGGGCGAACTGCGCCGCTCGCCCTCGATCATCAGCATCGGGACGTTCGTCGACTGCGCCACGTACAACCTGCACATGCTCTCGGACGACTCGGCCGTCCACACCTGCGACGGCAGCCGCTACCGGCGACGCTGACCGGTCATCGCGGCGGGCCCGACGGCGCGGCGGCGGCGAGGACGAACTCGAGCGCCTGCACCTGACGCGCCGTGGTCCACCGGTCGGGGTCGCCCGCCGCCAGGCTCGAGACCCCCTCCACGGCCGCGACGAGGGCCGCCGCCCGGGTGACCGCCTCGTCGTGACGGCCGGGATCACCGATCTTGAGCAACCGGGTCAGGCGATCGGCGAACGCGCGGCTGTTGCGGGCGTGCCGTTCGGCCAGGACGGGATCGTCGAGCGCTGCCGCCAGGAACCCGACCCACACGCGCGCCTCGGCGAGCCGCTCGTCATCGGTCGGCAGGGTCCCCAGGACGACGGCACGAACGGCCGCGAGCGGATCGTCCGCATCGCCCTCGAGGGCGTCCGAGCGCTCGCGGGTGCGCTCGTGGAGCACGTCTCGGGCATGGAGGAGCAGGGCCTGCTTGTCGCGGAAGGTGTGCAGGACGAGGCCCGTCGTGCATCCGGCTCGTTCGGCGACCGCCCGGAGCGTGAGACCCGTCGGCCCCCGCTCGGCGAGGGTCGTGAAGACGGCGTCCGAGAGACGCCGCCGGGTGTCGGTCACATCTCGCGATCTGCTCATCCAGGCATCGTAACGCCTGTTACCGTAACGGTTGTCACGAAAGGACCCCCATGAGCTGGACGATCAGTGCGACCCCCTTCGACCACCCGGATGCCGACCGCCTCCGCCGCGCCCAACGCGTCGAGTTGGACGCCCGGTACGGAAGCGACGACCACGAGCCCGGCACGCCGCCGTCGGCAGCCGACGTCCCGGTGTTCCTCGTCGCCCGGGCGGACGACGGCCGCCCGATCGCGTGCGGTGGTCTGCGCCCCCTGGCGGACACGGTGGTCGGGCCGGCCACGGCCGAGGTCAAACGCATGTACGTCTCGCCCGACGCGCGGGGCTCCGGGGTGGCGGCCGCCGTCCTGCATGCCCTCGAGGACGCCGCTCGCGACCTCGGCACGCGGCGGATCGTGCTCGAGACGGGCATCCTCCAACCGGACGCGATCCGCTTCTACGAGCGGGAGGGCTACGAGAGCATCCCCCTCTTCGGCCCGTACGTCGGATCGGCCGAGTCGGTCTGCTTCGGCCGGGACGTCTGAGCCACGACACCCCGCCCCGACCCCTCGAGCGTGCAGGCCCTCAAACCCTGAGGCCCGCTGTCCCGCGGGCCCTCAGGCGATCTCCTGGCCGGCGGCGGGACACGTCCGCCGGGGTGGGGCACGTCTTCTGGGGTAGGGACAGATGCTCGCCGATGCGGCATCGTGGCCGTCAGACCTCCCGTCGGCGATCCGTGACGAACTCTGCTCGGCCCTCGTCCCCATTGCTGAGGCCACGTCTCACCAGCGTGCGTCCGTGAACGAGAGGAGGACCAGGAGATCACCGTGCCCACCACCTACATGCCCGCGACCGGACCGTCCTCGGACGAGCGCGCACCCGACGAGTTCCGTCGGGACACGTGGTCGAGCGACGACGCCGAGGAGGCGCGTGACTGTCTGCAGACGGTCCTCGCCGGCCGGGACTTCCGCGCACGCCTCGGCCCGGAGCCGTTCGCGTTCCGTTTCGCCTCCGCCGGGGACGCCCGACTCGCCCTGCAGACCGGCACCTTCACCGGCCACCTCCAGGGCACGATCCCCTGGTCCCGTGACTACGTCGTGTCCTGGTTCCAGCAAGGCTCCGTGACCGTCGACCACCCCTCCGGTCAGTTGACCAGCGTCGGCGCCCGGCCCTTCCTGACCCCGACCGAGACGTCCTTCTCGTTCGCCATGACACCCCACCGGCACGGCATCGTCCACATCGACGGCGCCTTCCTGGAGGAGGTCGCCACTGAACGTCATGCCGGACCGGCACAACGGATCGTCTTCGACTACGCCGCCGTCCCGAGCGAGGTCGCCCTCGCCGCCTGGCACCGGACCCTCGGCACGGCGACCCCGACGATCGTGGACCCGCGGACCCCGCCCCTCGCCCGGCACTCCGCCCAGACGGCGATCGTCAGGACGCTGCTGGACCTGTTCCCCTGGCGGGCGGTCGACGTCCCCGACGCCCTGCGCACCGAACGCACCAAACGCCTGAGGCTCGCCGCCGAGTACGTCCACGCCTACGCCGACCAGGCGATCTCGTCGGCGGACATCGCGACCGCCGCCGGCATGCACACCCGGACCCTTCAGCAGCTGATGAACGAACACCTGGGCTCCAGCCCGTCGAAGTACCTCAGGCACGTCCGCCTCGACCGGGTGCGTCAGGACCTCCTCGCGGGTGATCCGGGGACGACCCTCGTCTCGGACGTCGCCAGCCGCTGGGGCTTCGGGAACATGGGCCGGTTCTCGGCCGCGTACCTGGCCCGCTTCGGCGAGCATCCGAAGGACACCCTCGCGCACTGATCCGGCAGGCGAACCGTCCGAACGTCCTCGTCACGCCCGAGGGCGACATCGAGACCTCGTTCCCGGAGCTCCAGCCGAGCTCCCGCCCGACCGGACCGCAGCACGAGACGGCCGGAGTCAGCGCTTCGCGGCGCAGGTGACCTGGTCGGCGGACTGACCCGAGACGTCGTCGGGCAGTGCCGCGGCCGTGGGGGCGGCCGAGGACGGCACCGGAGCCGCTCCGTCCGTCGGCACCGCGTCCGTCGCGGGCGTCGTGGGCTCGTCCGGGACCCCGGTCGACGGCGCCGCCGGCGAGCTCGGGGCCGCCGCGTCCGGGTCGAGCACCGCCGACCGCCCGAGGCTGTTCGCCGACAGGGCCAGCGGCAGGTCGCGCTGCAACGCCTCGTTCAGGATCGACGCCGACGCCTCGTCGACCAGCACCCGGTTGCGGTCCGCGGGGTCGTCCACCGCCGGGTACTGCACGAACACCATGTTCGACAGCCCGACCGTGTTCACGGCGAGGGCGAGCTTGGCGAGTGTCGACGCGTCGCCCAGGGTGTCGCTCAGCGTCATGTTCGCGAACGCCACCCGCGCGATCGCCAGCACCTTGGTCGGGTCGGTCAGCGTCCCCGCCGACACCGTCTGCCGGGCCAACGCCGACAGGAACGTCTGCTGGTTGCTGATGCGCCCGAGGTCGCTCGAGTCCCCGACCCCGTAGCGCGACCGGAGGAACGCCCCGGCCTCGGCTCCCGACAACGTCCGGGTGCCGGCGGGAAGGTCGAGCGCGGGCTGGACCTCGGTGTCACGGATCGGCGTGGCCAGGCACACCTCGACGCCGCCGACGGCGTCGGCCATCGACACGACCCCTTCGAAGGTGATGGACCCGGCGTAGTCGATCTGGAGCCCGGTCAGCTGGCCGATCGTCTGCGCCACGCACGAGAGCCCGTTCTGCGGTCCGCCGCGGCCCAGCGCGGTGTTCAGCATCGCGCCCGAGGTCGCCGGACTGGTCGTGCCGTCGTCGTTCGGGCAGGCCGGCATCGGCACGATCAGGTCACGCGGGAAGCTGACGACCGCCATGTTCGTGTGGTCCTCGGAGATGTGCACGAGCACCGTCGAGTCGTTCTTGCCCGCCCCCGAGCTGGCCTGCTGGTTGGCGGCGTCGTCGAACCCGGCACCCAGCCCCTCGCGGGTGTCGGTGCCGATCAGCAGCAGGTTCACCTCGCCGGTCTGTGCCGTCAGCTGCGGCACGGGCGAGGCGGACGACCCGTCGGGCCCGGCGAGCCTGACGGTGGGCGGTGCTCCCTGCAGCACCTGCCAGGTGGCGATGGCCGCGACCGAGGCCGTGCTGACGAGCACGACGGCCAGCGCGGCCGCCGTGACCTTCGCGACGAACGCCGCGGGGTGCCCCCGGCGGAGGCGACCGTGGCGGGCGATCCCGCCTTCGCGCACCGCGCCTCCTCGGCTCACCGAGCCGTCGGCGTCGTCGGGTGCTCGCTCCGTGCGTCCGTCGGTCATGCGCGCCCCCTCGGCGAGCAGGGGCCCGGGCGGCCCCCGTCGAGACGAAGCATAGGAGGCGCGGGCCGGGAGACCCCGGAGGTCGCCTCGGCGGCGACCCGGGCCGGCGTCGGTCAGGCGGTCTCGCCGAGCGTGGCCGGCGCGACCGCGGGCAGGACGTCCTCGGTCCAGTCGACCCGCAACGAGCCGGAGCCGGACCAGCCTCGCAGCTCGGCACCGACCGTGTCCCGGAACGTGGCCGCCTCGTCGCGGTCGCCCACGACGACGTCGAGCCGCAGCCGCGCCAACTGTTCGGTGACGCGGACGGGCAGGCCCCAGGCCTGCAGCACGAGCACCTCCGACGCGGCGCTCAACGCCGGGAAGTGCCGCCGGAGCTTCTGCTCGACGACGTGCAGCACGGCCACTTCGTCGGTGGGGTGGATCACTCCGGTCAGCGAGATCATGCCTGATGGTCCGCCCGGGAGGTTACGGCAGTGTGGCCGCCCGCTGTGAAAGCACCGGGCCGCGCCTCCTCCCGGCGCGCGGCTCGTCCCCCGATCGGTCCCCCGGCCGGTCCCCGCCGCCGTGACCGTGTTGGCAGATCGGCCCGGGGTGGGCATGATCGTCACATGGCGAAAAAGCTCAAGACTGCCCACCGCGACCTCGTCGAGGCGCTCGACCACCACCTCAAGGTCATGCAGGAGAAACCGCTGTCGAGCAAGCGCGCAGGGCGGGCCACCGCCAAGCTGCGTCTCGCCGTCTCGGCGTACTCGGCGGTCGTCGCCGACAAGACGGGCCAGCCCGACCCCTTCGTCGACTACGACGCCCTCGACCCGGCCACCGTCGCGTCGCTCGCCGCCGAACGCGACGCCATCGCCCACAAGAAGTCGTCCGACCAGGGCAAGCTCGACTGACCCGGCCGCGCCGCGCCTCCTCGGGGTGGTGTCGCACCGTCGGATGAACGTCGCACCGTCGATGTGGGCGGTGCGATGTTCGGTCGGCGGTGCGACTCAGGTCGGCCGGGCCGGGCCGGGCCAGGGCCGGGCCGAGCCGGGCCCGGTACGTCAGCGCGGGACGGACGCGCCCTCGACGAGCGCCCAGCCGCCGTCGGCCGTGCGGCGCACCGCACCGGCCCGCTCGAACGCGTCGAGCCAGCCGCCCATGGGCCACTCGCCCCATCGATCGGCGAAGAGGCCGCCGTTGCGCACGACGTCGGCCAGGTGCCGCCACGGCGGTGACGAGGTCGGGTGGTGCTGGTGGTACGCGTGGGCGCCGCCGACCCAGACGAGTGGCACGTCGAGCGAGCGAGCGGTGAACGCGAAGTCGGTGTCCTCGCCGCCGTAGCCCTCGTATCGCTCGTCGAAGCCGCCGATCCGTGCCCAGGTGTCCGGCGTCACCGCGAACGAGAGCGACCAGAACAGCGGGTAGTCCGCGGCCTCGGCGACGACCGTCGAGCCGGCAGGAGGCGCGGGTCGCGCCGCGTGCGGAGCGGTCGCCCCCTCGAGTCCCTCGCCCGAGCCGAGCACGAACCCCTCGGGCAGGTAGGTGACGGGACCACTCAGCAACGCCCCCGGGTGGTCGTGGGCCGCCCGCTCGTAGAGGCGGAAGAGGTCGGTGCCGGGGACGCAGTCGGCATCGAGGAAGACGATCAGCGTGGCACCGAGGCCGACGGCCGCGTCGGCTCCGCGGTTGCGCCCCGCGGCGAGGCGCAGGCCGTCGGGACCGGGCGGCACGTGCAGGGTCGTCACGCCGACCAGGGCGGGCACGTCGGGGGCGGGGGTCTCGTCGAGCCAGACGACCACGTGGCCGGCGTCGGGTGCGACCTGCCGGACGAACCGCAACTGGTTCGCGACGTGCTTCATGCGGGTGGCGGACGCGAGCGTCACGACGACGACGGTCACGACGCGACCCCCGCGAGGTCGGTGCCGACGGCGAGGTCCGTGCCCACGGCGAGGTCGTCGCGTGCGGGGCCGACGCCACGCGCACCACGACCGGTCACCTCGGCGACTACCGCGGCGGCGCGGGCGGCAGCCCCCTCGACCTGCCACGTCGACCAGTCGGGCTGCAGACCCCGAGCCCGCTCGATCAGCGTCGGCCAGTCGTCGTCGGCCGGCCAGGACGACGCCACGACGGCGAGGCCCGACCGGTCGAGCGCCCGGGCGGTCGTCAGCTGTTCGTCGAAGGGTCGGGTCTGCGGAACGACCACGGCGCGGGCGCTGAGGGCGGCCAGGTCGGCGACGGTGTTCTGACCGGCCCAGGTCACGACGACCTCGGCGGAGGCCATGGCCGCCCACGGGTCGTCGACCCAGGTGTCGAGGCCGAGGGCCGACCAGGTCGTGCCGGGTGTGGCCCGGGCCGCCCGGGCGACCGCGGCCGCGAGGTCGTCGTGGTCGCTGCCACCGGCACCGCCGACGAAGAGGACGCTGCCGGGCACGACGACCGAGGTGGGCACCGACGCCCGACGTCCGTCCTGCCGCGAGATCCCGCCGACCCAGCGCACCTTCTCGGCGACCCGGTCGAGCGCCGACGAGTCGTGCGTCCCGGCGGGCCAGGGGGCGATCACGCGCGACGCCGCGTCGTACGCGAGTCGGTGGGGTTCGTCGGTGCGGTCGCCGGGCTGCGAGACGACGACGACCTCGACGCCGAGCAGCCGGACGAACAGCGTCACCTCGACCGAGACGTCGACGACCATCGCGTCGAGGGGGCGCCCGGCGGCCGCGGCCCCGGCGATCGTGGCGGCGATGCGACCCAGGCGGGCGGTGTGCCCGGGGTGCGCGACCGGAGCCCAGTGCAGCAGGCCGCCCACGGTCGGCGACGCGTCGGCCGGGTGACGGACCACGCCGTCCGGGCCCGTGGTCGGGGCGTCGTCCCGCTCGAGCTCGACCCAGGTGGTGTCGGTCGGCAGGTCGACGGGAGCGGCGAGCGAGCTGAAGACGACGACGTCGGCGTCGAGGTGCGGCCGGACGGCAGAGAAGCGGGTGCGGTGCCCGGCACCGTGGTGGTGCACGTACCAGCCGACGAGCGGGCGAGCGGCCGTCGAGGTCACGCCGTCACGACCCGTCGTCCCGTGCCGGCCGGGCGCACGGCCGAGAGGCCGCCGGCGAGGGACGAGGAGGCGCGGTGCCGGCCACCCCCGACGGTCGCCTCCGCAGCGGCGACGGCAGACGGGGCGGGCACACGGACGTCCGAGGCGACGACGTCGGCGTAGAGCTGCTCGAGCACGGCGGCCCGGGCTCGCAGCGAGAACCGGTCGACGGCGTCCTGCCGCACCGTGCGGCGGGCGTCGGCGTCCGTCCCGACCCGGCGCAACAGGTCGTCGGCCGCGCGCGCCATGCCGTCGAGGTCGCCGGCGGGGACCAGGGCGGCCCCGACCGAACCCGCCACGACCTCGGGGACTCCCCCGACGGCGAACGAGACGACCGGCGTGCCGGTGACCAGCGCCTCCGCGATGACGAGACCGAAGGGCTCCTCCCACACGGGCGTGACGAGGGCGCAGCCGCTGTGGCCGACGAGGGCCGCGAGCTCGGGCTGGCGCAGCTCGCCGACGTAGTGGGCGGTGACGCCGAGGTGCGGGGCGACCTCGGTCTCGAAGTAGTCGACGTCGCCGATGCGACCGGCGATGACGAGGCGACGCCCGGCACGACGGGCGACCTCGAGGGCGAGGTGCAGCCCCTTCTCGGGGACGATGCGACCGGACCAGACGAGGTCGTCGCCGCCCGGGCCGAAGCCCCAGCGTTCGGTGTCGACGCCGTTGGGCAGCACGGTCGCCTCGACGCCCTCGGTCGCCCACGCGGCGGCGGTGTGACCGCTGACCGCGACGAAGCGGCTGCGCGGGCCGTCGGACGAGCGGTGCGCGGCGAGCATGTCCGGCAGGGTCGGCGTGTGCAGGGTGCTGACCATCGGCACGCCGATGCGGTCGGCCCGGGCGAGCGGGACGCCGTGCAGGCTGTGGTTGTCGACGAGGTCGTAGTCGTCGGCGTGGTCGGCGACGTACTGCAGGGCGCGTTCGAGGGCCGGCAGCGCTCGCTCGAGGTAGCCGTCGGGGTAGGTCGTGTCCGTCGCCTCGGCCGGGTCGTCGAAGACCACGGCGGGCAGCACGAACTCGGGCGGGCTCTGGTCGAGGTGGTCCGACCCCTCGGTCGCGATCAGCGAGACGCGGTGACCGCGCTCGCGCAGGGTGCGCACCTGGTGGTGCACCGACGACTCGAGACCGCCGGCGAACGGCTCGCGGATCGGGTAGCGCAGCGGCGCCACCACGACGATGCGCAGGGGCCGGGAGGCGCGGGTCACGCCGTCACCGCCGCGACCGTCGCGAGGGCGCGCTCGTACACCGCGAGGTGGGCGGCGGCCACGTCGTGGCGCTGTCGTCGACGCACGGACCGGCGCTGCTGCTGCAGCACGGCACGGTGCGGGCTGCCGCGACGCGAGGCCGGCACGCGGGCCGGGTCGTCGTGCGCGTCGGCCGTCTCGTCGACGGCGTGCGGGCTGACCAGGGCGATAACGGCGGCGGCGAGCGACGCGGGGTCGTCGAGGTCGAACGAAGCGGTCGTGCCGGGCTCGGGGTGCTGCGCGGCGGCGTGGCCGACGCGGGGCGCGGCGACAGGCACGGCGAGGTCCCAACACAGCTCGACCCAGCCCGAGTGCGTGCCGTGGCGGTAGGGAAGCACCGAGACGTCGAGGTCGGCGAGCGACCGTTCGAGTTCGGGGTCGGTCAGGCGCGGGTGCTCGGCGAGGGTCGCCGACGGGCCGGCGGCACGGACGAGCTCGCGGATGCGGTCGGCCTGCTCGGGGTCGCGCACGCGCTCGTTCAGGTCGACCCGCGCCTCCACGGCGGCACCGGTGGCGCGCAGGGCCTCGACCGCGGCGAGCAGGGTGCGGACGGTCTCGAGACCTGCGACGTTGGGCCTCAGGTCGCGCAGGTGGACGCCGACGACGACCGTGTCACCGGGTGTGCCGACGGGCAGCTCGGCGTCGGGGTCGGCGATGGCCGGGTGCGCGATGACGGTCGCGCGGCGCCCCCAACGAGCCTCGATCTCGTCGGCGGCGGCGTCGGTCAGGGTGATCAACTCGTCGGCGGCCGGGATCAGCACGTCGAGGTGCTCGAGGTGGGGCGCCTGGTCGACGAGCTGCGGATTCGTCAAGTCGTGCACCGTGTACACGAGCGGGAGGCGCAGGTCGCGCAGGGTCTCGACGACGGCCGCGAGGTGCTCGGCCGGGTACGACTCCGTGCCGAAGTGCACGTGCAGCAGGTCGACCTCGTGGGCGTGCGCCCGCAGCCAGTCGGCGTCGAGCACGACCGGGGGCCACCAACGGGCCGGCTCGGCGGGATCGGGCAGCGGGTCGGCGAGGTGTACGACGCGACCGGCGGGGTCGTGGGGGTCGAGCAGCGAACGGACGTACGGGTGGCCGGCCGGGACCGACGCGACGCGGATCGGGGCGACCGGGGCCACGGGGGCGACGACGACGGGCACGACGGACGTCGGGGCCGTGGTCGACGGCGACGTCGGGGCGTCATGGGTCATCGGGGCCTCCTCGGCGTGATCAGGTCGCTCGCCGTGCCGGACGGGCACAGGGCCTGTCTCGCGGTACGACGAGCACCCGCGACGATGCGGGTGAGGTGTGCCGGGGCTGGCGGCGGGAAAGGATGACGCGACCGGGGAAGTCGCTGTTGACTCAACATAGGCCCGCGCGACCCCCTTTGTCCGTTCCGAGTGCGGGCCGGAGGGAAGCATGTCCGAACAGCGAACCGAACCCGACGGCCGCACCCGTCACTACGGCGACTTCTACGGTCTGAGCGAGCCCGAGGGCGACGGGGCGATCGCCCTCGTGGTGGGCAACTGCCAGGCCGAGTCGCTGCGCATCTTCCTCGACGGCGCGGGCCTCACGACCGTCCGCATGCCACCCGTGCACGAACTCACGGCCGCCGACCTGCCGCAGCTCGAGCGGTGGCTCGGCCGGGCCGGCCTGCTGGTCTCGCAGCCGGTGCGCGACGACTACCACGACCTCCCGCTCGGCACGGCCCAGCTGGCCGCGATGCTGCCCCGGGAGGCGCGGGTCGTCCGGGTGCCCGTCGTCCGGTTCGCGGGCCTCTACCCCGCGCACGTCATCGTCCGCCCGCCGAGCGACGTCTCGCTCGTCCCGCCCGTGGTCGAATACCACGACGTCCGGTTGATCGCCGAGGCCGCCGGGCGGCCGCTCCTGGCCGACGCCCTGACGCCCGCCGTCGTGCGGTCGGTCACCGAGCTGTCGCTGGCCGAACTGCGGAAGCGCGAGGTCGCCCACGACACCGTCGTCGCCTCGGACCTGTTCGAGGTCGGTGCGGGCACCGACGGCACCGGCACGCCGCGCTTCGACCAGATGCGCACCCTGAACCACCCCGGCAACCCGGTCTGGACGGCCCTCGCCTCGCGCGTCCGTGAACGCCTCGGCCTGCCCGAGCACGTCGTCGACCCGGGCCGACCGGTGCTGGCGAGCGTGCACGCCCCGCGTGAGCAGGCCGTGATCGACGCCTGGGGCCTCGACGACGAGCCGACCGACCACTGGGTCGTCGGTGGCGAGCGCGTCGACGCCGACGAGGTCCGTCGCGCGCACCTCTCCTGGTACGCCGAGCACCCGGACGCGGTGGAGGCCGCGCTGGCCCGCCACGCCGACACGTTCGCGCTGTGGGGTGCGTCGTGAGCGGGGCGGCGGTCGACCCCTCGGCCCGCGAGGCGACCGCGCGCGACTCGGCCCGCTCGACCGCGCGGGACGGCGCGGCGGCGACGAGCGGCCTCGCCGAGCTGCCCGTGGTGGTCACGCACCACGATCCGCAGCACGGCGTCGCGACCTACGCGGCCCAGATCGCCGCGACGGTCGAGGCCCGCACCGGGCGGGACCTCTCCCTCGACGTCGCCGACCTGCTCGAGGTGCCGGACGCCGACACCGTCGAGGTCACCGTGCCGCGGGCCCACCTGCAGTTCACCGACCGGCTCTGGGGCCCCTCTCCGTTGGCCGCGGCCGACGTCGTCGAGGACCTGGCCGACACGACGGCCCTGACCGTCACCCTGCACGACCTGCCCCAGCCGTCGGACGGCGAGCGCAACCTGAGGAGGCGCGGCGAGGCCTACGGTCGCGTGGTCGCCGCCGCGCGAGGCGTCGTCGTCAACAGCGAGCACGAGCGATCCCTCCTGCGCGAGTGGGTCGGCTTCGACGGCCCGGTCGAGGTCATCCCCCTGCCCGTCGACCGGCATCCGCTGACGGGCCCCCGACCCGAGCCCGACGGCGACGTGGCGGTCATCGGGTTCTTCTACCCGGGCAAGGGGCATGCCGAGGTCGTGGCGGCCGTGGCCGGACTCGGGGCCGCTCGGCACGACGCCGGCGACCGGGACGGCAGCGGGGCGACGCGACCGGAGTCGGACGCGACCGGCGTCGTGGCGCTGGGCCGCGCCTCCTCGGGTCACGAAGCCGAGCTGCAGCAGCTGGTCGACGAGGCCGCCGCGCTCGGCGTGCCGTTCGGCGCGACGGGCTACCTCGACGACGCGACGCTGCTCGACCGGGCCCGGCGGGCATCGGTGCCCGTGGCGGCGCACCAGCACGTGTCGGCCTCCGGATCGATCGCGACCTGGATCGCGGCCGGGCGACGACCGCTCGTGCCCGACACGAGGTACTCGCGCGAGATGGCGACGCTGCGGCCGGGCACGCTCACGCTCTACCCCGACGACGGGCTGGCGGCCGCGATCGCCACGGCCCTGGCCGACCCGGCGTCGACCTGGCTCGACGACGACGCCCGCACCCTGCCCGGCCTCGACGAGGTCGCCGACGCCTACGCGGCGTGGTGGGCCGAGGGGGTGCGCTGGTGAGCCGCGACGCCGGGTCGCCGGTGTCCGACGCGACCGGCACCGCGCCTCCTGCGGGCGGGCGGTTCGTCGTCGGCAACGCTTGGGACGCCCTCGACGGGGTGTGGCCCGAGCTGCCTCCGCTCGTCTCGGTGGTCGTCGTGCACTACCGGCAGCAGGCCGAGCTCGACCGGACGCTGGCGGCGCTCGCGCGCCAGAGCTACCCGGCCGAACGGCTCGAGGTGATCGTCGTCGACGACGGGTCGCCGACCGCACCCACGGTGCCCGACGGGGTGCGGCTGATCGTGCAGGAGGACCGCGGGTTCCGGCTCTCGGCCGCCCGCAACGTCGGGGTCGCCGCGTCGTCGGGGTCCGTGCTGTGCTTCGTCGACGCCGACACGTCGCCCGAGCCGGACTACGTCCTGCGGCTGACGCGGCTGCCGGCGCTCGCCCCCGAGGCCGTCACGGTCGGGCAGCGGAAGCACGCGGACTTCGCGGGGGTGCTGAGCGGTGACGGCGGCGGTGGCGTCGGCGCTGTCGCCGTGCCGGTCTCCGAACCGGTCGAGGCGGCCGGGCCGGCCCACGAGCTCGAGCAGCCGCGCTGGCTGCAGCAGGCCTACAGCTGGTCGGTCGACCTGCTGCACGCCGACGACCGGTCGTACCGCCACCTGATCGGGGCGGTCACCTGCTGCACCCGCTGGTTCTTCGACCAGGTCGGCGGCTTCGACGAGTCGTTCACCAGCTACGGCGGCGAGGACTGGGAGTGGGCGCACCGCGCCTGGCTCGCCGGCGGCGTCTTCGCGCACGTGCCGGGTGCCGTGGCGTGGCACGACGGGCCGGACTGGGCGGGGCGCGCGGCGGGTGCCGGTTCCGGGTCGGCGGGCTCGGCGGGCTCGGCGGACTCGGCGGGCTCGGCGGGCGCTCGCGAGGACGAGGAGGCGCGGCGTCAGGCCGAGAAGAACGGCGAGACCCTGCGCCTCGCCGACCTGATCGCGGTGCAGGGCTCCCGCGGGTTCGGGGTGCGGAGTCGCGCCGTGGACGTGTGCGTCGAGCTGGTCGCCGACGCCGGGACGCCGATCTCGGCCGGTGCGGCGTTCGTCGCGGTGGACAGCGTGCTGGCGGCGATGCCGGACGTGACGGTCGTGGTGCCGGACGACGTGGCGTCGGTGTTCGAGGCGGACCAGCGAGTGCTCGGCCGGTCGACGGGCGCGGCGGCGGCGGGGCTGGGGAGCGCGCGGGTGGTCGTGACGTTCCATGGGCCCGTCCGGGTGCTGCCCGCGGTGGAGGCCGACGGCTCGGACGACGCCCGGGTGCAGGCGCTGGCCGCGGCCGTCGGGCTCGGGGACGACGTCGCCCGCGACCTGCGGACGACGACGGACGCGGTCGGCGTCGGGTCGCTCGGCACGGTCGAGTTGGTGGACCCGTCGGGCCGCGCGCTCGTGACGGTGGAGTCGCGTCGCGCCGCCCTGCGCGCCCGACGCTGGGGGGCGGGCGTCGCGTTCGTCTCGCACCGCGCCTCCGTGGACTGGCTCACGCCCGTGACGGGCGAGCCCAGCGTCGCCGCCTACCTCGGCGGCTGGGGCTGACCCCGCGCCCGCCCGCCCGCGCCCCCGCCGCCTGATCGCCCCCCGCGCGCTCCTCCCGGCGCTGCGCTGCCTGCAGAGTGGGCGGTAGGTGCTCTCCGTTCGTGGATGAAGGACGACACCTGCCCACTCGATCGCGGGTGAGTCGTTCTTTCGTCCTCGGCGTCACCCGATGCCCGCCCGAAAAGCGAAGAAGAGCAACTCTCGGCTCTGTCATCATCTCGACATGACCACACCCGATACCGGTGGGTACGGAGCCTCAGGGCCCTACCAGACCGACCCGAACCAGCCTTCCGCGGACCCGACCGCCTACCCCACGGCCACCGCGACCCTCCCGCCCCAAGGCCCACCTGTGAAGAAAGCCGCGGGTCTCGCGATCGCGGCGCTCGTCGTCGGCATCGGCGCCTTCCTCTTCGGCCTCGTCCCCGTCTTCGGCGCCTTGGTCGGCATCGCGGCCATCGTGCTCGGGGTGCTCGCCCTTCGCAAGCAGCAGTCGAAGGGCATGGCCGTCACAGGCGTCGTGCTCGGCGCCGTCGCCACGATCGTGTCCGTGGGCGTGACCTTCGGCCTCGGCGCAGCCTTGAGCGGTGCGTCAGATGATGCCCCCGTCGCTGCTGCCGTCGAGAGTTCGGCTCCCGTGGAGGACGTGGCAACCCCAGCCCCCAGCGAGACGACGGAAGCAGTCCAGGAGACGCAGGCACCCGAGCCCGTGGCCCCCGCGGTGCCGGTCGAGTACGCCTCTGCGCTGATCCAGGCCGAGAGCTACTCCTCCATGCTCAACATGAGCAAGGCAGGCATCTACGACCAACTCGTCTCCGAGTACGGCGGCCAGTTCACGCCCGAAGCCGCCCAATACGCCATCGACACCATCCAGGCGGACTGGAACGCCAATGCCCTCGCCAAGGCGAAGTCCTACCAAGAGACCATGGCGATGTCTCCCGAGGCCATCCGCGACCAACTGACGAGTGAGTACGGCGAGAAGTTCACGCCCGAAGAGGCGGACTACGCGGTTCTGAACCTCGCCAGCTAGGCACACCTCCGGTGGTGGTCGAGTGGTCCCGTTCCGTCTGCCGTCGAACGACGACGGACGATTCGGGACCACTCGATCGTGTTCAGGGGGTGGGCGCGACCGATCGAACGACGGGGTCGTCCTCGGTGCTGGACCGCGCCTCCTGGTCCCCCGGCATGCCGTCGTCGTCCGGACGACGGGGCGAGGCGGCGCCTCGATAGGGTGGCGGGGTCGCGGTGGGCGGCACGGACGAGGGGGATCTCATGACCGACAGGAACGACGGAGCGGACCAGCAGGACGGGGCGGTGCCGCCGTACGGGCAGCAGGCGCAGGGCGGGCAGCCCCAGGGCGGGCAGCCCCAGGGCGGGCAGCCCCAGGGCGGGCAGCCTCAAGCCGGGCAGCCGACGCCTTCGCCCTACGGGCAGCAGGCGCCGTACGGGTCGCCCATGCCGCCGCCGATGAACTACCCGCCGCAGCAGCCGCAGCAGCCGCCGACCGGGTACCAGCAGCCCGGGTACGCACCGCCCGCCCATGGCCAGCCTTCGTACGGTCAGCCCTCCTACGGTCAGCCTTCGTACGGCCAGCCGCCGCAGGGGTCCGTCTCAGGCCAGGGAGGGGGCGTCCCCCTCTGGGCGCCTTTCTACGGTGCCGGACCGGTCGCCGCGGTGAAGCGGTTCTTCCAGAAGTACGCCGACTTCTCGGGGCGGGCGAGCCGGAGCGAGTACTGGTGGGTCGTCCTGGCGAACACGATCCTCTACATCGTGCTCGGCATCGTCGGGTTCCTCGCGGGCATCCCCGGAAGCACGACGGACTACGACGGGACCATGAACCCCGGGCCGGGCTTCATCCCCTTCGGCTTCGTCTTCGCGGTCCTCCTCTTCGGGACGATCGTGCCGTTCCTGTCCCTCGGAGCCCGACGACTGCACGACATCGACCTCAGCGGGTGGTTGCAGCTGATCAACCTCGTGCCCTACCTCGGCGGATTCGTCCTCTTCATCCTGTCGCTGCTCGGCCCGAAGCCCGCCGGTGCCCGCTTCGACCGGCCCAGGGCCTGAGGGCCTGAACGCCGAAAGCATCGACCGTGGTGAGGGGATTCCGCGGGTTCCCGCGCCGACGGGACGCGAACGTCGGCGAACCGCGCCGCAGCCAGGCCTGGCGGGACCTCGTCGACCGCGTACTCGTCGAGTTGAACGCACTCGACCCGTACGGACTGGAGCCCGGGGCCGAGGACGGCGCTCCCTGGGACGAGTACGAACTCGAGGCCGTCCCGATGGTGCGTGAGCTGATCGTGGCTCGAGGCATCACCGGCGACCGGGTCGACGCGATCTGGACGGTGTGGTTCGGCGAGACGCTGAGTGGGCGCACGGACCCGTCCCGGTTCGAGGAGTTCCTCGCCCGGTTGAACGCGATGGGGCCGTGGCCTGACGAGCGCTCGTAGCGCGTCGACTCCGGCGGCGTCGAGGCCCGTCGCCGTCGTTCGCCGGCGGTAGCGTGAACCGATGTCCTCCCACCTCCGCCTGATCGACCCGCGAGACGCCCCCGAGCTGGCACGAGCGTTGACGCGCAACCGTGAGTTCCTGGCTCCCTGGGACCCCGTGCGCGGTGACGCCTACTTCACGCCCGAGGGGCAGCTGTCGGTCATCTCGTCGCTGCTGGCGCAACGGTCCCGCGGCGAGGCGCAGCCGTTCGTCATCGTCGACGAGGGCGCCGTGGTGGGCCGGCTGACCCTCAGCGGGATCGCCCGTGGCCCGTTCCGGTCCTGCGACCTCGGCTATTGGCTGTCGGAGGACCGCAACGGGCGGGGCATCATGACGTCGGCCGTCGGCGAGGCCGTCGACTGGGCGTTCGGCGAGGCCGGTCTCCACCGCGTCCAGGCGGGGACGCTCCGTCACAACGTCGCCTCGCAACGGGTCCTGCGGAAGTCCGGCTTCGAGCAGTACGGCATCGCCCCGTCCTACCTCGAGATCGCGGGCCGCTGGCAGGACCACGTGCTGTTCCAGCGGATCGACGACTCGCCAGCACGGTGATCCGTGAAGGACAGGCTCGGCCGTTCCCTTCGAGGATGCGACCCCGCCATCCGTTCGCCAGCCTGATCCGTTACGTACCGGATCAGGAGACGAGCGAGGCCCCCAGGGTCGAAGAGCGGACGCAGCCGACGCTGCAAAGGCAGCAGACGCAGCTCATGCAGCCCCGAGGATCGCGGTGATCGCAGTCCATGCCCGCACGCCGAGCCTGGCTCGCCTCGCGCGGCTGCGGCATCGTCCCGGCGGCAAATCCTGACTCCTGTCGCGGCCGCGCCCGTCCCACGGCGATCCCGGCACCCCGCCGCAGCACCAGCCCGGAATTGCCGACACCGACACCGACCTCGAACCCGGGTCGTCGATGGCCCCGGCCTGCGCCCCGGTCGCGACGCGGCCGACGGCGGCTGCGTGCGCGAGCGTTGACCCCGGCAGTCACGACGCCACTCAGGGCCATGCGCTGAGCACGGCGTCCACGACGTGCGCCAGGCCCCGCCCGATGCGGTCTCCGAGTCGGCGCGCCAGGGGCCTCGCCCGGTCCCGCTCCCGTGGGGTGAGACGCGCGAACATCGCATCGGGTACCGTCAGCCGACAAAGCGCACGATCGACCGGCACCTCTCCGTGGTCCCGCTCGTACTCGCATTCACCGCAGACCTCGCCGGCTCCGACGTGACCACCCGGGTGTTCCTCCCACGCGTGCCCGCAGGCAAGGCACGTCGTCTCGCGCAGGCGACGGCGAACGGCCCGCCCCAACCCGACCACCTCGCCCGCCACGTGTTCAGTATCGGGCACATGCGAGCCCGTGCCGTCGTGCGCGTCATGAAGCGCGGAGCCGTGGCATCATGTCGCAGCCCCCCATCGGAAGGCGACCCGTGTCGACTCGATCGAGCAGCGACGTCATCGCGCGTGCGACGGCGCAGTTCGACGACGGCAATCACCGCGGCGCATGGGACTCGCTGCTCGTATGGGCCCGGCGAGAACCGCGCGAGATCGCGTACCGGGAGGCGCTTCGCGACCTCTACCGCCGGGCAGGCATGCCCGACCAGGCGGGTCGATGGGGCGCGCACGACCCCGACGAACTCGACGCTCGGGAGCGCCGAAGCCTCGAGAAGTCCTTGCGAGGGTTCGAGACCGAGCGTGCCGTCCGTCGCTACCTGGTCCTGCCCGACGAGGTCGACGACGACCTCCTCGGCCATCTCGGCTCGCGTCGTCACCAACGGCTGCTCCGTCTGGAACCTCTTGCCGAAGAACTCGTCTTCACGGCCGGCATCGTCGCCGGGTTGTTGGGCGGGATCGCCATCGTCGCCGGCGTCGTCCGCACGCTTGCCGAGACCTTCGTCGGCGGCCCCGACACCCAGTCCCTGGCCCAGGTCACGGTCTGCGCCGTGCTCGCCGACGTCCTGGTCGGAGGGGCGCTCCTCGCGGTCGCCAACGGCCTGCGGGAACGATGGATCTCGGCAGCATTCTTCGCCGCGGCCGGCGTCGCCGCAGCCGTGGGCATCGCCCACGCCGATCTGACGACACCCTTGCCGTTCGGCTGCTGGTCGGCGTGCTGAACCCCAGGGGCCAGGCCCTGACGCCGGGTCGGCGACGGCCGTTCAGCTCGACGCGTTCCGCGGCAAATCGGCAGCGCCGTCAGAGCACCGTGTACCCGGCGGCGAGCGCCGAGCGACCCGTCAGGGCCGTCAGGAGGCGCGGTGCGTCAGCCGACGGAGCATCGGCCACGAGGGCGCCGAGCACGACCAGCGCCTGACGACTCGCGACCTCGGGGGCCGGCCCGTCGAGCCCGCCAACCGTCCGGAGGTCGCTCGTGTGGACCACGAGCTCCAGGACGCGCGTCGGCAGGTACGCCGCGAGCCGCCACTCGCCGACCGGCGTCTCCACCCGTGCGTCCGCGGCCCGACCGGCCACCAGACGGGTCACCCGTCGCACCACCACGTCGACGCTCTCGGGCAGGTCGGCGCCGAGGTCGCGTCCCGCCTGCCGACCCCTCTCGGCGACCTCGTCCGGATCGGCGCGGCCGCCCCGGACCGCCCGGTGGTAGTCGACGCTCCGGCGGACGGACTCCGACGACCCGGGCCGCAGGTACTGCTCGACCGTGAGCAGGGCTCTCGACGTGTGCCCGACGAGGTCTCGGCGGCTCCACTCGCCGAGGGCCGGGGCCTCCCACGGGGCCGGGGGCCGGTCGAGCTCGTGAACCGTCTCCGCGAACCATCGCGCCGCCGCCCCGAACGCGTCACGGACCGTCTCGAAGCTCTCGTCCATGGGGTGAGCCTAGAACCGGCCACGACCCGCGTACCGGGGCGTTCCGCCGGCCGTCACCATGCCCTAGCCTCGCCATCGTGGGGAAACGTCAGATCTACGTCGAGACCGTGATCGACGCCGACCTCGACCGGGTCTGGGCCGCCACGCAGGACCCCGCGCAGCACGTCCGCTGGGACGTCCGCTTCTCGAGCATCACCCCGGGCCCGCCCGATGCCGACGGGTCGACCCCGTTCCGTTACGTCCGTCGCACGCCCGTCCACACCGTCGAGGGCACGGGCGTCAGCATCGGCGAGCGCCACGGCGCCGACGGTTCGCGCACCTCGGCCCTGCGGTTCGCGACCGACGACGTCCTCTCGCCGATCCGGGCCGGGCGCGGCTACTGGCGCTACCTGCCGACGGCCGACGGGCGGACGCGCTTCGTGACCGGGTACGACTACGACTCGGGCTGGGGTCCGCTCGACCTGGTCGTGCGTCCGCTGCTCGGTTGGGCGACGGCGTTCAGCTTCGACCGCCTGCGCCTCTGGCTCGAGACCGGCCACGAACCCGAGCGGTGGCCGCTCGCCAGCGCCCTCGCGTTCTGGCGTCGAGACCGCCCCCGCGCCTCCCGCACCCTGCGTGCGCCCGCGGGCGGCACGCGCGCGGGCGACCACCTGCAGGAGGCGCCGGTCACCCTGGCCACGCTGCCCGACCCCGCGAGGCGGTCACCCCGATGACCTCGATCTTCGAGCAGGCCCTCGGCGACGAGTTCACCCGCCTGCACCCGATGATGCAGCGGCGCTTCGGCGTCGGCCTGGACTCGGGCGAGGCCTGCGTGGGCCGGGGCGTCATGTCGTCGATCCGGCGGGGCCCGTGGTGGACCGTGCCGTTCCTGCAGATCGGGCGGTTGCGCAACATCCTCGTGCCCGACGTCGGCCACGACGTGCCCTTCGTCATCGAGAACTACCCGTACCGCGACGGGCTCGGACGCGAGACCGTCACCTTCGTCCGCTCGTACAGCGTCCCGCGTCGGCGCGCGGGCCGACGCCCGGTCCGCTTCGACGCGACGATGGTGCTCGACCGTGGGCGGGTGCTCGACTACCTCGGCACGCACCAGCACCTCGCGGTCGACCTCGACCTGACGGTCGACGACCGCGGCGGCCTCGTCCTGCGATCCGAGGCGCAGCGCTTCCACGAGGGGCCCGTCTCGTTCCGCTTCCCGATGCTGTTCAGCGGTCGGGCCGAGCTGCACGAGTGGTGGTCCGACGACGACGAGTCGTTCCACGTCGACCTCGAGGTGCACAACCACCGCCTCGGGTTCCTCTTCGGCTACCGCGGCACCTTCACCTGCGAGTGGGTCGCCGCGTCCGACGCGCCCGACCGGCTGAAGCCGCGACGCACCGAGGCCCGCCTCTAGGCCGTGGGCCGTACCGGTCGGACCCCGTGGCGCGGGCCGGTCGTGAGCCCACCCCGCCCCGGCACCGACCCCGTCGGCAGATCCTGACTCCTGTCACGGCCGCCCCCGTCCCACGCCGATCGCGGCACCCCGCCGCGGCACCGGCCAGGAATAGCCGACACCGACACCGGCGTCGGGCCCGGGCTTCGGCGTCGGACCCGGGCCTCGGCGTCGCCGGCCACCCAGGAGGCGAGGGTCGAGTCCCGTCGGAGAAACGACCCGGCCGATCACATCAGCAGGCGAGGGAGGGCCGTGTACGCGACGACGAACAGGATCGACAGGGCCACCACCGACCCCGCCGTGACGACGGGCACCCACGTCCGGGCGGACGACCGGGTGCGGATCGCACCCCAGGCGAGGAAGGCCGCGCCGAGGACCAGCTGGATCACCCAGTAGATCGCCCCCGGTCCCTGGTCGAGGACGACGAGCCCGTAGAGTCCCTCCCCCACGAGCACCGTCGAGAGCGGTGCGACCGCCAGGGTCCGCCAGGTGGGCGACGACGATCGGAGGAGGGCGGCGCCGACGCCGATGACCGGGCCCACGAGGAGTCCGAGGATCGTGAAGACGTTCTGGAACGGCTCGTCGTAGGGGAAACCGCGCCACCCCGACACGAGGCGGTATCCCTCGACCATCAGCACGAACGCCACGGCACCCAGCACTGCCGACAGGGCCGGACGGGCCCGCGCGGTCACGACCAGCGCGAACACGAGGATCGACCAGCCACCGGACGAGTTCGCGAATCCTCCGAGCCATTCGGGCAGGAAGCCCTGCGCGGGGCTGGTCAGGCCGCCGAGCACCAGGGCTCCGGCCGCCACCACCGCGACCCGACCGGCGGCGCGGGCCGCCGTCCCGGCCCGGGCCCCCTGCCGTCGGGCGGTCGGCACGGTGGGGCGGTCGAGTCGGGTCTCGGTCATGGCAGCTCTCCTTCGAGGAGGTGCCAGCGTACGAACGCCCGGCGTCGCCACGCGTCCTCCGCGGGTCGCAGACCGTGCCCCTCGAGGATGACCTCACCCGTCGAGGGGACCCCGAGACGTCGAACCGTCGCCCACGGGAGGACGATCCGCGTCTTCTCGGATGGATGCCGGCCGGACTCCTGCGGCGTCAGAAGGTGGCCAGCGCGCTGACCGTCATCTGCTGCACCTGCGCGTTCGCGCACGCCTCGTAGCTCGACCCCGACGCGGGGACGAAGATCGACTCGAGCGAGCCGGGCGGGTAGACACGGAACCCGTCCGTCGCCTGCGGCCGGCACTCGGACGCGTCGTAGTTCCCCGTCTGGGCGATCCGCACGATCGTCTGCACCTCCCCACCGGGGACGAGCGTGTGGGCCTCGTGCGAGGACGAGCGGTCGAGCGCGGCCGAGGCACCGATCTGGGTGCCGTTCCCGTCGCCGACGAACGAGACTCCGGGCCAGCCCTGCAGGGTGCAGGAGCGCTGGCCGCTGTTCGTCAGGATGATGGCGACGCCGTAGCTGCCGGCCGCGCCCCCGCCCCCGTCGGCGATCTCGGCGGTGAGTTCGCCCACGGTGCACCGCGAGGACGCGTCGCCCGTGGCGTCGTCGCCCAGGTCGCCACCGCCTCCCGAGGCCCCGTCGGGGCCCGGCGTCGCCGTGGTGGCGGCGGTGGGTGTCGACGTGCCGGGCGTCGGTGAGGCCGTGACGGTCACGGTGGGGGTCGCCGTCGTCTCGGGGCCGCTCGACGACGAGCAGCCCGAGACGACGACGGCGAGGGACGCCACGACGACCGCGGCGGGGACGAGGGAACGGAACGAGCGGTTCATGCCTCCACCGAAGCACGATCGGCCTGCGTTTTGCACACTCTGCACGATTCTCCGCGAAGCGCGTTGTCAAGCCCCCCGCCGTCGGGATGCGCAGGAGGCGGTCCCTGCCTACGCTCGGTCGGACCAGGCCAGCATCGTCGATCGCGTGACGGGGGGTTCTTCGAGCCGTCCCCGTGACGGCATCTCTCCCGCCGATGCGAGGCCTCCATGCTGTCCGCCGTCACCCACGCTCTCGCCCGCCCTCTGATCCGGACCTGGCTCACCGCGAGCCCCCACTCGTGGGAGCGCCACGTCGTCGCGACCGATTCGCCCCACCTGCACGCGCCGGGCACCGACCCCGATCGCGTGCTGCTGGTGGGTGACGGAGTGGCCACGGGCCGTGGGGTCCGGACCCACGAGCTCGGCCTGCCCGGTCATCTGGCCCGCAGCCTGTCGGCGCTGACGGGGAGGGCGACGGACGTCGACATCGTCGTCGACGGTCGGATGACCGTCCGGCAGGGTCCGACGGCCGTCGCCGAGATCGACCTCGCGCGCTTCGACGCCATCGTGTTGTCGTTCGGCGCGAACGAAGCCCTGTCGCTGATCGACGTCGCGACCTGGGCCGACGACCTGTCGGCACTGCTGACGGACATCGCGAGCCGTGCTCCCACGGCGACCACCACCTACGTGCTCGGCATCCCGTCCTTCACCGTGAACCCGCACTTCCCGCCGCGACTCGGTCGCCTCGTCGACCGGAACTCCGTCCGCCTCAACGACGTGATGCGGCGGGTCGTGGCCAGCCATCCCTCGATGGTCTTCGTGCCCGAGGCCGAGGGCCACGCCTTCGAGGCCGAGAGCGCTCCCGTCTACGCCCGGTGGGCCGCCCCGATCGCCCTGCACATCAGTGACGGTCTCGACCCGGCGCGCCCGGCGGCCGAGGACACCGTGCAGGCGGACGAGAAGGCCCGCCTCCGCTCCCTCGACCGACTCGAGCGACTCCGCGGAACCGACGACGACCCCGAACTCGACCAGCTCACCGACCGGGCCCGACAGCTCTTCGGCACGACCCTCGCGGCGGTCACCCTGATCGGCAGCGACACCCAGGAGATGAGATCGGTGTCGGGGACGGACGCCCTGGCCTTGCCCCGTTCCGAGTCGTTCTGCGACACGACCATCCGACGCACCGGTCACCTGGTGATCGAGGACGCCAGCCTGGACTCGCGCTACGCCGACTACTCGGTCGTCGCAGGCGAACCCGGCATCCGGTTCTACGCCGGCTACCCCCTCGAGGCCCCGGACGGTCAGCGCGTCGGCGCGCTCTGCGTCATGGACACGGAGGCGCGGCGCTTCTCGACCGAGGACGCCACGGCTCTGAGGGCGCTCGCCCTCGCGGTGCAGCGGCACCTCTTCCGGCACGAGCCGGACGCCGGCTAGGCCCGCGTCCAGGACGCGGGCGGACGACGAAGGGCCCGACATCCGCGGATGTCGGGCCCTTCGGGGTGCCGACCGGGGTCGGCGGGACGATCAGCTCTGGCCGAGGTCGTCCTTGGCCTTCTCGGTCTCGAGACGCTCTTCGCTCATGTGCTGGTCCTTCTGGCCCTGCTTCGTGAGCTCTTCGTCGTCCGTGCGCTTGCCGACGGCCTCTTCGGCCTTGCCGGCAGCCTTCTGGACGAAATCTTTTGCCTTGTCGCCAACGGACATGACGTACCTCCTGGTTGTGGGTCGACCGGACTGACCCGGTACCCCCGTGACGGTAGGCCGGGCATCCGCCCACCGCCGGGGTTCACAGGCTGTTCCAGGCTCGTACCCGCCCCGGTGCCGGCACCGGCACCGGACCGATCGGTCTCGACCCGGCCCACCCCGTCCCCTAGGATCATCGCCGAGGGGGCACCATGGCACGACACGCACCAGGGGCGGGCGACGACGACGTCACGCCCGGCCACGAACTCTTCGCGCCCCGCGCGTCCGACACGGGCGACGACCCCGCCGCGGACCACGCGCCCGACGGCACCGAACCCCGGCTCGTCGCATGGTCGCACCGCGGCGCCGCAGGCACGGCCGGTGCCGCGGCCGCGTCGTCGGCCGACCCGGCGAGCGCGACCGACGACGACCAGGACGACGGACCCGCACCCCGGTCCGGGCGCCGCCGTCTCGCGATCATCGGTGGCGTCGTCGCCGCCACGGCCCTCGTCTCCGTCGTCGTGAGCGCAGTCCTGTTCACGAGCGACTCGGCCCCGCTCGCGGCCGGCGCCCCGACCGAGTCCGCGCGCCCGACCACGGTCGCCCGCACCTCGACGCCCACCCCGAGCGCGACCCCGTCGCCGACCCCGACGGCCTCCGCCACGCCTTCGCCCCGGGCGGCCACCCCTCCGCCGCAGGACGCCGCCGTGCCGGCGCCCTTCATCACCCCGGTCGCGGCCGGCACGGTCGTCGCCGAGGGCGACCTCGCCTCCCCCAAGGGCAGCATCCACCTGCACTACCGCGTGGTGGCCGGAGGCGACGACACCTACGCGACCGAGCTCACGAACGCCACCTCGAGCCTGCCCGTCCCGGTGGGGGTCGCGTTCTACCAGGTCGCCCCGTCCGTCGGCGACGGCGTCACGTACGGCGGCGACGGGGGCGTCGAGCTCGGGGCGTCCGTCACGACCCCGACGGCGGCCTCGGGCAGCTTCGGCTCGATCAGCCAGCCCTCGTACCTCTCGACGCTCGTCGTCCACTCGACCAGCACCTCCTCGGACGTCCCCGTCGAGATCTCGGCCGGCAAGGTGCTCGCCGTCGCCCCGGTCGCCTGGTCGGTGCCACCGCGGCAGACGAACATCGTCCCGGTCGACTCGGGTGCGGTGGCCTTCGCCTCGGGGACGCTCGAGGCGACCACGGCGTCGGGGGCACCCAAGCGGTACACCGTCGCACCCGACGACCTCATCGACGTCGTCGCCCAGCGCTTCGGCATCTCGGTCTCGGCGCTCCTCTTCATGAACCAGGGCCTCCAGGTCATCGATGACGCCCAGCACCTGTTCGAGGGCACGACGCTCGTCCTCGACCCCGACAGCGCCTGACCCGACCGGTCGAGATGTCACGACGTGCCGCTCACCTCTACAGGTGAGCGGCACGTCGTGACATCTCGGCACCCGGCCGGGTCCGGGCCTAGGGTCGGGTGGTGTCCCACCTCCGCGTCCTCGTCCGTCACGCCGTGTGGTGGGTGCAGGACTACGCCTACGCCGCCGTCTGGCAGCTGCGCGCCGTCACGAGTCCGCGCGACCCCGACCGCTACCTCGGCGGCACCGGTCGGCCCGTGCTCGTGATCCCCGGCGTGTGGGAGACCTGGTCCTTCCTGCGACCGATGATCGAACGCCTGCACGCCGAGGGCCATCCCGTGCACGTGTTGGACGACCTGCGCTGGAACAGCCGTCCGGTCGAGGCCACCGCACGCGACGTCGCCGCGTACCTGCTCACCCACGGACTCACCGACGTCGTGATCGTCGCCCACAGCAAGGGCGGCCTGATCGGCAAGTACGTCATGGCGCTGCTCGACGAGACCCGGCGGGTGCGCTCGATGGTCGCCGTCTGCTCGCCGTTCTCGGGGTCGCGCTACGCCACCTGGCTGGTGCTGCCCGCGCTCCGGGCCTTCTCGCCCCGTGACGCGACGACGATGCTGCTCGCGCGGGACGAGTCGGTCAACGGCCGCATCACCTCGGTCTTCGGCGAGTTCGACCCGCACATCCCCGAGGGCAGCGAACTGCCCGGCGCCGTCAACGTCCGCCTCCACGCGGGCGGACACTTCCGGGTGCTGGCCCACCCCCGCACGATCGCCACGGTGCTCGCCGCCGCGGCCGAGCCCGTCTGAAGGCCCGTCCCGCCTGACGGCCCGTCCCGCCTGACGGCCCGTCCCGCCCCGCCAGACGACCGGTCCCGCCGGACGGGTCAGGCCGGCGTCAGCAACTCGTGCGCGAGCACGTCGGCGACGGCCAGCACCTTGTAGCCCTCGCTCTCGAAGAACACCGTCATGCGGTCGGAGTCCGTGCTCATGACGGTGCCCTCACCCCAGGTCGCGTGCACGACGCGGGCGTCGGTAGCGAACGCGGGAGGCGCGGTGTCGGTGACGTCGTCCTGCCCGCCCTGGTGCGCCTCCTCGGGGTCTCCCGCCTTCTCGGCGGCCCGGCAGCCGTCGCAGTTGCCGCAGCGCTCGGGCGACTCCTCGCCGAAGTAGCCGAGCAGGAAGTGCCGTCGGCAGCCGGGAGCCTCGGCGAAGGTGCGCATCATCTCGATGCGCGAGCGCTCGACCCGGTCGCGCGTCTCGGCGACCCCGCGCGCCGCCTCGGCCGCGCTCCGGGCGTCGAACCCGTCGACCGGCTCGAACCCCTTCGACGACTCGGACAGGGCGCCGCCCTCGAGCAGCAGGTCGACGAGGCGCGAGACCGTCCGGGCACCGAGTGCCAGCTGGTCCGACACCTCCGACCGCCGGACCGGCCGACCGGCCGCCGACAGCGCGGTGAAGACGCCCCGCAGGTCCGCGCGCCCGGGCAGTCCCGAGGCGAAGAACGACCGCAGCGACAGGTCCTCGGGCCGGTAGTGCAGGGTCGCGGTGGCGGGGTCGCCGTCCCGCCCGGCCCGACCGATCTCCTGGTAGTACGAGTCGAGCGAGTCGGGCACGTCGGCGTGCACGACGAACCGGACGTCGGGCTTGTCGATGCCCATGCCGAACGCGCTCGTCGCCACGACCACGTCGACCTGGCCCGCGTGGAACCGCTCGTGCAGCTCTCCCCGCTCGGCCGACCGTTGACCGCCGTGGTAGCCCACGACGGTGCGGTCGGGGCAGCGCTCGGCGATGGCCGCGGCGTAGTGCTCGGTCGCCTTGCGGGTGGCCACGTAGACGATGCCCGGCGTGGTCGAGGCCGCCACCTGCTCGACCACGGCGCGGGCCTTCTCGTCGTCGTCCTCGTGCCGCACGACCTCGAGGGCGAGGTTGGGTCGGTCGAAGCCGTGGCTCAGCACGAGCGGGTCGTCGAGGCGCAGGCGCTCGACGATCTCGTCGCGCACCGGGCCCGACCCGGTCGCCGTCAACGCCAGCACGGTCGGGCCGCCCAGGCGCTCGACGACCTCGCCGAGGTGCAGGTAGTCGGGCCGGAAGTCGTGGCCCCACGACGACACGCAGTGCGCCTCGTCGACGACGACGAGGGCGACCCCGGCGTCGCGCAGGCGGTCGACGGTGTCGTCCCGCGCCAACTGCTCGGGGGCGAGGAAGACGTAGGTGACCTCTCCGGCGGCGAGACGGCTCCACCCCTCCTCGTTCTCGGCGTCGGTGTGGCCCGAGTTGATCGCGACGGCCGGCGGGGCGTCGGGTCGGCCCACGAGGCCGGCGACCTGGTCCGCCTGCAACGCGATGAGGGGCGAGACGACGACCGTCGGCCCGTCGAGCACCGCGCCGGCCACCTGGTAGATCGCAGACTTGCCGAAGCCGGTGGGCATGACCGCGAGGGTGTCCCGTCCGGCGACCACCGCCTCCAGGGCCTCGAGCTGGGCGGGGTGAAGGTCGGTCCAACCGAAGAGGTCGGCGGCGGCACGGATGATGTCGTCGGTGCGGTCGGTGCGGTCGGTGCGGTCGGTGCGGGTGGGTGCGGTGCGCGTCGTGGTGCTCATGTGGTCCTCGTTCCGGTGGGGCAGAGGTCCATCCCAGGCACGTGCGGGGCGACACGCGCGGGCCTGCCAGCCGATGCCCGGCCCCTGCGTACCCCACCCGTCGCGGGCCGCGCATGCTACCCCCGACGTCCGTGCCGAGTCGTCGGTCACGGCAGGAGGCGCGGGTCCGGTCGGCGCGGACCCCCGGGGCGTAGCGTCCGGTCCATGAGCGACGAGAAGCAGACCGAACCCGTCATGGACGGCGCCACCGAGGCCACCGACCACGAGAAGCTGAGCGGCCTGATCGAACAGGTCGAGGCCGACCACGGCGACGAAGGGGCGGCCTCGATGGCCGACCACCTCCGCGACCGCATGGACGAGACCGCGCAGGCGGACGAGAGCCCGGCCGACGCCGAGGAGTGAGTCCCGGGGCTCCATCGCGAGGTGGAGCCCCCGGCCGCGGTCGTGACCTAGCGTCGAGGGATGTTCTCCAACGGCTTCTCCCTCGTCGGTGTCCTCTACCCCGTCTTCTTCGTGGTCGTGTTCGCCCTGGCCGTCACGCTGGGGGTGCTCCTCATCCGCACCCTGCTCTGGGTCATCCGGGCGTTGACGGTCTACACACGTGAGCGCGAGCTCCGCATCGACCTGCTGCTCGCCGGCGACGACGACCCGGCCGGCCCCGTCGACCCGTCGGCCCCTCGCGTGCCGGGCGGCCCTGCGGTCTGACGACCAGGAGGCGCGGCTCAGTTCCCGGCGCCGCCGACCACCTCGCGGACGAGGTCGGCCACCAGACCGGGTCGCTCGAGTCCCGGCAGGTGCGCGACGTCGGGCAACACCCGACCCGGCCCCTGCCCGAGGCGCCGGGCCGTCTCGACGTAGAACGGCTCGTCGGCGGGGATGTCGAGCGCGCCCCAGGTCGCCAGGACCGGCGCCGTCACGCTGTCGAGTCGACTCCAGGTGTCGAGCCCGGCGTCACCGGCCCCGTCCGGCGCGGCGACCTCGAGGATGCGAGCGTTCATCCGCTCGAACAGTTCACGGGGGGCACCCGTGACCCGCCCGGCCTCCGCTGCGGGCCCGTCGAGCCAGAGGCGGGCCAGCAGGCGGACCTGCGCGTCGACGTCGCCGATGCCGGACGCCTCGTCGAGCTCCTCCATCACGGGACCCGACGCCGGGTCGGGCGTCCAGTCGAAGGGCGTGTCCTCGTCCGTCATGCCGCTGACCGCTGCGCCGATCAGCAGGACACCCGCCACGCGCTCGGGTGCGGTCACGGCCAGGTCGAGGGCGAGCGCACCGCCCATCGAGTTGCCGACGAGGAACGCCCGCTCGACGTCCAGCCGGTCGAGCACCTCGACGAGGTCGCCGAGATGGGTGGCCGGGCTGCCGTCGGGCGCGGCCGGGCTCTCGCCGAACCCTCGGCGGTCGTAGGCGACGAGATCGAGACCGTCGGCCGCGAGTGCGTCGCCCACGGCCGTCCAGCTCCGTCGGTCCGCGACCCCGGCGTGCAGCAGGACGACCGTCGGCCCGTCGCCCGGCCACCGGACGGCGGCCAGGGTGGCTCGGTCGGACAGGACGACGTCGACTCGTTCGGCACTCATGCCGGCCACGGTAGCGCCGTGCCGTGCGTCTGCCCAGACCCCGCGGCTGCCTAGACCCGCTGCTGCCTCGGGACGACGACACGTTCGAAGACGACCACCCCGGCCGTCGCGATCGGGATCGCGACGAGGGCGCCCAGGACGCCGCCCAGTGCCCCGCCGCCGAACGCCGCCACGATGACGAGGGCCCCCGGCACGGCCACGGCCTTCGACATCACCCTCGGAGTCAACACGTAGGCCTCGACCTGCGCGTAGACGAGCAGCACGATGCCGACGACGACCGCGGTGACCGGTGAGACGGTGATCGTGGCGGCGATGATGATCGCGTAGGCCACGACGGTGCCGACCACGGGGATCAGTGCCCCGAGGAAGGCGAGGGTCGCGAAGAGCACCGGCACCGGCCCGCCGGCGATCGTCAGGACGACGAAGACGAACACGGCGTTGACCGCGGCGAGCGCCACCTGCCCGGCGACGTAGCGGCCGACCGACAGGAAGATCTCGTCCGAGATGCTCATGACGTTCTCGCGGTGGCTGCGCGGCACGGCGCGGCTGAGCGAACGCAGCATCTGGGGCAGCGTGATCGCGAAGTAGAGGGTGAGGATCGCGACGACGATCACCGCGGTGACGGCGTTGGTGATGCCCTGACCGACGGCGAGCAGTCCGCCACCGAGGGCGAGCAGCTGGTCGGGGTCGAGCAGGTACGACGTGACGGCCCCGACCGCGTCGTCGACGTCGACGTCGAACCCGACGGTCTCGACGGCCTGCTGCACCCACGGTTGACGTGACAGGTCCTGCAGGGCGCCGGGCGCGGTCTGCACGACGTGCCCGATCTGCTCGATCAGCGCGGGTACCACGGCCGCGACGATGCCCACGACGATCCCGACCACCAGCACGACGGCGACGATCACGCCGACCCAGCGTGGGGCGCCGGCGCGTGCGAGGCGTCGGACGACCGGCTCGAAGGCGAGTGCGAGGAAGAACGCCAGGCCGATGTAGACGATGATCGTCGACAGGGCCATGAGGGCGACGATGATGCCGACGCCGAGCCCGCCGCCGAGCGTCGCGATGAGGCCGAACCGGAAGGCGCCGGGGCGCTGCATCGGGCTGGGCGGGGTGTCGCTCTTCGTGGCCGTGGCGGCCGAGCGACGCACGAGACGGGCGCGGGGTGACGAGGGCATCCGACCATCCTGACGCGTCGGGCGCGCCGAGGGCCGACACCGCCGAGGAGGCGCGGGTGCAGACAGAGGGGTACATGTCACCTGGCAAGGTGGCCCGCCCACGACCGTGCCCCCCGAAGAGGGCGCAGCCTGAGGTCGACGGCAACGCGTCGCCAGAACACCGAGGAGGCTCCATGTACTTCCACGCACAGACCTGGATCAACGAGATCGCCGACGGCGAGCCCGACCCCGCCGCCGCCAACGCCCTGCAAGAGGGGCTCGGCGGCCAGTTCGGCGAGATGCGCACCATGATGCAGTACCTCTTCCAGGCCATGAACTTCCGGGGCCCGTCGGCCAAGCCCTACCGCGACCTGATCCAGGGCGTCGGCACGGAGGAGATCAGCCACGTCGAGCTGATCGGCACGACCATCTCGCGTCTGCTCGACGGCAGCCCCGAGTACACCGGCAAGCTGACCGACCCGCTCGACACCCCCGGTGCCGGTGGAGCGACCCCGCTGAACATCGCGCTCGACACGGGCAACATCCACCACTACCTCGTGGGCGCCCAAGGTGCCCTGCCGGTCGACTCGGTCGGCAACCCGTGGAGCGGCAGCTACGTCTACAACTCCGGCAACCTGCCGCTCGACCTCCTCTACAACGTCATGCTCGAGTCGACCGGGCGTCTGCAGAAGTGCCGCATCTACGAGATGACCGACAACGCGGTCGCCCGCAGCACCCTCGCGTACCTGATCGTCCGCGACCAGGCACACGAGAACGCCTACGCCAAGGCGCTCGAGTCGCTCGGGGTGAACTGGAACAAGCTGCTGCCGATCCCGAAGACCAACGCCGAGAAGTTCCCCGAGGTGAAGAAGCTGCTCGACCTCGGTCTGCAGAGCAAGCAGTACAGCTTCGATCTCGACGGCAAGAGCGAGGCGAGCAAGATCTTCCGCGGCCCGTCGCCCTCGAACGACGGCACCGAGCTGACCGCGACCGAGCAGGCCCCGCAGGGCGTGCCGTCGACGATCAGCCCCGAGCGCCTCGAGGAGTTCTCACCCGGCCTCGACGCCGACCTGCTCGAGCTGATCCAGGCCACCGCCGACCTCGAGCTGCAGGAGATCGAGTCGTACTACGGTCCTACCGCGAGCTGACCCGTCCCGTCACACGGGAAGGCCCGCCCCGACTCTCGTCGGGGCGGGCCTTCCTGCGTCCGGGCCGACGCGTGCGGGGTGAGGTCAGGCCCCCTGCACGTTCTCCTTGGACTGCTGGGCACTGTCCTTGACGTCGCCCGCGGCGCTCGAGGCGTCGTCCTTCACGGTCGAGGCGGCGTCCTGCGCCGTGCCCTTGACCGACGCGAAGGCCTCCTGAGCCGGTTCCTTCAGGTTCGACGCCACGTCCTGGGCCGCACCCTTGACCGAGTCGAGCGCCGGGCCCGCCGCGTCCTTGGCGTCGGAGACGAGCTCCTTCTCCTTGTCCGTGGCGGGGATCAGCGACGACACGAGCCAGCCGGCACCGAAGGCGATCAGGCCGACGGCGAGCGGGTTGCCCTTCGCCTTCCGCACGGCCGCCGACGAGGCGTCCGAGACGCTGCCCGCGGCGTCGTGACCGGCACCCGAGGTGTTGGAGGCCGCGTCGTGCGCCGCCCCCATGACGGACTCCTTGACGCCCGAGAAGCGGCTCTTCACCTTCTCGGTCTGACGGTGGGCGATGCTGGACGGGTTCACCTTGTCGGCGAGTGCGTCGACGTCGTAGCTGAGCCCGGCGCGGGTGCGCTCGATCTCGGCACGGATCTCGTCGGGCGTACGGCTGCTGCCGTTCTGGTCGGTGGTGCTCATGCGGTGCCTCCAGGCGTCATGGTCTCGGGGATCTTCTTGAGGGAGTCGACCGTCTTCGGTGCCCCCTTGATGCTCTTCAGTTCCTTCCGCCCGCGCAGGAACAGCACGAGGGCGACGATCGCGTAGACGACCGCGATGACCAGCGACGACCAGCCGAGGCCGATCAGCGAGCCGAGGCCCCACATGGCCGCCAACGAGACGAACAGCAGGGCGAACAGGCCCGTGAGCCCGGCCCCGCCGAACATGCCCGCGCCCTTGCCGGCCTTCTTGGCCGACTCGGTCAGCTCGGCCTTGGCGAGCTCGACCTCCTGGCGGAACAGCGTCGAGATGTCGCCGGTCACGCCCGTGAGCAGGTCGCCGAGCGACGTCGTCGCGGCCTTCTCCTCGGGTGCGGGCGGCGTCGACACGGGCTCGCGGAACGGGTCGCTCACGCGCGCGTCCCCGAGGTGCCGGGCCACGTGGTGGGCACGCTGGTGTCGGGCGTGGCCGTGCCGAAGCCGGGGACGTCGCCCTCGGTGACGACGTCGTACTCGCCGGCCACGGGGCCGACGTCACCGACGAGACGGCTCGGCGTGGTGGACGACGCAGGAGGCGCGGGCTGGCTCGTCGCGCCTCCTGCGTTCTCGGCCGTGGCGGCGTGCTCGTCCTTGGCCTCGGCCGTCAGCGACTTCACGACGCGTCCGGCGAGCAGGCCCGAGATCGCGGCGATGGCGATGAAGGTGCCGGGCTTTCGGGCCGCGTACGACTTCACGTCGTCGAGCAGGCTGCCCGGGTCGCGACCTTCGAGCCAGCCGGCGACGCCGTGGGCGCGACCGGACAGGTTGCGGACGAGCTCGCCCGCGACGCCGCTGTCGGCCGAGTCGGCCATCGAGCCGAGCTGCTCGCCGACCTGGCGGAGGCCGGCCGCGGCCTTCTCCTGCTGGGCGCCGGCCTGCTCCTTGAGCTCGCCGGTGGCCTGGCCGAAGAGCTGCTTGGCCTGGCCTGTGGCCTCGGAGGCGACCTTCGAGGCCTGCTCCTTGGCGCTGCCGGCGACGTCGGAGGCCGCCGACTTCGCGTCGTCCGCGACACCTGCCGCCTCGTCCTTCGCGGCGCCGGCCTTGGCCTTCGCGGTGTCGGCCGCGCCCGAGCCGGAGCCCGTGGACTCGTGGGCCGGGTGCTCGACGACGACCGGGGCCGCCGTCGCGCTGAAGTCGCTGGCCGTGGCATCGGGGTCCGTGATGTCGGCGTACGCCCCGACCTGGTCGCCCAGGTCGGTCACCGCGTCGTCGCGGCGCAGGTGGTCGTGGCCCGAGGCGACGCCGGGCTGCGGCTGCCCCTCGGTGGTGCGGTCGAAGACCGGGGTGGACGGGTCTCCGTCGTAGCGCTTGTCGTCGCTCATGTCGTGCCTCTCGGATCGTCGACGACCGCTGGTGACGGTCGTGATCGGGGTCGGACCTGTCACTCTCTCCCCCTCGCGGGGGACGGAGGCCGCACATGGTGAGAACGCCTCAGGGGGTTGACTTCCGTGGCCGGAGAGGGAGCGGCTCGAGGGCGGGCCCGCCGAGAAGACACGACATGCCGCTCACGTTCGTTCGTGAGCGGCATGTCGTGACATCTCGGGGCCGAGGCCCTGGCGACTAGCTGTCCTTGCCGTCCGAGACCTCGCTGTCGTCGCTCTCCTCCGAGTCGTCGACGAGTCCCTGCTTCGACCCGTCGGCCAGGTCTTCCGTGTACTTCTTGTCGTCTTCGGTGATGTCGGTCGAGCCGTCGGGGATGCCGTTGTCGTTGGTCATGCCCGCACGCTACGCCCTGCCGTCGGGGTGCGGTGCGGCGAGCTCGAGGTTGACGTCGTCGGGGTCCTGCAGCGACAGGACGACCAGTCCGAACGCCGGCAGAGGCGTCACCTCGCCGTGTTCGACGCCCGACTCGTCCAGGCGCCGGGCGGCCTCGTGCAGCTCGTCGACCGACCCCACCGAGAAGCTCAGGTGATCGAGCCCGACACGATCGGGGTCGAAGCGGTCCCCGGCAGGCGCGACGGGTCGGAGCCCGAGCGTCTGGCCAGCGAACGTGAACGAGCAGCCGCCGTAGGTGCGCTGCGGGTCGTCGTGGATCGTCGGGTCGTCGATCTGGTCGCTGAAGTCGCTGCCCGGGGGCATCCCGAACAGCCGTTCGTAGAAGGCCTTGCTGCGGTGGATGTCGGTCACGGTGAGCCGGACGTGCGAGAAGCCGCGGGGCGTGACGATGGGGTCGCTCATGGCGTCATCCAACCCCCTTCCGAGGCCCGCCCGACCCACTAGAGTCGACCCGATGGCCCCCGGGGCCCCAGGGGAGGAACCCGTGCACCCGTCTCCACCGCCCTCGTCGTCGTCCGACGTGCCCAGGAACCGACGTGGCTGAGCCCGTCGCGGTGAGGGCCGCCGCCGCCGCCCTCGTCCGGGCGACCGGTCCGGGCGGCGACCTCTGCCGCCCGTTCCTCGACGCCTTCGGTGTCTCGGGCGCGGCGATGTCCACCCTCGGAGGCCCTCTCGGCACCGGCGCCGTCTGCGCCAGCGACCCGCTCTCGGCCCGTCGGGACGAGATCCAGTTCGATCTCGGAGAGGGCCCTTGCTGGCAGGCGCACAGCACGAACCGTCCCGTCGTCGAGTCCGACCTCGCCACGACCCCACCGACGGCCTGGCCCGCCGCCGCCGCCGCCCTGACCGAGGCCGGCGTCGCGAGCGTCGCGGCCTTCCCCCTCTCCTACGGCCGACTCGACCTCGGCGCGGTGGACCTCTACAGCGACGACCGTCGTGAACTCACCGACGTCGAGGTGGACCAGGCCGAGACGCTCGCCTGCATCGCGGGTCGGGCCGTCCTCACCCGGGCGCTCGACGCGCTCGAGGCCGGCGACGACAGCCTCTTCCCCACGACCTTCACCCGCGAGGTGCACCAGGCCTCGGGCATCGTCATGGTGCAGCTCGGCGTCGGCGTCGACGAGGCCCTGCTCGTCATCCGCGGACACGCCTGGTCGAGCGGGCGGCCGCTTCGCGAGATCGCCAGCGAGATCGTGCTTCGTCGTCTGGACTTCTCGTGACGCCGGACCCCGGTCGACACCGACACGGCTTAGGCTGGCGCCCGTGACCGACCGCGAGAGAGAGACCCAGCTCCTGCAGACGTTCGTCACGCTCGCGGACTCGCTCGTGACCGGCTTCGACACCATCGACGTGTTGCAGATGCTCGTCGAGCGCACCACGGCCCTCTTCGACGCCGCGGACGCCGGCATCATCCTCGCCGGCTCGACCGGCGACCTCGAGGTGATCGCCTCGACCAACGAACGCAGCAAGCTCGTCGGGCTGCTGCAACTCCGTGCCGGCGAAGGTCCCTGCGTCGAGTCCTACACGACGGGCTCGGTCGTCTCGGTCCCCGACCTCGGCGACATCGACGACCGCTGGCCGGTCTTCGCCGACCTCGCCCGCGACTCGGGCTACGGTTCGGTGCACGCCATCCCGCTGCGCCTGCGCGATCAGACCCTCGGATCGTTGAACCTGTTCCGTGACACGACCGGCATCCTGAACCCCGACGACGCCACGGCCGCCCAGGCACTCGCCGACGTGGCGACCATCAGCATCCTGCAGGAGCGCGCGCTCCGAGAGATCGACTCCACGCGCGATCAGCTGCAGCGCGCCCTCGACAGTCGCATCGTGATCGAACAGGCGAAGGGCGTCGTGTCGTACACGCAGTCCGTCGACATGGACGAGGCGTTCCAACGCATCCGCCGGTACGCCCGGGCGAACCGGCTCTCGTTGGTCGAGGTCGCGTCCGACGTGGTGGCGCAGCGCCTGACCGTCTGACGGGTGGGCTAGGCGCAGCCCTCCGAGGCGCGTACGGTGGGACTCGGCAGCCCCAGACCCCGGTCGCCCTCCTCTCGCACTTCGCGGAGGCGGCCCGAGTGGAGCCCCCATGCACCCTGATCCGACGGAACCGATGCCCCGCAATTCGTTCGACGAGACAGCACCCGACCAGCTACCCGGGTGGCCGTCACTCGACACCGAAGACCATCTCGAGGACGATCCCGCCCTCTAGGAACGGTCTCGTGCCTCCTGAGCGTCAGGCCGCGGTGCGCGAGCGCCGCGAGCGGGCCAGCACGAACGGCAACTGCGTCTCGTCGACCACGGGGACGCCGTAGCGCAGGGCCTTCCGCACCTTGCCCGACGGCCAGGCGACGTCCGCCGCGACGACCAGCGACGTCTCGGTCGTGACCGCCGGCCAGACCACCAGTCCGGCCCGCTCGAGCGTCCGCGCGAGGGCGTCCCGGCCCTGACTGAGCGATCCCGTGAGCGCGACGTGCGCGCCGGGTGCCAGCGGACCGACGTCGGGGCGGGCGAGGCTCGGCGTGCGGGGCTCGGACGGTGCGCCGAGGGACTCGTCGAGCCCCTCGATGACCTCGAACTCGTCGAGCTCGTCGTCGTCCGCCGGCCGGGGTGCCCGCTCGAGCACCGACGGCACGAGGGCCGCGTCGCGGCGGTGCGGGGCGATGCCGAGCATCTCGGCCACCGCGTCCACCTGCCGACGCTCGTCGTCGGAGAGCACGTCGCGTGCCCACACGGTCGAGACGAGCGAGGCGAAGTAGCGGTCGTGCAACACGATCCGTGACGGCTCGTCGAGGTCGAGTTCGGCGGCGAGGGTCGCGAGGTTGCCGGCCTCGTCCGTCGAGAGGTAGCCGTCGGACAACGCCTTGTCGAGCATCGCGGCGTACTGGTTCTGCCGACGGTCGAGGTCGAGCTGGGGCAGCAGCTCGGTCGCCCGCTCGAGGAACCGCGGTTCGGCGGGCGCCGGCTCGACGGACAGGCCGTACACGTCGCGGTCGAGGTCGAGGTCGACCGGGCCCATGAGGTGCGTGCCGCCCGTGGGACTCGCCGGGGGCACCGCCGCAGGAGCGGCCGGCGTCACGGCGCCGGAGGCCGAGAGGACCGCGCCTGCCGAGGGGACCGGCGCGAGCTCGGGCACGCGGGCGACGCGGCGCCGGGACCGCCAGGCCGCGCGGCCGGGACCGTGGCCTCCGTCGTCCGCCCCGCCCGCGCCTCCTGCGTACCGGGGGTGCGGGGTGGACCGCGGCGTCTCGGCCGTCGGCCACTGCTGCAGGGCGGCGTAGCGGCCCCAGTCCTGCCACCAGGCCGACTGGGCGTCACCCATGCGCAGATAGGCGGACACCAGGCGGGCCGTCGCGATCGCGTCCGCGAGCGACTCGTGGGCGACGGAGAGGTCGACGTCGATGGCCGCGCAGCAGTCGGCGAGCGTCCGGCCGGCACCGGGCAGGTAGGTGGGCGCGAGCTTCATCGTGCAGAGGGCGCCCGCACCGTCGGGCCCGAGCGGCGAGACCAACCCGAGGCGCGCGAACTCGGCCGCCAGGAACTGCGCCTCGAAGCGGGCGTTGTGCGCGACGACGACTCGCCCGCGCAGGCGGTCGCAGAGGTCGTCGACGACGTGCTCGAACCGGGGCGCCCCGCGCACGTCGGCGCTGCGGAGTCCGTGCACGTGGATGGGTCCGAGGTCACGCGAGGGGTCGACGACGGTCTCGAACGACGCCTCGACCTCACCGTGGGCGTCGAGGTGCACGATGCCGATCTCAATGACCCGATGGTGACGCCCGGGCCAGAGTCCGGTCGTCTCGACGTCGATGACCGCGTAGCCGCCGTGAACCATGTCATCCCTTTCGTCGGGGCGAGCCTGGCAGGTTGCCCGATGGGCAGCCAGCCCGCAATCGGGTGACACCCGTCGTGGGGCGGTGGGGGGACGCGGGGTCAGGAGGCGCGGGTCGGCGCTTCCCGTCGGTCGCGTCGTCCGCCACGATGGAGGACATGACCGCCGCCCCCGCCTCCGTCACCGCTGCGACCGGCTCCGTCACGGCCGTCTGCCGGGTGTCCGCCCTGCTGCCCGACTCGGGCACGATCGGCGTGACCGCGATCGACAAGCGTCCCGTCGACGGGCCCGTGCACGTGCGGCCGCTCGGCCTCCGCGCCGACGTGCAGGCCGACCGCAAGCATCACGGCGGTCTCGACCAGGCGGTGTACGTCTTCGCCGACGAGGACGCCTCCCACTTCGCCGAGTTGCTCGGCCGCGAGGTGACGCCCGGGCTGTTCGGCGAGAACCTGCGGACGTCCGGGATCGACGTCACCGGCGCCGTGATCGGCGAACGCTGGGCCGTGGGCGAGACCCTCGTGCTCGAGGTCACCAAGCCACGCGTCCCGTGCGGCACGTTCGCCCGACGCCTGGGCGAGAGCCGGTGGGTCAAGCGGTTCTACGCCGAGGGCCGTCCCGGCACCTACCTGCGGGTGGTGAAGGCGGGGCCCGTCCGGGCGGGCGACGGGGTCGCCGTGCTGTCGCGGCCGTCGCACGGGGTGACGATCGGAGAGGCCTTCACGGGGCTCGAGCCGGACCGGGCCGAGGCCCTGCTCGCGGCCGTCGACGGACCCGACCGCCTGCGGCTCACCGACGAGGTCCGGGGCTTCGCCGAGAAGGCCCTGCGAGGGCGCGTCCCCGCCTGAGCGCGGAGGGACGCGCTCCACTACCCTCGACGACGAGGGCCCGGACGGGGCCCGCGCCAGAGGAGGCACCCCATGTTCGAAGCCGAGAACATCCGCGACTGGATCGGCATGCCCGTCGTCGACCCCGACGGCGACAAGGTCGGCTCGCTCGAGAGCATCTACTTCGACACCGCCGCCGACCAGCCCGCCTTCGCCACGGTGACGGCCGGCATGCTCGGTCGCTCGCGCCTGGTCTTCGTGCCGTTGCAGGGCGCAGTCGTCGCCCCGAAGCACCTCAAGGTGCAGTTCGCCAAGAAGCTCGTCAAGGATGCCCCGTCGATCGAGACCGACGGCGAGCTCGAGGCCGCCCGCGAGCCCGCCGTGTTCGAGCACTACGGCCTCGTGTACCAGACCGGCGCGGCCGGCGAACGGCGCCTCGGCCGCCGCTGACCGCGGCACCGTCTCCGCCCGAAGGGCCCCGCCGAGTCGGCGGGGCCCTTCGGCGTCCCCGGCCCGGCCCGGTCCGGCCCGGTCCGGTCGCGCCCGACGCGTCCACTACCGTGAGAGGGATCGTCGGGAGGACGCAGGTGCAGGGACGTCAGGAGCGCATGGCGCGCGCCGTGCTGTCCGCCGGCGTCGGCACGTGCGTGACGGCCGCCGCCCACGCCGCCGGGGGCGGGACGTTCCCGCCGCCCCTCTTGTTCCTGCTCGTCTTCGTGCTCGGCGTCCTCGCGTGCTTCGGCCTGGGCGGGCGCCGGGTCACCCTGCCCCGCCTCGTGCTCGCCGTCGGCGCCGTGCAAGGCCTGCTGCACGCCCTCTTCTCGATGGCCGGCGCCATGGCAGCGCCCACCACCTCGGCGACGACGGGCGGTCACGGGCACCTGCACGATGCGGCCATGGTCATGCCCGGCGACCTCGGCGACCACGACGGCTCGATGGTCGGCTCGCACGTCGTGGCCGGTCTCGTGACCATCGCGTCGCTCCGCCTCGGCACGGCGGCGGTCCGGCAGCTCGGGCGGGCCCTCCTCGTGCGACTCGTGACGCTCGTGGCCTCCGTCGTCGCCCTCGAGATCCCTCACCGCCCCTCGGGCGTGCCCCGCGTCGACGACGCCCCGCGACGCCCGGTCTCCCTGCGGCTCGCGACCTCCCGCGTGCTGCGTGGGCCCCCGGCCGCCGCGACGACCTAGCACCCGCGCACCCTCCGACGGGCGTGCGCGGTCTCGACGTCCGACTGCGCCCTCCGAGGGTGCGGTCCGTCGCCTCCCGCCACCCGCGTGGTCCCGCCACGCCTGCTCGAAGGACTTCCCCATGCGCTCCCGCGCCCTCGCCACCACCTGCATCGCCGGCGCCGCCGGCCTGACCCTCGCCCTGACCACCCCCCTGTCCGCCTCCGCCCACGTCGAACTCGACGCCTCGGCGACCACCCCCGCCACCCTCAGCGTCCTGACCTTCGCCGTCGGCCACGGCTGTGCCGGCTCGGCCACGACCTCGCTCGCCATCGACTTCCCCGCCGGGGTCCAGGCGATCACGCCCACGGTCGCGCCGGGGTGGACCATCACCGAGACGAACGACGACACCGGCTCGACGGTCACCTACACGGCCGACGTCCCCCTGCCCGACGGCTACCGCGACACGGTGCAGGTCTCCGCACTGCTTCCCGTCGACGGGGAACCCGGCGACGTCGTCGCCTTCCCGACCCTGCAGACCTGCGAGGTCGGGTCGACCGCCTGGGACGAGCTGCCCACGGACGGCGTCGAGCCCTCGTCGCCGGCCCCGGCGCTGACGCTGACGGCCGCCGAGCCGGCGACGGACACCTCGGCCGCGGACGTGTCCGGCACGACCGACGTCGTCGCGGCGGCCGCCGACGCCCCCGTCGACTCCCTGGCCCGCGGTCTCGGCCTCGCGTCCCTCGTCGTCGGCGTGGTCGCCGTCCTGCTGCTCACCGTCGCGCTGCGTCGTCGGGGCGGTGACGCCCGATGACCGCCACCGGCCACGCACGGCCCGCGGCGGCGTCGACGGCGGACCCGACGGGCGAGCCGTCGTCCGCGAACCGGCCCGCGCCTCCTCCGGTCCCGACGAGCGCGCCCGCGCGAGGTGGCTGGTTCGCGCCGATGCTGCTCAGGTTGCACTTCTTCGCCGGGGTCCTGGTCGGGCCGTTCGTCCTGGTGGCGGCGCTGACCGGCGCCGCCTACGCCCTGACGCCGACCCTCGAGCAGGTCGTGTACGACCGCGAACTGCACGCCCCGGTGTCGGGGGACGCCCTCCCGCTGGCCGAGCAGGTCGCCGCGGCCGACGAGGCCGTCGGCGACGCCGGAACGCTCGTCGCGGTGAGACCGGCCCCCACGCCCGGCGACACCACGAGGGTGATGTACACCGGCGACGACCTGATCGAGGGGCAGACGCGGGCGATCTTCGTCGACCCGGCCACCGCCGAGGTCCGTGGCGACCTGCCGGTGTACGGCACGAGCGGCGCACTGCCGTTGCGCACGACGATCAGCGACCTGCACCGCAGCCTCGGGCTGGGCGATGCCGGACGGCTGTACAGCGAGCTCGCGGCCAGCTGGCTCGGGGTCGTCGTGCTCGCCGGGCTCGGACTGTGGATCGGTCGCTGGCGGTCGGCCCGGAGACGGGGCCGGACGGCCCGCGACCTGCTCCGGCCGGCACCGCGCAGCTCGGGTCTCCGTCGGACCTCCTCCTGGCACGCCTCGACGGGCGTCTGGCTGACGGTGGGCGCCCTGTTCCTGTCGGCGACCGGCATCACCTGGTCGCAGTTCGGCGGCGCGAACGTGACCTCCCTGCGGTCGGCGCTCAGCTGGACGGCACCGACGCTGCCGACGGCGGTGGGCGAGTCGGTCGCGGACGGCGCAGCAGCAGGGAGTGCGGCAGCCGGGGGTGCGAGCGACCCGCACGCGGGCCACCACGGTGCCGCGACGCCTGGCACGGCAGCCGTCGACCCCGCGTCCTTCGACGCCGTGCTGGCCGTGGCCAGCACGGTCAACGTGAACACCGGTCTGGTCGAGATCGAGCCGCCGGCGGACGCCTCGAGCGCGTGGACCGTGACCGAGATCCAGCGGAGCTTCCCGACCGAGGTCGACGCCGTGGCCGTCGACGGCGCGACCCTCGAGGTCGTGGGGCGCACCGACTTCGCCGACCACCCGTTCATGGCGAAGCTGGCCCGGTGGGGCGTCGACACCCACATGGGGTCGATGTTCGGCCTGCCGAACCAGCTGCTCCTCGTCGCCACGGCGCTCGGCATCGCGGCCATGGTGGTCTTCGGCTACGTGATGTGGTGGCAGCGGCGGCCGACGCGGGGTGGCTCCTCACGGGCGCTGGTCGGTCGACCGGCCCCCGCAGGAGCGCTGACCCGGGCGCCGTGGTGGGGGCTCACGCTGGTCGTCGCCGCCGGGGTCGCGGTCGGGGTGTTCCTCCCGCTGCTCGGGGCGAGCCTCGTCGCGTTCGTCCTGCTCGACGCCATCGTCGTGGTCGCGCGCACCCGGAGCTGAGCGACGGGGGTGCGCGCTCGAGTGCAGAACGTGCAAAAATCAGGAGGCGCTGGTCGGTGACCAGCGCCTCCTGCGTCCCGCGCACGCCCCGACGCCGCCGTCACGCGCTCCGGCCTCGTGCCGCCCCACGCCCCTCGCCTCGCCTCACGGCCCGTGCCGCTGCCCGAAAGGCTCCCCCATGACCGACGCCTCCGCCGCTCCCTCGACCCGCGCCTCCTCGGCGTCCTCGCCCGGGGCCGGCCCCGGCCAGCCCGCCGGCGTGCCGCGTCACGCCTGGTACGCCCTCGTCGCCCTGCTGCTCGGCATGTTCATCGCCCTGCTCGACACGACGATCGTCAACGTCGCCCTGCCGACGATCCGCACGACGCTCGACGCCTCGGAGTCGACCCTGTCGTGGATCATCTCGGGGTACGCCCTCGCCTTCGGCCTGGCACTGATCCCCGCCGGACGCATCGGTGACCGCATCGGACACAAGTGGGTCTACTTCACGGGCGTGCTGCTCTTCACGCTCGCGTCCCTCGCCTGTGGCCTCGCCCAGGACGACACCCAGCTCGTCGTGTTCCGCATCGTGCAGGGCCTGGCCGGCGGCATCTTCGTGCCCGCCGTGACGGCGTTCATCCAGTTGCTGTTCCCCGGTCGCTCGCGCGGCAAGGCCTTCGCCATCATGGGCGCCGTCATCGGCGTCTCGTCCGCGCTCGGCCCGATCATCGGCGGCCTGATCATCCAGGCGTTCGGCGACGAGAACGGCTGGCGTCTCGTCTTCTACGTCAACCTGCCGTTCGGCATCATCACCCTGATCGCCGCCGCGGTGCTGCTGCCCAAGCGCGACGAATCGGTGCCCCGCCCCGACCGCGGGCTCGACTGGATCGGCCTCGTGCTGGTCTCGGGCGCCTTCGTCGCCCTGCTCGTGCCGCTGATCCAGGGGCAGGACGAGGGCTGGCCGCTCTGGACCTACCTGACCATCGCCGCCGGCGTCGTGCTGCTCGCCCTGTTCGGCCTGTGGGAGGTCGCCTACACGAAGCGCGGCAAGACCCCCCTCGTCCCGCCGAAGCTCTTCGCCCACCCGTCGTTCACCGGGGGCGTCGTGCTCGCGCTCGTCTACTTCGCGGCCTTCACCAGCATCTTCTTCACGATCTCGCTGCTCTGGCAGTCCGGACTGGGTCACAGCGCGCTGGCCTCGGGCGCGGTGGCGATCCCGTTCGCGGTCGGCAGCATCATCAGCTCGTCGCAGAGCAACCGCATCGCCGCCCGACTCGGGCGCGGCGTGTTGATCCTCGGCACGGCGCTCGTCACCGTCGGCCTCACCTGGATGTGGCTCGTGCTCGTCACGGTCGACGCCTCCGACCTGACCAACTGGATGCTCTTGGTGCCGTTGCTGCTCGCCGGCCTCGGCAACGGCTTCTTCATCGCGCCGAACGTGCAGTTCATCGTGGCGACGGTCGACCGGCAGGACGCCGGCTCGGCCAGCGCCGTCATCTCGGCCATCCAGCGCATCGGCTCGGCCGTCGGCATCGCCATCATCGGCAGCGTGCTCTTCGGGACGCTGACCATCTCGGGCCGCACGCCCGCCGACGTCGCCACCGGGTTCACCGACGCGGCCGCCCACGCCATGCTCGTCAGCGCGATCTTCGCCCTGGCCTCGTTCGTGCTGGTGTTCGCCCTGCCGCGTCGCGTCCCGCAGCAGCGCGGATGACGCCGTCGGGGAGCTGACCACGAGCGGGTGGGGCCGGGATGCGAACCCGGCCTCCTCGTTCGGGCGGCACCAAGAAACGTGAGGCACACTGCAACGATGCCCTCAGCCCTGCCGACCACAGAGCCGACCGTCCGCCCCGTCTCGACCACCCGTCGAGACCGGGTCCTGCCGCTCGACGGCCTGCGCACCCTGGCCATCGCCCTCGTCGTGCTGTACCACCTGCACGTGCCGGGTTTCGGCAGCGGGTTCGTGGGCGTCAACGTCTTCTTCGTGTTGTCGGGCTATCTGATCACCACCCTGCTGCTGCGCGAACACGCCTCGACGGGACGCATCCGGCTCGGCCGGTTCTGGGTCCGTCGCCTGCTGCGGCTCTACCCGACGTTGCTCGCGGTCGTCGTGGTCGGCGTCTCCCTGTGGTGGCTCGTCGGCGACTACCAGGGCTCGACGCTCGGCCCCGTCGGGGCCGCCGTGATCGCCCTGACCTACTCGGGCAACATCGCCCGGGCCTTCTTCGACACCTCGCAGGGCGTCTTCGCGCCGATGTGGAGCCTGTCGATGGAAGAGCAGTTCTACCTCGTCTGGCCGCCGGTGCTCGTGCTGCTGCTCGCCGTCGCGGTCAAGCGGAAGGCCCTGGTCGCCGGACTCTCGGTCGTCGTCGTCGCCTCGGCCGTCGTGACCTGGTTCCTGTACGACCGCCCCTCGGGCAGCGCGACCCCCGACATCTACTTCAGTCCCGTCCTCAACGTGGCCCCCCTGTTGATGGGCTGCGTGCTGGCGATCGTCCTGCGGTCCGACCGCGTGCGGGCCGCCCTGGCCGGCCGCTGGGGTGCGCTGGCCACCTGGCTCGGGCTCGCCGGGGTCGTGGGCTCGTTGTTCGTCATCGGATCGGGCTGGCAGCAGAACGTCCTGACCTTCGCGGTCGCCCTGCCCGCGGTGGGCCTCGCCTCGATGCTGCTGATCGGCGGGCTCGTCACGGCGGCGTCGCCGGTCGCCTGGGTGCTGTCCCTGGCCCCGGTCGCCTGGTTCGGACGTGCCATCTCGTACCCGCTGTACCTCTGGCACGTCGTCTTCATCGCGCTCGTCGAGCCGTACGTCCAGGGTGCCCTCGGCGTCGTCCTCGTGCTCGCGGCGGCGATCGGCACGTCGGTGCTCTCGCACCACTTCGTGGAGAAGCCCGCCCTGAAGCTCAAGGGGCGATTCGAACCCCGCGAGCCGCGCCGCGCCTCCTCGTCCGTCGCGCGCGACCGCGAGCTCACGAACGCCTGACCCGGGGGCCGCACCCGGCACCGAGGGTCAGAGCCAGCCGCGTTCGCGCGCGACCCGGGCAGCGGTGTGCCGGGACGAGCTGCCGGTCTTCTGCATGGCCGACGACAGGTAGTTGCGGACCGTGCCGGAGGCGAGGTGCAGCCGGGCGCTGATCTCGCGAACCGAGAACCCGTCGGTCGTCAGGCGCAACGTGTCGAGCTCGCGCTCGGTCAGCGGGCAGTCGTCCATCATCGCCGACGCCGAGATGTCGGCGTCGATGTAGCGACGGCCGCCGTGCACCTGCACGATCACCCTCTCGAGTTCGTCGGGATCGACCGACTTCGGCAGGAATCCCCGCACCCCGGCTCGGAGGGCCCGCCGGAGCACGCCCGGACGACCGTGACGGGTGAGCAGGACGACCGCCTGGTCGGGTCGTTCACCCAGGATCGCGATCGCCGCGTCGATGCCGTCCATGCCGGGCATCTCGAGGTCGAGCAGCACCACGTCGGGCTGGTGGAGGGCGGCGATCGCCACGGCCTCGGTGCCGTCTGCCGCCTGGGCGACGACCTCGACCGTGTCGCTCAGGTCGAGCAGGGCGGCGATCGACCGACGCAGCAGGGTCTCGTCGTCGGCGAGAAGCACCCGGATCACGCGCGCGACCGACCGGTCGACGTCTCCCGTGCCGCGCCCGACCGCGTCGTCGCCATCGCCGTCGCTGTCGCCGTCGCCGTCGGTCGAGCCGCCTCGGCGGCTGCCGCACGGGCCTCGACCCGGAAATCCCCGCCGGCGAGCCGGGTGGTCACCGTGCCGCCGACCGCGCCGAACCGTTCGCCGAGGCGGGCCAGGCCGCTGAGCCCTCGCATCGGTTCGGCCGCGCCGTCGTTGACCACCTGGACCGACTCGGGGCCGAGCACGATGGTGACCCGTTCGGCCTGGGCGTGACGCAGCAGGTTCGTGGTGGCCTCGCGCACGACGTGACCGAACAGGTCGTCGGCCGGGTGTCCGACGGGAGGGACGCCCGTGACCTCGAGCTCGATGCCCGCAGCGCGGATGAGCTCGGTCGAGTTGGCCAGTTCGCCGGCGAGCGTGAGGGTGCGTTCGCCGTAGGCCAGACGGCGGGTCTCGGCGATGGTCTGCGCGATCAACTGCTCGGCCTCGCGGAGGTGCTGGCGCGCGGCGGCGGGGTCGCGGTCGAGCGTCTTGTCGGCCAGCTGCAGCTGCAGGCGACTGACGTGCAGGGCCTGCCCCTGGATGTCGTGGAGATCCACCGAAAAGCGGTACCGCTCGCGCATCACGGCGAGCTCGGACTGCGTCTCGCGGGCGAGGTCGATCTCGAGGTACAGGTCGAAGGCGTACCGGTTCAGGCGACAGACGCCGTACATCGCGAGCACGGCGAGCACGACGGCCACGATCTGAGCCACCAGCACGGGCGGATCGTCGGCCGAGGTGAGCACCACCGGCACCAGGGCGAGCACGAGGCCGGCGACGAGCCAGCGCGGAGCGGCGAGCGGCGCGGTCGTGGTGACGTAGCCGAGCGTGATGCCAAAGAAGAACAGCACCACGAAGTTCTGCCCGCCCAGGAGCACCGTCAGCCAGAGACCGTACGACGTGACCAGGGTGGAGGCGGTCAGCCACCACGGGCCTCGGCGCTCCCAGAAGAACGACTGAGCGGTGACCAGCGCACCCACGGCGCCGACGGCGGCCACGAGCGTGGGCGAGGCCCCCTCGACGACCAGGATCGTGCCGAAGACCACCGTGTAGAACGCGGCCAACCCGACGAACGACCAGGTCACGTATCGCCGCATGCGCGCCAGAGGTGGCAGTCGGGAGCCCGTGACGAGGCTCGCGGTGCGAGCGGGCAGCGTACGGCGGGGCATGGACCCACGCTAACGGAGTGCCCACGCGGACGGGCCTGCCCGATGTCACGCCTGCACGTGACCGATGTCACACGGAACTGGTGGCGCGGTGGCACTACGACGGCTGCGCCGAACGCGAGATCGTCGATGCCATGACGAACTCCACCGACACCACGCCCCGACCGGCCGTCACCCGCGATCCGGCGGAGGAGGCCGACACCGTGATCTCGACGCGGGGCCTCACCTGCTCGTACGGTTCGTTCACCGCGGTCGACGGCGTCGACCTCACGGTGCGTCGAGGTGAGCTGTACGCACTGCTCGGCACCAACGGAGCCGGCAAGACCACGACCCTCGAGGTGCTCGAAGGTCATCGTGAGGCCACCAGCGGCACCGTCCAGGTGCTGGGGAGCGACCCGACCGACCGTCGCCGCACGCGCCCCCGCATCGGCATGATGCTGCAGGACTCCGGCCTCGCCCCTGAACTGACCGTCCGCGAGAGCGTCCTGCTGTCGGGGGCCGTCTCGGGGCGCGACGACGACGTCGACCGGGTGCTCGGCCTGGTCGGCATCGACCACAAGGCCCGCGCCCGTGTCGCCCAGCTGTCGGGCGGCGAGCGCCGCCGCGTCGACTTCGCCGCCGCCGTCTGGGGCACCCCCGAGCTGGTCTTCCTCGACGAGCCGACGACCGGCCTCGACCCGGCTGCCCGCGACGCCCTCTGGGCCGTCGTCACCGGACTGCGGGAGGCGGGGGTCACCTTCGTCCTGACGACCCACTACCTCGAGGAGGCCGCCGAGAACGCCGACCGCATCGGCCTGATGCACGCGGGCACGATCCGCCGCGAGGGCACGGTCGCCGGCCTGACGGCCGGGAGCACGACGAGCATCCGGTTCGTCGCCCCCGCGGCGATCGACGACCTGCCGTTGCCGATCACCCGCACCGAGAACGATCTCGTGGTCGTCGAGACCGACGACGCCCAGCGGGACGTCGCGACGCTGCTGCGCTGGGCGGCCGACGCCGACCACACCCTGGCCCGCTTCACCGTGCACGAGTCGGGACTCGACGACGTGTTCCGTGACCTCGGCCGCGCCTCCTGAACCCCTCGATCCGCCGTCCCCGAAAGGACTCCTCATGACTTCCGCCGTCACCGCCTCCCCCGCCTCGACGGGTCCGACCGGGCCCGTGGGTACCTCTCCCTCCGGCTCGAAGCGTTCGGGTCCGGTCGCCATCGGCGTCGCCGAGTTGCGCATGCTCGTGCGCAACCGCACCGTCGCGCTCTCGGCCCTGCTGTTGCCCCTGGCGTTCGGAGCCGGCACGTTCCTGTTCGACGTCTACGGCACGGGCGGCATGCTCGCGGGCGTGCAGATCGTGGGCATGGTCGGCCTCGGCGTCTACATCACCGCGACGACGACGCTCGCGGCCCGTCGACAGTCGCTCTACCTGAAGCGACTGCGCAGCGGCTCGGTGGGCGACGCCGGCATCATCGGCGGACTCGTGCTCCCCGCCATGGCGGTCAGCCTCGCGCAGCTCGTGATCGTGCTCGGGGTCCTCGCCGTGCGCGAACCACCGGTGAACCCGGCGTTGGTGATCGCCGCCGTGATCATCGCCGAGGTCATGTTCGCCGGATTCGCGTTCGCGACGGCCGGCTTCAGCACCTCACCCGAGCACGCGCAGTACACGACCATGCCGATCTTCATGGTCACGCTCGGCGTCGCCATCTGGTGGACGCTCACCGGTGCCGACGACCTGCTCTGGCTGAAGCGGCTGCTGCCCGGAGGCGGACTCATGGAGCTCGCCGTGCTCGCCTGGAACGGCGGCGACCTGTCGGTCGTCCCGGTGCTGCTCGCCCCCACGCTGGTCTGGGCCGCGCTGGCCGTCGTCGCGGGGATGCGACTGTTCCGCTGGGAGCCTCGCCACTGAGCCGGGCTCGCCGCTGAGGCGGGCTCGCCGCGCAGGACCCGGTCGGGGCAGGCTCAGGCCTCGGCGCGCGGCCGGGCGATCGCGGGCACGCCCACCGCGACGGACCCGGGCGGGACGTCTTTCGTCACGACGGCGTTGGCCCCGACGACGCTGCCGCTGCCCACGGTGACGCCGCCGAGCACGGCGGCCCCGGCACCGATCATCACGCCGTCACCGACGGTGGGGTGTCGGCGGCCGAGCGCGCCTCCTCGTCCCTTGCCGCCGAGGGTCACGCCGTGGAAGATCGTGCAGTCGTCACCGACCACCGCCGTCTCGCCGATCACGACGCCCATGCCGTGGTCGATGAACAGGCGGGCCCCGAGGCGCGCCCCGGGGTGGATCTCGACGCCGGTCAGCGTCCGGGCCACCTGCGAGAGCAGACGGGCGACGAACCGTGAGCCGAGGAGGCGCGGTGCCGGCCCCGCACGCCACAGTCGCGAGGTCACGCGGTGCGCCCACACCGCGTGCAGGCCCGAGTAGACCAGAGCGGTCTCGACGCGTCCTCGGGCAGCCGGGTCGCGCCTCCGGACGGTGTCGAGGTCTTCGCGGAGGCGGGCGACCAGCTGCACCTAGGCGTCCGCGAGGTCCTGGAACAGCACGGTCGACAGGTAGCGCTCTCCGGTGTCGCAGACGATCGCGACGATGCGCTTGCCGGCGTTCTCGGGCCGCTTCGCGATCTCGAGTGCGGCGTGGACGATGGCGCCGGACGAGATGCCCGAGAGGATGCCCTCTCTCGTGGCCAGGTCGCGCGCGACGCGCAGGGCGTCGTCGAGCTGCACGGGGAACACCTCGTCGATCTGCGAGCGGTCGAGCACCTCGGGCACGAAGTTCGCCCCGATGCCCTGGATCTTGTGCGGCCCGGCCTTGCCCTCGCTCAGCAAGGGCGAGTCGGCGGGCTCGACGGCGACGACCTTCACGCCGGGGACCTTCTCGTGCAGCACCTGGCCGACGCCCGTGATCGTGCCGCCCGTGCCGACGCCCGCGACGAAGAAGTCGATCTTCCCGTCGGTGTCGCGCAGGATCTCGGGTGCGGTCGTGCGCCGGTGGATCTCGGCGTTGGCCCGGGTCTCGAACTGCTGCGCCCAGATCGCGTTCTCGGTCTCGGCGGCGATCTGCTTCGCCCGCTCGACGGCGCCCTTCATGCCCTCGGGGCCGGGGGTCAGCACGATCTTCGCGCCGTAGGCCTTCATGACGGTGCGTCGTTCGACGCTCATCGTCTCGGGCATCGTGACGATCACCTGGTAGCCGCGGGCGGCGCCGACCAGGGCCAGCGAGATGCCGGTGTTGCCGCTCGAGCCCTCGACGATCGTGCCGCCGGGCTTGAGGTCGCCGGACGCCTCGGCCGCGTCGACGATGGCGACGCCGAGGCGGTCCTTCACGCTGGCACCCGGGTTGTAGAACTCGAGCTTGGCCAGCACCTCGGCCCCGCCCTCGGCGGGCAGCGAGTTGAGCTTGACGAGCGGGGTGTTGCCGAAGGCCGAAGTGATGTCGGCGTGGATTCCGGGCATGCGCGGGTCTCTTCCGTGAACGGGTCTCTGCGGACGGATCGATGCTCATCTTAGGCAGCCGCCCTGCGCCGTCCCCCTGTGCGTCCTCGAGCGACCTGTGCGTCCCAGCCCGCCAGCCCGCCAGCCCGCCAGCCCGCCACGATGTAAACATCCCGCCACACAATCCGATGGCGTTCTGTTTACTTCGTGGCGGCGTGCTTCCTTCCCCCCGGCCCGCCCTGGCCCGACCCGGCGCAGCCATGCCCCGCCCCGCCTGGCGCCGCGCACCGCACGTCATGACCGACGCCGCAACGACACACCGAGGTCTCGCATGATCTGCGCGAGTGGTGCGCGCTCCCGGACGTCGTCGGCGTCGCATCGGCCGATGCGAACGACCTCGCCCGTGCGGGTCAGCCGCCTCTCTCGTGCCTTCTCCGCCTTCACCACCGCTGACGGAGCCAGACCGCCTCGCACCGCCGCGTGGTCGTATTTGACCTTGCCGTCGAACTCGAGCACCGAGCTGCCGAACACGAAGTCGCATCTGCCGGCCAGGCCCTGCGCATCGTGGAACTCGACCTGCAGCGACGGAGCCGGGGCTCCGATCTCGAGCAGCGCGACACGGCACAACGACTCACCACCGTTCTCGGCCCAGGGCGAGGCGAACGACGTCACTCGCCGACCGGCCTCGAGCCCACGCACCCCGGCCGCCGAGTCCAGGCGCGACGAGAGCTCGTCACGGACGGCGGCCGCAGCGAGTTCGACCCGGGCACGGTGCTCCTCGTACGTGTCCCGGGTGCTCGATCCTCGCCACCCGAAGCATCCGGCCCGCTCAGCCGCTCGACGGAGAACCGCATCGGCGCACAGCACACCGTCGGCGAACGGACGGCCACGGGCGATGTCGACGGTCGTGCGCGTCTCGGACGTGGTCAGCACGCCCTCGACCTCGACGACGTCCTCAGCGTTCGTCGGGCCCGGATGTCGGACCACGCGCTCGCTCGTCCGCACCCGATCCCGACGCGGGTCCAGGACGTGGACCCGCGTCCCCGCACCTCGGACGGAGGGCAGCCCGAGGACTGCCACGGCCGACTCGTGCGACACGACGGTGCCCGGAGGCATCCCCGCCAGGACGGCACGGACCCTGACGAGCTGACGGTCGCGCGCCGACAGCTGGGTCCAGTCCTCGCTGGTCACGTAGGCCCCGGGATGCACCCGGACGGCAAGACCCCGCCGGGCGTCCCGCCTGAGCGCTTCGGCCTCGCGACTGTGGGTGCCATGGGTCGACACGAACGTGATGGCGGGCAGCGGTTCCGACGACATGCCCCGAGCGTCACGCACCGATTGTTGGCCCGCTCGTGAGCGCCCGTGGCCTGTGGAGGCATCACGCCGTCCGACGTCTGTGCCCGAGGTGTCGCCGACACCGCCTCGTGCATCACCCCGCCACGAAGTAAACAACCCGCCACACGTTTGCGTGGCGGGTTGTTTACTTCGTGGCGGGGTGGGCCGGCGCGGGAGGCGCGGCAGCGCGGGAGGCGCGGCGCGGGACTACGCGCCCGTCACCTTCCCGGGGTTGAACACGCGTCCCGGGTCGGCCGAGTCGAACAGCCCCTGCATGACGGCCACGCCCTCGGGCGAGACGTCCTGCGCGAGCCACGGCTGGTGCTCGAGCCCGACGCCGTGGTGGTGCGAGACGGTCGCCCCGGTGTCGATGAACGCCTGCTGGATGGCGTGCTTGACCACGTCGTACTCGGCCTCGGCGTCGTCACCGTGCTCGAACGCGAAGGTGAAGTACAGGCACGCCCCCGAGTGGTACGAGTGCGACAGGTGGCCCATGATCCAGCCCTGCTTGCCGATGCTGTCGAACGCCTGGTTCGCCGCGGCGTAGACGCGCGACGAGACGAGGCGCAGCTTCGACCAGGGGGCGGCGGTCTCGGAGACGTCCGCCGCGCCTCCGTGGTCCATGAAGAAGTCGCGCAGGTAGGGCGTGTCGAACTTCTTCTGGTCGTAGAGCTTGCCCGGCCCCTTGCCGACGCTCATGCCCTTGTTCGCCTTGACGATCTTGGCGACGGCCTTCTGGGTGTGGGCGACGTGCTCGGGGCTGCCCTCGTAGCCGATGAACGACAGGCACATGGCGTCGACGTCCCAGCCCTTGGCCTTCAGGATCGTCGGCAGCAGGTCGGTGACCTTCTGCGAGATGCCCTTGCCCGGCTTCGAGGTGGCGAACGAGAACGCCGTCTCGTGTGCGTCGCTGACGCGGGTGACCGACGGGTGCGCGTCGCTCTCGGCGATGGCCTGCATGGCGGCGAGGCCGTCGTGCCACGACGGGAACAGGTAGGCGAGGATCTCGCGCTTCTCGGGCAGGCGGTGCACCTGGGCGGTGACCTCGGTGATGACGCCGAGACGCCCCTCGCTGCCGATGATCATCTCGCGCAGCGACGGACCGGTCGACGCGCTCGGCACGGCGCGGATCGAGAGCACGCCACCGGGGCGCACGACCCGCAGGCCCTTCGTGATGTCGGCGATGTCGCCGTACTTGTCGCTCTGCATGCCCGACGAGCGGGTGGCGACCCAGCCGCCCATGGTCGAGTGGGTGAAGCTGTCCGGGAAGTGCCCGAGGGTCCAGCCGCGGGCGTTCAGCTGCTCTTCGAGGTCGGGGCCCTGGCCACCGGCCTGGATGCGCGCCAGCCCACCGTCCTCGTCGATGTCGAGCACCTTGTCGAGGCGACCCATGTCGAGCGAGACGACCGTGCGCTCTTCTGCGGGCAGGGGCTCGAGGCTGCCGACGATGTTGCTGCCGCCGCCGAACGGGATGAGCACGACGTCGCTGGCGACGGCCAGGTCGACGATCTGCTGGATCTCGTCCTCGTCGGCGGGGTAGACCACGACGTCGGGCACGCGGTCGAGACGCCCCGCACGGATGCGGATGAGGTCGCGGATGCTCTTGCCGTAGGTGTGGACGACCCGGTCGTGGTCGTCGGTGACGACCTGGCCGTCGCCCACGATCTGGACGAGCGAGTCGAGCACCTCGGTGCCGGCCCGGGAGGCGGGCACGTCGAGGTCGTCGAACGAGAGGCCGGTGTCGTGCCCCTGGGACAGCTCGACGCCCACGATCTTCTTGACGAAGGGGGCGAAGGCAGGCTTGTCGTCGTGGTGGAACGCGACGCCCTCGACGCCCCAGCCCCACCACTTCATGTGCTTGACGCCGTCGACGGCGGAGCTCTTCTTCTGTTGGACGTCGGTCACGGGCGTTCTCCTTCGAGCGGGTCTGACGAGCCCAGGATGCGGGCGGTGTTGGCGTCCTTCAGACGCAGGATCTCGGTGCGCACGCGCGTCGAGAAGTCGGTGACGGATTCGCCGTCGTGGGGCCGCATCGGGTCGCCGAACGCGACGCCGACGGGAAGTCGGCCGGGCCGGGGCCAGCTGCGCCCTCGGGGCTGGGCGATGTTCGCTCCGATCAGGGCGAGGGGGACCACCGGCACGCCGCAGGCGGACGCGAGCGCGGCGGCACCGGGCTTGAACGCGGCGACCGTGCCGTCCTTCGAGCGCGTGCCCTCGGGGAACACCAGCACGGGGTAGCCGCGCTGGAGCAACGACCGAGCGCTGACGGTGGGCTGCCCCTGGCGCCCCCGGGCGGCCGCCTTCGCCGCGGCCCGCCGACGGGCGGAGCTCTGCGGCGTCGACCCCGCCGACGCACCGGACGAGGAGGCGCGGGTCGCGTCGACCGCGGAGGCCGGCGTCCCCGAGCCCCGCTGCACCGGGAACGCGTTGAAGAACAGTTCGGTCAGCTGACGGCGCCAGGGCACGTCGAAGAAGTAGTCGGCCGCGGCGCCGGTGGCGAGGTACCGCGCCAGCTTGCGGGGCAGGGCGCCGAGGATGAGCGGGGCGTCCAGGTGGCTCGAGTGGTTGGCGACGACGATGAAGCCGCCGGCGAGCCCCTCGACCCGGTCGCGGTCGATGACCGTCACGTCGGTGATCGACCAGATGGTCGGCTTGAGCAGCATGCGCTGCGCGACGTAGCGGGCCATCGCGTGCCGCCGCGAGCTGAAGCGGTCGCGGACGTCGCTGGCCACACCGCCGGCGCGCTGCGCGACGTCACCGGCACGGTGGGCGACGTCGGCGCGGACGTCGTCGACCCGCTGGGCCACGGCGTCGAGGCGGGCGTGCTCGCGGCGCCGCTCCCCGTCGTTCTTCGCGCTCACTGCTCCACCGGCTTGCGGCGGCTCGACGAGATGGCAGCCGACGCGGCGCGGACGGCGCCCTTCGGAGCGTGCCGGACCAATCCCATCAGCACCTTGTACCGAAGCGTGGGCATGGAGATCACCTTGCCTTTGTCGACGTCGCGCAGGCACGCGACGACGAGTTGTTCGGTGCTGAGCCACAGGGCGTTGGGTATGGACGACGACTTTATGCCGGCCCGCTGATGGAACTCCGTCCGCACCCAGCCCGGCAGCAGGGCCGTGACGCCCACCCCGGTGCCCTTGAGCTCGACCGAGAGGCCCTCGCTGTACGACGTCACCCACGCCTTGATCGCCGAGTAGCTGCCCATGGCCATCAGGCCCGCGGTGCTCGACACGTTGACGATGCGGCCGCGGCCGCGCTCACGCATGGACCGGGCGGCGGCACCCGAGAGGACGAGCACGGCCCGGCACATGACCTCGAACGCGAGGTCGTGCGCGGCGACGTCGGTGGAGGTCAGCGGGGTGTGCATGCCGAAACCGGCATTGTTCACCAGCAGGTCGACGGGGCGGGTCGGATCGGCCAGCCGTTCGGCCACCCGGTCGACGTCTCGACGGTCGCCGAGGTCGGCCGCGAGCACCTCGACGTCACGGCCGAGCGCGCGCAGAGCGGTCGCCGTCTCGTCGAGTCGGGTGAGGTCACGCGCGACCAGGACGATGTCCCAGCCGCGCATGGAGAGTTGGCGGGCGAATTCGGCTCCGATGCCGGACGTGCCCCCGGTGACGAGCGCTACAGCCATGCCGCTTACGATACGGTGCTGAGAGCAGACTGCGCGCATCGAGACCCGTTCGAGGCCCTTCTCGCCTCGTCCATTTCTGCCCCGGAGGTCCACCTGTCATGACGACCAGAGATGCCCCGCGCGCCGACCCCGACTTCGACATCCGCGAGTTCACCAAGACGGCCCAGGGCAACTGGCGTCCCGACCTCGACCTGTCCGGCTTCGCCGACACGCCCCTCGGCCCGGACGCCCTTCGCCTCGTCCGCCACCTCGGCCGGCTCGAGAGCGCCACGATGGAGAACCTGCGCAACCTCCTGGTCACGGCCACCCACAAGGACACGAGGGTCACCGCGTTCCTCGTGACGTGGGCGTTCGAGAAGTTCTGGCTCGCCGACGCGCTCGACGCGGTCCTCGAGGCCCACCGCGAGCCCCGCAACCGTGACGTGCCCGAGGGCCCGAAGCGGCACGCCGCCTCCGAGGCCGTCGAGCGCCGTGGCCCGATCACCCGGGCCCTCCAGGCGATCACCGTCGGGTCCCCCATCGTCGCCGTGCACACGACGACGGGTGCCGTCGACGAGTGGGTGCTCCGAGAGGCATACGACCGCCTCGTCGAGCTCGCGGCGCACCCCACGCTGACCACCGTCGTCGATCGTGCCCGGGTCGTGAAGGCCCGCCACGAGCAGTTCTTCGCCAGCGAGGCCGACTGGCGTCTGCGCGACTCGCGCCGCTCGGTGAAGATGACCCGCGCCTCCCTGCTGACGGCCGTCTGGCCGATCGGCGCCGTCGAGCGCGCCGACTCCGAGCGCACCTTCTTCGACGCCACCGTGTTCGGCGGGGCCGAGGGCCACCTGCGTGCCGACCGCGTGGGGGCGCTCGTCGCCGACCTGCCGGGCCTGGACGCCACCGTCGGCGCGGCCGTGACCAGAAAGCTGACCGCATGAGCTCCTCCCCCGGCCTCGCGCTGCCCGACCAGACCCCGGGCGCCACCCGCGTCGACCTCGGCGGCTCGCACGTCCTGCTGACCGGCGGCACCGGTTTCGTCGGCCAGGCGATCCTCGAGCGTCTGCTCTCGTCGCACCCCGGCACGACGGTCACGCTCCTCATCCGCCCCAAGGCCGGCACCTCGGCCGAGGGGCGTCTGCGGCACCTGCTGAAGAAGCCGGTCTTCTCGTCGTGGCGTGAGGCGGTCGGGCCCGAGGGCGTCGAGAAGGCCCTCGCCGAGCGGCTCCGGGTGATCGAGAGCGGTCTCGGCGACCTGCCCGACCTGCCCGGCGACCTCGACGTCGTCATCCACAGTGCGTCCACGGTGTCCTTCGACCCGCCGATCGACCAGGCCTTCGAGACCAACGTCGGCGGAGCGGTCGGGCTGTACGAAGCCCTTCGCAAGACGGGCACCGACCCACACGTCGTGCACGTGTCGACGGCCTACGTCGGCGGCATCCGCAAGGGCGTGTTCCCCGAGGCGTCGCTCGGCCACACCGTCGACTGGCGTGTCGAACGGGCCGCCGCCGGCGATGCGCGCGCCCGTGTCGAGGCCGCCTCGCGCCAGCCCGAGACGCTGCGCACCTTCCTCGCCCAGGGTCGCGCGGCGCACGGCAAGACCGGCCCGCAGGCGGTCGCCGCGGCCGCCGAGGAGGCGCGGGTCGCCTGGGTCAAGGCCCGTCTCGTCGACTACGGGCGCACCCGGGCCGAGACGCTCGGCTGGACCGACGTCTACACGCTGACCAAGGCCTTCGCCGAGCGCGCCGCGGAAGAACTCTGGGCCGAGGCCGGGCACCGCCTGTCGGTGGTCCGACCGGCGATCGTCGAGAGCGCCCACCGACACCCCTACCCCGGCTGGATCGACGGCTTCAAGGTCGCCGACCCGCTGATCATGTCGTACGCCCGCGGACTGCTGCCCGAGTTCCCCGGGGTGCCCGACAGCGTGCTCGACGTGATCCCGGTCGACTACGTCGTCAACGTCATCCTCGCCGTCGCCGCGAACCCGGTCGAAGCCGGCAGCCCCCAGTACTTCCACGCCAGCTCGGGCGGCAGCAACCCGTTCTCGATCCTGCGCATGTTCGAGAACCTGAAGGCGTTCTTCACGGCGAACCCGCTGCCCCGCGACGAGCACTCGTCGATCGAGGCGCCGCACTGGAACTTCCCGGGCGTGCGCAAGGTCGAGGGCGCCATCCGCACCGCGAACCGCGTCAACGACGTCCGCGAGGCCGTGCTCACCCGGCTGCCGAGCACGCTCCGCACCCGAACGGCGCTGGCCGGGGTGCAGACCCGTCGGGCCGACCTCGAGTCGCTGCAGAGCCTGACCGACCTCTACCGCCACTACGTGCAGTCCGAGATCATCTTCGACGACCGCCGCACGCGGGCCCTGCACGCCGGACTCCCGGCGGGCTCCCCCGCCGACATCGGCTTCGACGTCACCGACGTCGACTGGGAGGCCTACTTCCAAGAGGTGCACTTCCCGTCCATCACCGCCATGACCCGGGCGTTCTCGGTGCGACCCGCCGCGTCGGCCGCCGTCGCCGACACGCGGGCCCTGCCGCGGCGCGACGACGTCGTCGCCGTGTTCGACCTCGAGGGCACCGTCCTCGACAGCAACATCGTCGAGCAGTACCTCTGGGTGCGCTCGGCCGGGTTCCGCAAGGCCGCCTGGCCCGGCGAGGTCGCCAGCCTGCTCACCTCGCTGCCGCGCTACCTGCGGGCCGAGGGTCGCGACCGCGGCGAGTTCATCCGCACGTTCTCGCGGCGGTACGAGGGCATGCCCGTCGCGCGGCTCTCGGGCGTCGTGCGGTCGCGCGGCTACGCCGACACCGTGCTGCGCCACACCCTCCCCGACGCCCTCGCCCGCCTCGCCGAGCACCGCGCCGCCGGGCACCGCACCGTGCTGGTCACGGGCTCGATCGACACCCTGACGACTCCCCTGGCGCACCTCTTCGACGACGTCGTCGCCAGCACGATGCACCAGCGCAGCGGCGTCTACACCGGCTACCTCGCACAGCCCCCGCTGGTCGACGAGGCCCGCGCCGCCTGGCTGCGCCAGTACGCCCAGGCGAACGACATCGATCTCTCGGGGTCGTACGGTTATGGTGACTCGTTCGCCGACCTCGCCTGGCTCGAGATGGTCGGGCACCCGAACGCGGTCAACCCCGACAGCAATCTGGCACGCGAGGCGCTCCGAAGAAGATGGAGCATCCGCGATTGGACTCGCAGCGGCCCCCACGGCAGAAGCGGCACCAGCACCACGAGCGGCACCAGCAGCACCACAGCGAAAGGAGACGGAGGCAGGGTCTGAACCCGCGCCTCCTGACATCACATGGCCTTCGACATCGACAAGTTCGCCGCGACCTCCGAACGACTGAGCTGGGACGACCTCGACCTCGACCACTTCCGCAAGAACCCGCTGTCGGCGGACTCGCTGCGGACGCTGCGCTACATGGCCGACGTCGAGTACCACACGGTCTGCTACACCCGTGACCTGCTCACGACTCCTTCTCACAAAGAGAACGAGATGACCACGTTCATGACGATGTGGAACCGCGAAGAGTTCTGGCACGGCGAGGCCCTCGCCGCCATCCTCGAGGTGCACGGCATCACGGTCGACTACGACCAGCTGCGGGCCAACCGCCTCAAGCTCGGCTGGCGCGAGCGCCTCGACCCGGTCAAGCAGGGCCTGCTCGGCAAGATCGTCGGCTCGGACTTCGTCGCCGTCCACATGTCGTGGGGCGCGGCCAACGAGTACTCGGCCGTGTCGGCCTACAAGCGGATGGCCGAGCTTGAACAGGACCCGGTCCTGGCCGAGTTGCTGAAGCGCATCGCCAAGCAAGAGGCCCGCCACGTCGCGTTCTACGTCTCGCAGGCCCGTGAGCGTCTGCTCGCGAGCAAGAAGGCCCAGAAGCTGACGCGCTTCCTGCTGTCGAAGGTCTGGGCCCCCGTCGGCTCGTCGATCATGGAGGTCGACGACGTCAAGTTCGTCTTCGGCCAGCTGATGAGCGGCGAGGACGGCCGCAAGGCCGCCGTCAAGCTCGACCAGAACATCTCGAACCTGCCGGGCATGAGCGGTCTGACGATCTTCCAGAAGGCCCTCGACGGCCTGGGCATCCGCGCGGACTCGGTCGGCGGCGGCTCCTCCGGCGGTTCGGTCGCCACGGCGTGAAGACCAGCCACCTGAGACACTTCCTGGTCGCGGCCGACGTGCTGCACTTCCCGGTCGCGGCGGACAAGCTCGGCATCTCGCGACAGAAGCTCGAGTCGTCCATCGAGGCGCTCGAGCTCGAATTCGGCGCGAAGCTGTTCGACCGCGACGCCACGCCCTACCGGCTGACCAAGGCCGGCAAGGCGGCGGTGGTCGTCGCCGAAGACGAGTTGGCGAGCCCGTCCACCCCGACGCCGCCGCCACCCCCGCCGGCGGGCGGCAAGGCCAAGGCGTCCAAGGGCAAGGGCCGCACCCCCGCCGTCAAGGGTCAGCCCAAGCCGTTTAAGAAGCGCCAGGGCCGCTAGCCGCACCCGCGGCGGGCCGACCGCCCGCGCACCGCATCACACGGCACCACACCACGAAGTGGACACCGCACCGCGTTTTCTCGTGGCGCGGTGTCCACTTCGTGGTGCGGAGGGCACCTCGCGGCGCAGTGTTCAGCTCGTGGCGGCGTCGGCCTCGACGCCGGCGAACCAGTCGGCGTAGCGAGTGTTCCGCGCCATGCGGCGGGTCTCGTCGGGGGCGTCGTCGTCCCACCACACCGGTCCGCGTTCGCCGAGCGACGTCTTGGCGGCGTCGACCCGGGCCCGGGCGTCCTCGACGGCGGCAGCGTCGTCGGCGGCCAGCGCCGTCTTCTTCGCGCGCCGCGCCTCCATCAGCTCGTGGACCAAGGAGGCGCGGGTCGCCTCGTCGAGGCGCGGATCGGTCCGGCGCCACAGCCGGCCGCGGACCACGAGGTACCGCCCGTCGGGCGTGACCAGCGGTGCAGCACTCATGGTCCGAGTCTGCACCGCCGGCCCCGCCTGCGGGCGCCGGTGTCAGTCGCCCTTGACGTTGACGATCTGCCGCAGCGTGTGGCGGATCGTCACGAGCGACGCGGCGTCGGCCATCACCTGGTCGATCGGCTTGTACGCCGCGGGGATCTCGTCGAGGAACGCGTCGGTGTCGCGGTACTCGATGCCCGTCATGGCCTCGCGCAGCTGCTCGTGCGTGAAGGTCTTCCGCGCGGCGCTCCGCGAGTAGGCGCGACCCGCACCGTGCGGGGACGACTGCAGGGCGACCGGGTCGCCCCGTCCCTCGACGACGTACGACGCGGTGCCCATCGACCCCGGGATCAGCCCCGGCTCACCGGCGCGAGCCGAGATGGCGCCCTTCCGCGACAGCCAGACGTCCTTGCCGAAGTGCCGCTCCTGCTGGGTGAAGTTGTGGTGGCAGTTGATGCGCTCCTGCTCGTCGACGGGTGCTCCGACCCAGTCGGCGAACTGCCGCACGACGCGGTCCATCATCTCCTCGCGGTTCAGCAGGGCGAACCGCTGGGCCCACCGCAGCTCGGCGACGTACCGGTCGAACTCGGGCGTGCCCTCGACGAGGTAGGCGAGGTCGGGGTCGGGCAGCGTGATCCACCACCGCTTCATGGCCGCCTGGGCGACCTTGATGTGCGTCTGGGCGATCTTGTTGCCGACTCCTCGGCTGCCCGAGTGCAGGAAGAGCCACACGGCGTCGGTCTCGTCGAGGCTGACCTCGATAAAGTGGTTGCCCGAGCCGAGCGAGCCCACCTGCAGCTGCCACGTCTTCGCGTACGACGACGGGTCGAAGCCCGCGGCCTCGGCCAGGGCGGTCAACTCGGATACGCGCGGCTCGGCCGTCGCCACGACCTTCGCGTTGGCGCGACCGGCCGAGGTCGGGACGGCGCGCTCGATCGCCTCGCGCAGGGGCTTCCGGTCGGCGGGCAGGTCACCCGCGACGAACTGCGTCTTCACGGCGATCATGCCGCAGCCGATGTCGACGCCGACGGCGGCCGGCATGACGGCGCCGAGCGTCGGGATGACCGACCCGACGGTGGCGCCCAGCCCGAGGTGGGCGTCGGGCATCAGGGCGAGGTGCGGGTAGATGAACGGCATCGTCGACGTCGTCCGTGCCTGCTGCTCGGTGTTCGCCTCGAGCAGGCTTGCCCAGCTGAACAGCCGGGACGTGATCTTCTCCATGGTCCTTTCGATTCTGTGAGGGGGTCGTCGTCCGGGGCGGGCGGACGTTCCCTCGTGCCGCGGCCGTCGAGCCTGCGGTGTCGAAGAGACGGGAGAACGCCCCGGGCCTCGTGGGCTCGGGGCGTCGGGTGACGTCGTCGGGCCTAGCGGAGGGGGTCGAGAGAGAGCCAGCGTCGCCCGCGAAGGGGCGTGCCCTCGACGGGCTTGCGGTCGCATGGCTGCTGGTTCAGGAGGCGCGGCGTGCTTTCGTACGACATCGCGGCCTCCTCTCGTGCTCTGTCTCGTCGTTCCGACGTGTCCGCACCGTCGATCGGCGCGGAAGACCGAACCTACATCCCGGGCGTGTCGCGTGTCCAGTGCCTGTCAGCCTCGAGCCGTCGACCGGTGCTGCCGGACGAGCAGAAGGTGTACATCTTCGTGTACACAAAAGGTCAGGCGCGGGCGACGGCCTGCTTCGCGAGCTCGCGCTGCACGCTGAGGGCGAGCTCGCGCAACATGACGAGGTCGACGCTCTCGACCGTGCGCGGTTCGGGGTCGGCGACGCAGAGTGCACCGATGCGGACGCCGTCGGGACTCTCGACCGGGTAGCCGGCGTAGAACCGGGCCGGCGCCTCGACGCCGAACCGTTCGTCGGCCCAGGCGTCCTCGACGACGAACGGCTGGCCGCCGGCGACCGTGTGGGCGCAGAACGACAGGGCCATGGGCATCTCGCGATCACCGCCCCCGGCGAGGGCCTTGTTCCAGTGGCGGTCGGCGGTGACGAGCGAGAACGCGGCCCCGCTCGCGCCGAGCAGTGTCCGGGCCCGCTCGACGATGTCGTCGAAGCGTTCCTCGGGGTCGGTGTCGAGGAGGCCGAGGGCCCTGATCGCCTCGACTCGGTCGACCTCGGCCTGTGGGGCGTGTCGGCGCGCCCGCGCCACGCCGCCGCCGGCCGACATCTGCGCGTCGAGCATGGGCGCGAGCATCTCGGCCTGCGCCTCGCCCCAGCGGGCGTACTTGGCGATCAGCTGGTCCCGGTCGTCGTGGCCCGAGAGCGGCGACGGGGGCATGAGCACGTGCACGCGGGGATGCGTCGAGCAGACGTCGTGGATGATCGCGTTCACCTCGGCCGCGTGGCGGTCGACGAGCCCACCGCCGGCGATGTGGAACACCGTCACCTCGCTGGGCGCCTGGACGCCCGTGACGAGGACGGGGCTGCTCGCGCCTCCGGTCTCGGTCTCGATGTGGACGAGCAGGTCGACGAACGCCCGCCGCCACTTCGTGAGGTCGGTCATCTCGAGGGCGTCGTTGATGCCGGTCACCACGACCACGGCGTCGTAGCGCGTGAGGTCACGGTCTCCGAGCACCCGCCGAGCGTCCGCCGTCCTCATCGCGGGGTCGGCCACGACGTCGACGTCGACCCCCCGGCCGGTGGCCTGCGAGACCGCTCGCGCGAGATGACCCGCGAGTCCCAGGTCGTGGCTGCGGACGCCCCACCCGACGGCGGGCCCGCTGCCGAACAAGAGCACGCGATCGGGGCCGACGCCGGGGGCGTGGGCACGCGCGACGCCCTCGGGCCGGGGCAGTCCGAGGCGCCGGTCGAACCAGCGGTTGCGCTGTCGGATCAAGCCACGGACGAGCGGGCTCACGAGACGGTTCATGCCGGGTTCCTCCCACAGCGGTGGCCTGATCGACGAGGGCTCCACGTGGTGAGGGCCGAGCGGTGTCAAGACATCGTCTCGTCTCGGTGCCGAGCCGGGACAGCCCCAGGTCGGGGGCCGACGAGCGCACCCGTCAGGTCGGGCGCGGTGCATCCGACCCCGGTGGGGGCTGGGCGATCAGCCGCGCGAGGTCCACCTCGACGAGATCACGGAGGCGCTGGTCGCGTTCGTCGGGATACGCCGGGTCGACCGCCTCGACCGCCGACACCTTCGTGACGATCACGGCTCCGACGTCGCCCCACGCCCGGTCCACCGCCGCCGCGACGATCCCGCCCACGAAGTCGTCGTCGGACTGCAGTTCGTCCAGCCTGTCGGCCACGGCCGTGTAGGTCTTCTCGCGGAACCACAGGGTGTCGTCGTCACCGCGCCGGTAGTCGTGCTGGTGTCGCGACCGCCCCTTGGCCTTGAGGGCCTTCGCCCGTTCGCCGCCGATGCGTTCGTTCTGCTCGCGTTGTTCCGCCGCGAGGCGACCGAGGACGGTCCGCACGGCCTCGCGGGTGCGCTCGTGGTCGAAGTGCTCGTCGTCGCGGAGGGCACGGATGACGATCGAGTTGGCCACCGAGACCACGGCGGCCGCACGCGAGATGAGGACACCCTCGGCGACGGCCCGCTCGAGGGCCGCGGGATCGGGCGTCGCGGGTTCCGAGGGGGTCTTGCGCGTCTTGCCGAGTTTCACCGCGCCTCCTTCTCGACCGGATGGGCGCCGGAGCGCCGGGGACGGACCGACGTCGGCCCGACGTCCCATTAAAGACCCGCGGCGGGGTCCGTCGCCCCGGATCAGGACGACGGACCCCGCCGCGACGGAGGACGACGGATCAGGCCGTGGCGGCCAGGGCCGTCGAGGTCTCGCGCACGAAGTCGTCGAGGTCGTCGGGGTCACGCGACGTGACGAGCGTGAAGCCCTGCTCGACGTCGGTCACGACCGAGCGGTCCACCCACGTGCCGCCGGCGTTGCGGACGTCGGTCTGCAGCGAGGCGAAGGAGGTCAGTTCCTTGCCCGTGACGAGGCCCGCCTCGATGAGCGCCCACGGGCCGTGGCAGATGGCCGCGATCGGCTTGCCGGCCGCGGCGAAGGCCTTGACCAGGTCGACGGCGTCGCTCTCGGTGCGCAGGGTGTCGGCGTTGATGGTGCCGCCGGGCACGAGCAGGAGGTCGTGGTCGGCGGCGTCGACCTCGGCGATGGTCGTGTCGGGGCGGACGGTCTGGCCCGGGTCCTTGTCGCCGACGAGCGTCTCGATCGGCTCGGTGGAGACGCCGGCGACGACGACGGTGGCGCCCTGCTCGCGCAGCTTCGCGACGGGGACGACGAGCTCGTCCTGCTCGACGCCGTAGTTGGTGACGATCGCGAGAACGCGGCGTCCGGTGAGTTCGGTGCTTGCCATGGTGATGCTCCTCTCGGGGCCCCTCGAGGGCCCGGTGTGCGACTGCTCCCGTCTACGCGGGCGGGCTGGGTCGCGGCTGGCGCGATGTACCCCACCCGCGCCTCCCCACCCGCGTTTGCTCGTCCGGGCCGAGACCGGCTCAGCTGGCCAGCAGCGCCCTGGCGGTCCCCTCGTCGAGGATCAGGTCGGTGACCAGGCCCGCGGCGAGCGCACCGCGGACGCTGACGACCTTGGCCTCGCCGGCGACGACGCAGACGCGACGCGGCGTGCGCCGGATGGTCGCCAGGTCGGGTCCGGTGGCGCGCTGGTTGAGCTCGATGTCGGCCGACGAGCCGTCCTCGCGGAAGAACACGGTCGCGACGTCGCCCACCACGTGGTCGTGGCCGAGGCTGTCGTGGTCGCTCTGCTCGAGGTACCCGCCCGAGTAGACGTGGCTCGGCACGTGCGCCTCGCGCGAGCCGACGCCGAAGACGACGAGGTCCATGGCGCCCTGCAACGAGAGGACGCGTCGGGTGCTGCGCTCCCGCCAGAGGGCGCGCTTGGTCGCCGGGTCGTCGAAGAACGCCGGCACGGGGAACTGCTGGATCAGGGCGCCGTACGCGTGACCGAACCGCCGCAGGATCTCGCTGGCGTACTCGATGCCCGTGGTGCGGGTGTTCGCCGCACCGTTCAGCTGGACGAAGACGGTGTTGTGCGTGGCCTTGGGCACCAGGTACCGGCTGACCGCGCTGACGGTGGAACCCCAGGCGACGCCGACGACCATGTTCGAGTCGACGTACTGCGTGAGCGTTCGTGCAGCCGACAGCGCGACCCGGTCGAGTCGGTCGACGTCACTCGTCTGGTCGGGCACCGGGACCACGTGCGCCACCACGCCGAACCGCCGGTGCAGCCCCTCGCCCACGGCCGTCGGCTGGTCGAGGGGTGACTTGATCTGGATGTCGACGAGGCCGGTCTCGCGAGCCGACTTCAGGAGGCGCGAGACCGACGACCGGGACGTCTGCAGTTCGTGCGCGATCGCCTCCATCGTGAGGTCCTGCATGTAGTACAGATGCGCGGCACGCAGGGCCTCCTGCGTGCGTTCGGACGTGTCGCCAGCGGCCAACGGGACCTCCTTGCACGTTCGTGCAGATCCGTTGCACCCTGTGTGCATCGGGACGACGATGAATCTACCGGCCCGCAGGACGAGTCGGTCACCACCACCTGACATCGCATCTCGAAAGAAGCAGTGACCATGTCGAAGAAGACAGACTCGATCCGTCCCAACGTGCAGCGCATCGTCGACCGCCCGACGGCACAGGTGCTCGTCGTCGGCGGTGGCATCAACGGCATCGCGACCTTCCGCGACCTCGCCCTCCAGGGCGTCGACGTCGTGCTGGTCGAACGCGCCGACTACGCCTCGGGCGCGTCCGCCGCCTCGTCGCACATGATCCACGGCGGCATCCGCTACCTCGAGAACGGCGAGTTCCGCCTCGTCCGCGAGAGCGTCGAGGAGCGCAACGGGCTGCTGAAGATCGCCCCTCACTACGTCAAGCCGCTGCAGACCACGATGCCGATCTTCTCGACGTTCAGCGGCATCATGAACGCCCCGTTGCGCATGCTGACCCACAAGCAGCGCTCCACCAAGGAGCGCGGCGCGTTGCTGATCAAGGTCGGCATGACAATGTACGACTCGTTCTCGCGCGACGGCGGCTCGGTGCCGCGTCACAAGTTCCTCGGTCGCAAGAAGGCCCTCGCCGAGATGCCCCACCTCAACAAGGCGCTGAAGTACACCGGCACCTACTACGACGCGTCGGTGCACGAGCCCGAGCGTCTCGCGCTCGACGTGCTGAAGGACGGCCTGGCCGCCGGCGACAACGCCCGCAGCGCGAACTACCTCGAGGCCGTCGGCACCGCCGACGGCGGCGTGACCCTCCGCGACGTCGTCAGCGGCACCGAGTTCACGGTCCGGGCCGACGTCGTCATCAACGCCTCGGGCCCCTGGACCGACCTGACCAACAAGGCCTTCGGTGCCGAGTCGCAGTACATGGGCGGCACCAAGGGTTCGCACATCGTCGTCGACAGCCCCGAACTGCTCGAGGCCACGAACGGTCGTGAGATCTTCTTCGAGAACAACGACGGCCGCATCGTGCTGATCTACCCGCTCAAGGGCCGGGTGCTCATCGGCACCACCGACCTCGAGGCCGACATGTCCGAGCCCGCCGTCTGCACCGAAGAAGAGGTGGACTACTTCTTCGACCTCGTCAAGCACGTCTACCCCGACATCGCGCTCGACCGCGGCCACATCGTCTACCGCTACTCGGGCGTCCGCCCGCTGCCGAAGCACGACGACCTCGCCGCGGGCTTCGTGTCCCGCGACTACCGCATCGTCGAGACCGAGGTCGCCGAGCTGCCCGGCACGACCGTCCTCAGCCTCGTCGGCGGCAAGTGGACCACGTTCCGCGCCCTGTCGGCCCACCTCTCAACCGAGGCGACCACGAAGCTCGGCGTGAAGCGCTCGGTCGACACGACGGGCATGGCGATCGGCGGCGGCAAGGGCTTCCCCACCACCGACGGCGCCCGCACCACGTGGGTCGCGGCCCACGCCGACGGGCTCGACCGCGACCAGGTCGACCGTCTGCTGACCCGGTACGGCACCCGCGCCTCCGACGTCATCGAGGTGCTGCTCGACCAGCCGTCACAGGCCCTCGAGGCCGACCCGACGCTGACCACGGCCGAGATCGCCTTCTTCGCCGAGCACGAGGACGCCGTCCACCTGGCCGACGTCGTGCTGCGCCGCACGAACCTGGCGTTCGTCGGTGGCGTCACCATCGAGCTGCTCACCGAGATCGCCGACGTCATGGCCGGCTCGCTCGGCTGGACGACCGAGCAGCGCGACGACGAGATCGAGCAGACCCTGACGACCCTGCGCGACTCGCACGGCGTCGAGGTCGCCTCACAGCACGTGCCCGCAGCGACCTCGGCCGCCGCCGCGAAGTAACCGCGCCGACCCGAGTCGCGAAGCCCCGCCCCCGTCGAGGAGGCGGGGCTTCGTCGTGCCCGGCCCTCGGCGGGTCCGCCGGAACTGACATGTGAACTTCGCTGCCCAACGGGCAAAATGCCACGTTTTCGTATTAGGATGCTGGCCGGGCACACGCCCGCGAGCATCTAGGAGGCCGCATGCCGATTCCCGTCACTCCCCCTGCCGCCGAGCGACAGCTGCTGCGAGACACGGTCCGCAGCCGCATCCGTGACGCGATCATCGACGGCACGCTCGAACCCGGCGAACGCCTGCACGACGACGAGTTGATCGCCTGGCTGCAGGTGTCGCGCACCCCGATCCGCGAGGCGCTCGGCGACCTCGTGCGCGCCGGCCTCGTCGAGATGGCACCGAACCGCTACACGAAGGTCGCGATGCCGAAGGCCGAAGAGGCCGTCGAGGCGGTCCAGACCCTCGGCGTGCTCTTCGGCGGAGCGGTCCGCCTGGCGGTGCCCGACCTTCCGTCCGCCGTCAAGCGAGAGATCGTCCGGGCGATCGACGTCTGCCTCGACGATCTCGACCGAGAGGACGGCCCGGCCCTCAACGCCCACGCCATCGCGCTCTTCTCGACCTACGTCGACCACTGTGGCAATCCGGCCCTGGTCAAGGTCTGCACCGACGTCACCGACGGCCTCGCCTACAAGCTGCGCGTGCCGAACATCGTGCAGGTGCTGCACTGGGACTCGATGGCGGCCTCGTTCGTCGCCCTGCGCGAGGCGACCGAGGCCGGTGACCCCATCGCGGCCGAACTCGCCGCCGAAGACCTGCACGCCCTGCCCGGGCACCGCCCCGTCGACTGAGCGTCCGCGCCCGGTCGGTCGGGCGCGGACGCCCGACCGGCCGGCGGTCCGTCAGACCGCCGACCCGTCAGACCGCCGAGACGTCGTCCACCTCGCCGACGAGCTCTTCGATGATGTCCTCCAGGAACAGCACCCCGGTGGTGACGCCCTCGGGCGAGACGGATCGGGCCACGTGCGCGCCGACCCGACGCATCGAGGCCAGGGCGTCCTCGAGGTCGGTGTCGCGGCTCACGGCGCCCAGGCGGCGGATGCGCTTCGCGGGCACGGGTGCCTCGAAGGACCCGTCGTCGGTGAGGTCCATGACGTCCTTGAGGTGCAGGTAGCCCGTGGGCTGACCGTCACCGTCGGTGAGCACGTACCGCGAGTACCCCCGGGCCGCCACGGCACGCTGCACGTCCGCCGGCGTCGCCCCCGGTGCCAGGTGCACCATCTCGTCGAGGGGCACCTCGACGTCGCGCACCTTGCGGGTGGTGAACTCGAACGCCGCCGACAGGGTGCCCGACGAGTCCATCAGCGTGCCCTCGCGGGTCGACTGCTGGACGATCGTGGCGACCTCGTCGAGGGTGTACGAGCTCGTCGCCTCGTCCTTCGGCTCGACCCGGAAGAGCCTCAGCATGCCGTTGGCGACCGCGTTGAGCGACCAGATGACCGGCTTGAAGACCGTGGCCACGAAGACCAGCGGGGGCGCCAGGACGAGCGCCGCCCGGTCGGGCACCGAGAACGACAGGTTCTTCGGGATCATCTCGCCGACGACCACGTGCAAGAAGGTCACGAGCACGAGCGCCACGACGAACGCGACGACGCCGATCGCCTCGGCCGAGAGGCTGGTGAGGCCGAGCGGGATCTCGAGCAGGTGGTGGATCGCCGGCTCGGACACGTTCAAGATGACGAGCGAGCAGACGGTGATGCCCAACTGGCTGGTGGCCAGCATGAGCGTCGCGTGCTCCATCGCCCAGAGGGTCTTCTTGGCGGCCTTGCTGCCGGCCTCGGCACGGGGCTCGATCTGTGAGCGGCGGGCCGAGATGACGGCGAACTCGGCGCCGACGAAGAATCCGTTGACGACCAGCAGCACGACGAGCCAGACGATGCCGGGCAGGTACTCGTTCATCGGGTCACCCCTTCTCTCAGCGAGGCGACGACGCGGTCGTGCTCGGTCGTGGGTGCGACGGCGCCGAGGCCGTCGTCAGGTGGGGCCGGAACGAAGCGCAGTCGCTCGAGGCGTCCGTTCGCGACGCGTTCGACCCGCAGGCTGCCGCTGCCGCTCTCGAGGGCGACCTCGTCGCCCACCTCGGGCAGGCGGTCGAGGCGGTCGATGACGAACCCGGCCACCGTCTCGTAGTCGCCGTCGTCGGGCACGCGGATGCCGGCCCGGTCGGCCAATTCGTCGGGCCGGAGGGCACCGTCGAAGAGCACGGTGCCGGCCTGGCGCACGATGCCCACGCGGGCGCGGTCGTGCTCGTCCTCGAGCTCGCCGACCAGTTCTTCGACGACGTCCTCGAGGGTCACGAGGCCGGCGGTGCCGCCGAACTCGTCACGCACCACGGCCATCTGCAGGCCGCCGTGGCGCAGCAGACCGAGCAGCGAGTCGGTGCCCATGCTCTCGGGCACGAAGCGCGCCTCCTGCATGAGCGCGGTCGAGCCGACGGAGGCGCGCTCGGCGAGCGGGACGGCGAACGCGTGCTTCACGTGCACGACGCCGACGATGTCGTCGCTGTCGTCGCCGATCACGGGGAACCGCGAGAACCCCGAGGCCAGGGCGGCCTCGACGATGTCGGCGGCCGACCCGGTGGAGGCGATCGTGGTCATGCGGACGCGTGGCGTCATCACCTCGGAGGCGTCGTGCTGCGAGAAGCGCAGGGTGCGCCCCAGCAGGGTCGCGTGGTCCTGGTCGAGCTGCCCCTCGAGGGCCGACCGGCGCACCAGCGAGCTCAGCTCTTCCGCCGAGCGGGCACCCGAGAGCTCTTCCTTGGGCTCGATGCCCATGGCCCGGATGGCGGCGTTGGCGGTGTTGTTGAACAGCAGGATGAGCGGCTTGAACACCGTGGTGAACGCCGCCTGGAACGGCACGACGAACTTCGCGGTGGCGAGCGGCAGCGCGAGGGCGAAGTTCTTCGGCACGAGCTCGCCGACCACCATCGAGAAGAGGGTGGCGAGCACGATGCCCGTGATGCTGCCGACGATCGGCACGACCGTCGCCGGCATGCCGAGCGAGTCGAGCGGGCCGCTCAGCATCGAGCTGATGGCGGGTTCGAAGGTGTACCCGGTCAACAGCGTCGTCAGCGTGATGCCGAGCTGCGCGCCGGAGAGGTGCGTCGAGGTGATGCGTAACGCCTTGATCGTGGGACCGAGACGTTTCTCGCCCCGGTCGCGCCGCGCCTCCAGCTCGTTGCGGTCGAGGTTGACCAGCGAGAACTCGGACGCGACGAAGAAGCCGGTGCCGACGGTGAGCACGAGGCCGATGCCGACCATGACCCAGTCATCCATGTCGCCCCTCCCCGTCTGTGACGACCGCACGGGCGGTCAGGCGTGGGAGAGGCCAGGGCATGTGAGAGGGAGGTTCGTCCATGACCGAGAACAGTAAGGAGACCCGCCGACCGATGCCTGAGAACGTGCACCCGCTGCACGCCCCTGTGGGGGCGAGCCGAGGAGGCGCGGGTCAGGTCGTCGGGATCGTCGGCGTCGGGATCGTCGGCGTCGGGATCGTCGGCGGCAGGGCGGGCGGCGTGGCCCGCAGGTCGGCCACCCGGTCGGCGGGCTCGGTGCGGGCGAGGAACCCGATGCGCGACTCGCGGACGTGCCAGCCCATCAGCTCGGCGGCCCCGGCCTCGTCGCCCGCGTCGATCGCCGCGAGGATGCGGCGGTGGTCGGGCCAGAGCCGCTTGCCGCGCGAGAAGGTGTCGAGCGCGTACAGCCACTCGATCTTGTTCGACAGCTGGCGCAGCAGGGTCGCCAGCGTGGCACTCCCGCTCAGCTGCGCCACACCGACGTGGAACCGGTCGTTGAGCTCGACGAGTCGGTCGAGGTCGCCGGCCTCGACGGCGGCGTCCCCGTCGTCGAGCAGTTGCCCGAGCACGCGCCGGGTCCGCCACCAGTCCTCGGGCGGGCGGGGCTCGCCGAACAGCTCGCGTGCCCGCAGGGCGGCCCGTCGGGCGGTCGAGATCTCGAGGGCCTCGCGGACGGCGAAGAGGTCGTCGGCCTCGTCGACCGGGATCGCCGCGACCCGACTGCCCACGTGGGGCGTCGACTCGACGAACCCTTCGGCCTCGAGCGCCCGCAGCGCCTCGCGCACCGGGACCCGCGAGACGCCGTGGCGGCGGGCGACCGAGGCCTCGGTGATGCGCGTCCCCGGCACGAGGGTGCCCTCGACGATCTCGCGACGCAGGGCGTCGACGAGGACGACGGGTGGTGGGCCCTCAGAGGGCGAGGCTGGCACCGGGGATGGCTCCCAACAGTTCGGTCGTGTACTCGGCACGGGGCGACAAGAAGATGTCGTCGACGCTACCGCGCTCGACCACGGCGCCCTTGCGCATCACCACCACGTCGTGGGCGATCTGGCGCACGACCGCCAGGTCGTGCGTGATGAACAGGTAGCTGAGGCCGAGCCGACGCTGCAGGTCGCCGAGCAGCTCGAGGATCTGCTCCTGGACGAGCACGTCGAGGGCCGAGACGGCCTCGTCGCAGATGAGCAGCTCGGGCTCGAGCGCGAGCGCCCGCGCGATGGCCACCCGCTGGCGCTGACCGCCCGACAGCTCGTTCGGCCGGCTCTGGGCGACCGACCGGGGCAGGGCGACCTGGTCGAGCAGCTCGGCGACCCGCTGCCTGCGGGAGGCCCGGTCGCCGACGCCGAAGATGCGCAACGGCTCGTCGATCAGCCGCTCGACGCTGTACGACGGGTCGAGCGAACCGTAGGGGTCCTGGAAGACGGGCTGCACCCGGCGACGCAGCGCACGACGGGACGCACCCCGGCTCGCCGTGATGCTCTCGCCGTCGATCAGCGCCGACCCGCTCGTCGCCGACTCGAGGCCGAGCACGATGCGGGCCACGGTCGTCTTGCCCGAGCCGGACTCTCCCACGATCGCCGTCGTGGTGCCGCGCGGCACCTCGAACGAGACGTGGTCGACGGCCCGCACCTGCTCACCACGGCGACCACGGAGGCGGAACTCCTTGACCAGGTCGGTGACGGTCAGGATCGAGTCGACCCGCGCCTCCTTCGCGTCCGTCGCGTCGTCGAGGACGGCCTCGCCGCGACGGAGGGCGGTCGCCGAGGCCAGCGTCGGCGCGGCCGCGACGAGGCGCTTCGTGTACTCGTGCTGCGGGCGACGCAGGATCTGCTCGGGCGTGCCCTGCTCGACGACGCGACCCTCGAGCATCACGACGATGCGGTCGGTGCGGTCGGCGGCGAGCCCCAGGTCGTGCGTGATGAACAGCAGCGACGTGCCACGGCTCTCGACCAGCGTCTGCAGGTGGTTGAGGATCTGCCGCTGCACCGTCACGTCGAGCGCGCTGGTCGGCTCGTCGGCGATCAACAGCTGCGGCTCGCGGGCCAGGGCGATCGCGATGAGCACGCGCTGGCGCATGCCGCCCGAGAACTCGTGCGGGAACTGCCCCGCCCGGCGCTCGGCCTCGGGGATGCCCGCCTCGGTCATCAGCGCGACGACGCGGCGCTGTACCTCGTCGTGGCCGCGGAGGCCGTGGGTGCGCAGCGCGTCGGCGATCTGGGCGCCGACCTTCATCGACGGGTTCAGGTTGGTCGACGGGTCCTGCGGCACGAGGCCGATGCGCGCCCCGCGCACCTGGCGCATGGGCGCCTCGGTCGCCTGCGCGAGGTCGAGGGTGCTGCCGTCGGGGCTCGCGAGCTCGATCGTGCCGCCCGTGATGTGACCGGCCCCGGGCAGCAGGCGAAGGATGGCCGCGACCACCGTCGACTTGCCCGAGCCGGACTGGCCGACGATCGCCACCCGCTCGCCCGGCAGGACGTCGAGGTCGACGCCGTGCACGGCGGGGGTGTCGCCGAACGAGACGCGCAGGTCGCGCACGCTCAGCAACGGGGAGGTCGGGTTCTCAGCGTCCTGCGGCATAGGCCTGGGCTCCTCGGGGGTTGGCGGCGGCGGAGAGCACACCGGTCTCGGGGTCTCGCGAGACGCTCGACAGCCGGCCCAGGGACCAGCCGCCGGCGCGGGTGACGACGTGGCCGCGGGCGACCAGCGCGTCGATGACGTCGTCGCCCAGGCGGTCCTCGACGACGACGCCCCCGGGCTCCCAGGTGCGGGGCCAGAAGCTGCCGGGGAACGACGTGGTGTGCAGCGCGGGGGCGTCGATCGCCTGCTGCGGGGTGTACCCGCCGACGATCGTGCGCAGCAGGTAGAGCAGCTGCCACTGGTCCTGCTGGTCGCCGCCGGGCGACCCGAGCGCGACGACGGGCTCGCCGTCCTTCAGCACGAGCGTGGGCGTCAGCGTCGTGCGCGGGCGGGTGCCCGGCTCGAGGGTCGACGCCGTGCCCTCGTCCAGCCACGACATCTGCAGCCGGCTGCCCAGGCAGAAGCCGAGCTCGGGGATCGTCGGCGACGACTGCAGCCAGCCGCCCGACGGGGTCGCCGAGACGACGTTGCCCCAGCGGTCGACGACGTCGAGGTGGCAGGTGTCGCCCCGCGTCTCGCCGGTCGGCTCGGTGAACGGCTCGGCCAGACGGTCGGCAGGAGGCGCGGTGCCGGTCGGCGGGGCGTCCTCGGCCGGTGCGGCGGGGGCGGCGGCGGGGGCCTGTGCCCGCCCGGGGGCGGCGACCGTGGGCTCCCCGACACCGGCGGGTGCCTCGCTGAGCGCGGGAGGCAGGTACTCGGTGCGCATCGTGGGCAGGGCGAACGGCTCGCGCCCGGGGACGTCGCCGGGTCGCAGGTCGTGCGACGCCCGGTCGCCGATCAGAGCGCGGCGCGCGTCGGCGTAGTCCGCGGACAAGAGGGTCTCGAGGGGCACGTCCCCGGGGCCGTACCAGGCCTCGCGATCGGCCATGGCGAGCTTCTGCGCCTCGACGATGGTGTGGGCGCCGTCCGCGGTCGAGGGGTCGAGCAGCTCGTCGTCGAGCGGCTCGAGCAGCGCCAGCACCTGCAGCAGGGCGGGACCCTGGCCCCAGGCGCCGGTCTTGGCGATCGTGTGACCCCGGAACTCGATCGTGGTCGCCGGTTCGGTCGTGGCGCGGAACGCGGCGAGGTCCGCGGCCTTGACGACACCTGCGTGGTCGGTGCCCGACGAGTGACGGTGCGGAGTGCGGACGAACTCGTCGATCGCCTGCGCGACGTGTCCGCTGCCCCACTCGACCCGCGCCTCCTCGATCTTCGCCTCGCGGGACGCGTCGGGGCCGAGGGCCTCGCCGGCCGCGACCAGCTCGTCGAGGACGGCCGCGTAGGCCGGGTTCGTCAGCAGGTCGCCCTCGCGGGGCACCTCGCCACCGGGCATCCACTGCGCGGCCGAGGTGGGCCAGTGCTCGGTGAAGAAGTCGGCGACGGTCTGGATGGTGGAGGCCACGCGCGCCACGATCGGGTGGCCGTCGCGGGCGTAGCCGATCGCGTAGGCGAGGACGTCGGCGAGCGACCAGGTGCCGTGCTCGGCCAGCAGCTTCAGCCAGGCGTCGACGGCACCGGGGACGGCGGCGGCCAGGGCTCCCGACCCGGGGACGAGCTCGAGGCCCTCGGCGAGGTAGTGCTCACGGGTGGCCCCGGCCGGGGCGGGGCCCTGACCGACCAGCACGGTCGGGACGCCGGGAGCCTCGGCCGTCGCGTAGATCGCCGTGAGGTCGCCGCCGGGGCCGTTGAGGTGCGGCTCGACGACGTGCAGCACGAAGGCGCCCGCGACGGCCGCGTCGAAGGCATTGCCGCCGCGCTCGAGGACCGACTGGGCCGAGGCCGTCGCCAGCCAGTGCGTCGACGACGTCATGCCGAACGTGCCGCGCAGGTCCGGGCGGGTGACGAACTCGTCGGGGGTGGTGTAGGTCACGAGGGGGTCACTTCCGGTCGCTGGCGGTGGGGTCGAGGGCGTCGCGCAGGGCGTCCCCGAACAGGTTGAAGCCCAGGCAGATCACGGCGATCGCGAGACCCGGCACGACGGCCGCGAACGGCGCCTTGGCCAGGTACTGCTGCGCGTCGCTGAGCATGATGCCCAGACTGGCCGTCGGGGGCTGGATGCCCAGCCCGAGGAACGACAACAGGGCCTCGCCGATCACGGCGACCGGCATGATGACCGTCGCCTGCACGATGATCGCCGAGACGCAGTTGGGCAGGACGTGCTGGAAGATCACCCGCAGGCCCGTGGCGTCCATGGTCGTCGCGGCGAGGACGAAGTCGGTCGACTTGATGCGCAGCGTCTCGCCGCGCACCACGCGGATCATCGTCGGCACCTGGGCGATGCCGAGGGCGACCACGGCGTTCGTCAGGCTCGGACCACTGATCGCGGCGAGCGCCACGGCGATGATCAGGAACGGGAACGCCAGCATGACGTCGGTCAGGCGCGAGATGACGCCGTCGAGCCAGCGCCAGTAGCCGGCCAGCAGCCCGAGGGGCGTGCCGACCACGACGGCCAGCAGCACCGAGAGCACGCCGACCTGCAGCGAGACGCGGATGCCGTACACGGTGCGCGACAGGATGTCGCGGCCGAGGTCGTCGGTGCCGAGCATGTAGCCCACGGTGCCGGGCACCTGGAACGGCAGCTCGAAGTTGACCCGGGTCGGGTCGTACGGGGCGATGAGCGGCGCGGCGAGGCCCGCGACGAGGACGACGAGCAGCATCACGCCGCCCGTGACGCCCAGCTTGTTGCGGACGAGGCCGCGCCAGACGCGTCCCCGCGCCGACCCGAGCCCCGCCCCTGCGGCGGTGGGTGTCTCGATGACGGTCACGATGCGCCTCCTACCCTGATGCGCGGGTTGATGACGGAGTACAGGACGTCCACCGCCAGGTTGATCACGATGTAGCCGACCGTGATGATCAGCACGACGGCCTGGATCACCGGGTAGTCGCGAGTGAACACCGAGTCGAGCGTGAGCTTGCCGAAGCCCGGCAGGGCGAAGATGCGCTCGGTGACGACGGCGCCCGAGATCAGGCCGCCGAGCTGCAGGCCGACGATCGTGACGACCACGATCATCGAGTTGCGCAGGCCGTAGCGCATCAGCACCCGGCCGCGACCGAGACCCTTGGCCCGCGCGGTGCGCACGTAGTCGGTCTTCATCGTCTCGATCATCGAGGCGCGGGTCTGCCGCATGATGACCGCGGCGAGGCTCGTGCCGAGGATCAACGCGGGCAGGGTCAGGTGGTAGAACGCGCTCGCCGGGTTCTCGGCCACCGGCACGTAACCCGACGCGGGGAACAGCCCGAGACCGGCCGCGAGCCAGAGGATCGCGAGGATGCCGAGCCAGAAGTTCGGCACCGAGAGCCCCACCAGGGCGGCGGCGTTGGCCATCCACTCGGGCCAGCGGCCCCGGTACCGCTCGGCGACGACGCCCAGGGCGACACCCACGACGACGGCGACGATGATGGCGTAGAGGGCGAGCCACAGCGTGACCGGCAAGGTGGCGCCGATCAGCTCGGTGACCGGGGTGCCGGTGCGGGTGGACTCACCGAAGTCGCCGCGGACGAAGTTGCCGACGAACCGGCCGTACTGCACGAGCAGCGAGTCGTCGAGGCCGAGGTCGGCACGGATGGCGGCGACGCGCTCGGGCGTCGCCTCTTCTCCGGCGAGCGCCAGGGCCGGGTCGCCGGGCAGCTGGCGCACCCCCCAGAACACGACGATCGAGCCGATCACGAGCGTGACGGCCGACTGCCAGAGCCGGGTGAGCAGGTAACGGGTCATCGGGTCACTCCCCCTCGACGAACGCGGCGTTGCTGAGGCGCACGACGCCGTCGGCGTAGGTGGACACCCCGGCGACCTCGTTCGTCAGCGCGGTCAGGCTGCGGGTGCGGTACAGGTAGATGAGCGGTTCGTCCTCTTGGACCTGCGTCACGGCCTCGCCGTAGAGCGCCGCACGCTCGTCGACGTCGATGGACGCGGCCGCGTCGGCCAGCAGCTCGTCGACCCGGGGATTGCTGTAGCCCGAGTAGTTGTTGCCGCCACCGGTGCGCAGGAAGTTGACCATGTTGCCGTTCGGGTCGACGCGACCGGACCAGCCGAGCTGCAGCGCGTCGAAGTCTCCACGCGACTGCACGTCGAGCAGGGTCGAGTACTCGACCGGGGTGATCGACAGGCGGAACCCGCCGTCGGCGACCTGGGCCTGCAACGCCTGGGCGAGTCGCAACGTGTCGGCGTTGTTGCTGGCCTGGATCTCGATGTCGTAGGGCGTGTCCACGCCCGCCTCGTCTAGGAGGCGCTTCGCCCCCTCGGGGTCGTAGCCCGGGCAGGCGTCGCTGGCGTCGGTGGCGAACGGGCTGCTCGGCGGGATCGGCGAGCAGGCGGTGTCGTTCCACCCGCCGAACACGCTCTGGACGAGCGCATCGCGGTCGATCGACATGGCCAGCGCCTGACGGACGCGCACGTCGCTCGCCAGGGGGGTGTCGATCTGCACGGGGTCGGTTCCGACGCCGTCCTGGTTGCCGATGTTCACCGTGATGCCCTGGTAGCCGAAGGAGCCGACCTGCAGCACCGTCAGGCCGTCGTCGGCCATGAGGGAGTCGACGTCCATCGTCGACATCGAGTCGGCGACCTGCACGTCACCCGCCCGCACGTTCGCGGCCCGGATGCTCGCGTCGGTGATGATGCGGTAGGTGATCGTGTCGAGGTGCACGTCCTCGGCGTCGTAGTAGAGCGGGTCGCGCTCGACCGAGATCGAGGTCTGCGGCACGCGGTCGACGAACTTGAACGGGCCGACGCAGACCGGGGCGTCGCCGAAGTCGTCACCCTCGGCCTCGAGCGCCGTCGGCGACATGATCATGCCCGCCCGGTCGGCCAGGGCCGCGGTGAGCGGGGCGAAGGGGCGCTCGTAGGTCAGGCGCACCGTGTCGTCGTCGAGGGCCTCGACCCCGGTGACGGGGCCGAGCTCGCTGGCCCGCGACGAGTCGGGCTTGTCGAGGTGGCGGCGCAGCGTCGTGACCACGGCCTCGGCGTCGAGCGGGGTCCCGTCGGCGAACACGGCGTCGGTGCGCACGGGGATGTCGACCGTCAACCCGCCGTCCGACAGCGTCGGCAGCTCGGTCGCCAGCAACGGCACGAGGTCGCCCTCGGCGTCGATGTCGTACAGCTTCTGGCAGACCGTCTCCATGACGTACCGCGTGTAGAGCGACGACGACGTGGTGGGGTCGAGGGCGTCCGGCTCGGCCGACAGCGCCATGACCAGGTCGCCGCCCTCGACGATCGTCTTGTCGCCGATCGGCGCGGTGGTGACGTCGGTCTTGTCGGGCGGGTTCGTGCCGGCGGGCTGCTGCGGGACGCAGGCCGTCAGCGCGAGCGTCGCCGCGGCGGCGAGGGCCGGGAGCGCGAGGGCTCGACGCAGGCGGCGACGGCCGGCCGGTGCGCTCGGGGTCGCGGCGCGTGACGCGCTCGCGGCACGGGTCGCGCTCGCGGCACGGGTCGGGCGGGGTGGGCGGGCCATCGGGCCTCCGATGCTCGGGTGGTATCGGTCTGTGCGGTGTGGATTGCATACAATCCTGCCGCACGCCCCAGTTTTGTATACGAATTGTTTCGCGCGGGTAAAACGTGTGGCAGACGCACCGCCCGAAACCATCGATGCGCCGTCGAACCACGCAGGTGGATGGTTCGACGGCGCATCGGTGGTGTCGTCCCGGTGCCGACACGCAGGACTACCGGCCACGGGGCGTCAGCCCAGGGGCAGTCCGGCTGCGCGCAGGTTCATCGCGAGGCGCGGCGGGTGCATGACCTCGTCCCACACCGTGCGAGCGAATCCGACGACCTCGGGCCGGTTGCGGATGCGGTCCTCACGGATCTTCTCGTCCACGACGATCTGCTCCGGAGAACGCCCCTTCCGCCACCGGCCCTTCGCGTACTTGATCCGCCCGTCGAACTCGAGGACGACGCCGAACCGGGGCCACCAGAAGTCGACCACGTCCACGAACTGACCGCGATCACCCCAGCGGAAGCTCTTCTGGAGAACCGGAGGAGGCGCACCCAGCTCGTGCAGGACGACCCGCGTCAGCGATTCCCCGGGGGACTCGGCCGCCGACGTCGCGAAGGCCACGGCACGACGAGCGCCCGTGCGGCCCCGAGCCGTCGGCCGTGCATCCAGGAACCGACCGACCTCCTCCCGCGTGGTCAACCGACGGCGGAGCAGCTGGTCGAGGGCGACGACGGCCTCCCGGAAGGTCCACGACAACGCGAGATCGGCAGCCGTGCGTGCCGGCGAGGTGACGGGCAACCCGGACTCCTCCCGCGCCTCCTGGGGCAGGAGAAGTCCGGCGTGGCGGACGACCGTCGGCGTGGACTGCGTCGTACGACGAGCGGGGTCGACGACGTGGACGCGGTCCGGCCAGTCACCCAGGATCGGGGCACCCCAGACGGCCGCTGCGGACGCGTGTGAGGCGGCGACCCGGCTCGACAGCTTGGGCAGGAGCGCGACCACGCGGAGGAGATGGCGTTGCCTCGGCGTGGCAGCCTGCCAGGCCTCCCGCTCGACGGCGACACCCGGGCACAGCCGGAGGAGCTCACCACGGTCGATCCGGCGACGGACCGAGGAGGACTCTCGCGTCCCGTGGCCCAGCTGGGACGAGCGAATGACGGGCGGTAGGGAATCGATCATCCCCACACCTTGCCGGTCGTGACCGCGCCCTGTCGTAGTTCTCCACAGGACCTTCACCCTCTGCGTGAGACGAACCATCGATGCGCTGTCGAACCAT
>NZ_MJGS01000002.1:0-47202 GCF_001864945.1 Frigoribacterium sp. MCBA15_019 | reverse complement strand
ATGGTTCGACAGCGCATCGACGGCGTGACGCTGAGCGCGCGGCGCGAAGGGCGCCGCGCGCGGAGGTGGGGGCGGCTACTCGAGGTTCGCGTGGCGGGGCCAGAGCTCGTCGGCGTCGGCACCCGAACGCTTCCATAGCGCGTGGAAGACGGCGTCGCCGAGCAGCACGACCGTCTGCTCGAACAGGCCGCCGGCGTACTGCGACGAGGCGGCTCCCGAGCGGTCCTGCTTGTCGGCGGCGGGGACCACGAGCACGGCCTCGGCCAGGTCGGCCAGCGGCGAGTCGGCGGCGGTGGTGATCGCGGCCACCCGGGCCCCGGCGTCGACGGCCGTGCGGGCCGCGGCGACGATGCCGGACGTCGTGCCCGAGCCGCTCGCGGTGAGCAGCACGTCTCCGTCGGCGATGGCGGGAGTCGTCACCTCACCCACGACGTGCACCTCGAGACCGAGGTGCATCAGCCGCATCGCGGTCATGCGCAGGGCGAGCCCCGAGCGACCCGCCCCGTGGACGAAGACGCGCTCGGCGTCGTCGAGCAGGTCGGCGAAGGCGTCGAGCTGGCCGGAGGTGTCGGACGAGTCGTCACCCCCGGCGTCGGCGTCGAGGACCGCCGAGACGGCGGCGTCGACCTCGTCCGCCACGAGCTCGAGGGCGGTGGCGACGGAACCGTGGTCGTCGTCGGGGGACGTGCTGTCTGCGGGAGTCACGCGTACCAGCCTGCTCGCCCCGCGCCTCCTGCGTCCAGGTTCGGGTGGACGCCCCCGGAACGACGGGGCTGCGCAGGGGTGCGACCAGAAGAGGGGCCACCGCGGACCCGCACTGGGGGCAGCCCGGCGCACGCCCGCTGCCTAGCCTGGGACGGGGGGACGACACACCGAGAGACACCCGAGGAGCACCACGTGACCAGGACGGTCGACACACCCGCGCACCCGACGCGCAGCTACGAGCGGCTGAGGCCTGCCATGCGCCTGTTCTACCTGTGGACGCTCTCGCGCTCGCGCCACGTGCCCTCCCCGCGCGGCCGGCCGACCTACCGGGCGGACTCCCCCGACCCCGACACCGTGCTGCTGATCGGCACGGGCCCGACCCACGGCTTCGGCGTGACGAGCCACGAGCAGGCACTCACCGGCCAGATCGCCAAGGAGACGTCGAAGAACACCGGACGTGCGTGCTCGGTGGACTACATCGGTGACGAGATGATGAACGCCGGGTCGGCCCGCTCGTGGATCGGCGACCACGACCTCAGCCTGTACGACACGGTCGTCGTGATGCTCGGCCTCAACGACGCCGTCATGCTCACTCCGCTGGACAGCTGGCAGCGCGACGTCACGGCGCTCGTCACCGACCTGACGCGCCGCGTCCACCCGACCGCCCGCATCGTGTTGGTCGGCGTGCAGCCCGTGCGCTCGGTGACGCGGTTCGACAACCCGTTCGGATCGGTCGCCGACCGGCACGCCGCGCGCATGAACGAGATCACCGAGCGGGTCGCCTCACAGCACCCGTCGACCTCGTACTTCCGGCTGCCCCCGGGCGAGCTGCAGCCCGGGCGCCCACACGGCTGCGAGACGATGTACCGACAATGGGGCGCCGTGGTCGCCGACCGGGTCGCCCCGACCCTCGACGTGGTGCGCCGCGGCGAATCGGTCGAGCACATCCCGCGCACATCGGTGGCCCCCCTCGTGCCCGAGCGCGTCGCGGCCCAGCTCGAGGTGGCCCGACTGGCGGCGTCGGTGGCCGCGCCGGCTCCGGTCGACCCGGTCGTCGCACGGCTCGAGGCCGCACGGGCGGCCGTCGCCCGACTCGAGGCCGAGCAGGCCGTCGCGGCGCGCTCGGCAACCGCACCCGCACCCGCACCGCTGCCGACACCTGCCACGACACCGACGCCTGCACCCGTGACCGCCCCCGGAACCGCGCCCGTCCCGCCGACCGGCACCGCGCCTCCTGCCCGTCCGCGGCGGGCACTGCCCGAGCCGACCTTCGAGTGGTCGGGTGCCGAGACGCTGGTCGAGCTCGCGAGCACCGGCGGCTCGGACACCCTGCAGGACCTCGCCCGCCGCGCCGAGAAGGAATTCGGCGTCGACGTCGCCGTCGTCTCGCTGCTCGACGGAAAGAAGCTGTACTACGCCGTCAACACCGAGCTGCTGCCGGTGTCGATCCCGCGCGAACTGACCTTCTGCGACGTGACCGTGGCGGCCGACGCCCCCGTGATCGTCGAGGACGCCCGCAAGGACGACCGCTTCAAGGACAACCCCTACCTCGACCTCAACCACGGGTACTTCTACGCCGGACACCCGATCCACTCGTCGACGGGCGAGGCGATCGGCACGTTCTGCCTGCACAACACCCGCCCCCGCAAGGCGAAGAGCGTGTCGTCCGAGAAGCTGGCCGAGTTCGCCCGCCTGGCCGAGATCGAGCTGCAGAGCTACGAGACGGCCGACGGGGGCCACGACCTGCCGACGATGTACGAGACCCGGGAGGCGGCGGTCGCGGCGGCCGTGTCGGGTCGCGCCCCGCAGGCGGCCTCGCTGGCCCAGGACGTGGCCGACGCCGTGGGCGCGGTCCCCGTGGGCGCCGTCCCCGTGGCCGCCGTCGCTGTGGCCGCCACCCCCGTGGCCGCCGCTGCTGCCGCTCCGGCCGCGCCGGCCCCCACGCGCGTCGGGCGCCACGCCGCCCCCTGACGCGACCCGCGAGCGAGGACGCACCACGTCCGCGTCGTCGAACCACCCGGACCACGGTTCGACGACGCGACGGTGGTGCGACCGTCACGTCGTCACGCCGTCACGCCGTCACGCCGTCACGTCGTCGCGGCCCCTTCCGCTGCTTCAGCCACAGCACGAGCATGAAGCTGAAGATCACGAGAACCATCCACGAGCCGATCTTGCTGGGGTGCACGAGGCTCCAGCCGTCGGCCTGCGAGGCGTAGGTCCAGGCGCCGAGCAGGGTCGCGGCGTTCTCGGCGACCCAGATGAAGAGCCCGATCAGGGCGAACGAGACGAGCAACGGCATGCGGCGGTCGAGGCCCCGCACGCGGAAGGTCACCGACCGTCGGGCGATCAGCAGCGCGGCGACGCCGAGCAGCACCCAGCGCAGGTCGGTGATCCAGTGGTTCGTGAAGAAGTTGACGTAGAAGCCGACCGCGACGGCCATGGTCGCCACCATCGGCACGGGGTCGACGCGCAGGTCGAGCCGTCGCCACGCCTGGCAGATGTAGCTCGCGACGGCCGCGTACATGAAGCCGCTGTAGAGCGGCACGTCACCCAGGCGCAGCACGCCGGGCTCCGGGTACGACCACGACCCGATCGCCACCTTGAACACCTCGAGCCCGAGGCCCAGGACGTGGAAGACGCAGATGACGAGCAGTTCGTCCCGGGTCTCGAGCCGCGTCGCGACGAGGACGACCTGCACGAGCAGGCACCAGATCAGCAGGGCGTCGTAGCGCGGGATGCCCACGTCCACCACGCGGGTCACGGCGAGCCCGGCGAAGATCGCGACGGCGAACGCGCACGAGAGGGCCTGCGCGCGGCCGAAGGCCAGCAGGTCGAGCAGGGACTCGCGCGTGCGGGCGGCGCGACCCGGGCGGTGACGCGGGACGATCTCGACGGCGGACACCGCGCCTCCTCGGTTCGTCGTCGGCGCGGGCAGGGTGGCCGCACCGTCGCCCCGACGGGTGCGACCTCGTCCACGCTACGGACCCCGAGGAGGCGCGGCGTCCGCCCCGAGGACCACTCGCCTCCCCCGCGGGTGGCGTCTTCGGACACGCGAGAGCCCCCTCACCGGGGTGAGGGGGCTCTCGTGGGGTGCTCGTCGGCGTCCCGCGCTGCGGGCCGCTGGTACGCACCGTCGACGGGCCGGGCGTCAGCCCGTCCGAAGTCGTGCACCGGGCCGGGGCCCGGGACGGTCAGATCTGGTCGTCGTCCACCAGGCCGGCCACGAAGGGGTAGCGGTCGGCCACGTACTCGTGGAGATCGGGGTGGACGAGGGTGTCGAGCGAGGGAAGCGAGGGGGTCATGGTCGGGCCGTTCAGTCGAGGTCGTCGGTGTCGTCGAGAGCCGTGTCGAAGTACGACACGTGGTCGCCGACCTGGTCGGCGAGGATGCGCTGCGCGAAGGTCATCGTGCCTGCCTCAGGCCGACATCGCGTGGGCCGGGGCGGCCACGAGGAAGTCGGCGTAGGTGGGCTCGTCGACCCGGGCGACGGCCGAGACGGCTGCCGAGATCGGTGCGGCGAGGGCGACGGCCGCGACACGCGCCCGACGACGACGGGGGTAGGTCTCGATGCGGACGGCCGGGACGCGCGGGTCGCGGCGGTAGAGGCCGGCGTCGACGCGACCGGTGGTCGGACGGGCCGCCGAGGGGCGAGCCGAACCGACGGTCCCGCGGACGAGGGAGACGAGCTGCTCGTGGCCGAGGCCCTGGAGCGAGGTGCTGCTGGTGTTCATGTTCTTCTCATTTCTGGTGACCCTGCGCCACCTGAGGAACCTGCTGGAGCTTCGGCACCGCCCGTGAAGTCGGTGCCCGTACCGCCGTGAACCGGTACGTCCATCACTGTGACAGGTGGATAGCTAGAGGAACTAGCCAGATCGGCAAGAGTGCGCATTGCGGACATGGCCGATCGTCGCGGGTGCGCGATCTGCGTTCTTCTTCGTTTTTCTGGTTTTGTCTTGTTTTCTCTGTGGAAGCGTCGTACAGTCGGCCCACACGGCACGGAACACCGCCGAACGGACACCCGCAGCACGAGCACCAGCAGTACGGACACCAGCAGCACCGGCAACAGCAGCACCGCGAGACGACGAGGAGGTCGCATGTACGCCACCGAACGGCACGAGTCGATCGCCGAAGCCCTGCGCTCGGCCGGTCGGGTGTCGGTCAGCGATCTCGCCCTGCGCCTCGACGTCACGGCCGAGACGGTCCGCCGCGACCTCGACGCCCTCGAGCAGGCGGGCCTGTTGCAGCGCGTGCACGGCGGTGCCGTCGTCGCGGGCCGCTCCAGCGTCAGCGAGCTCAGCCTGAGCGAGCGCGAGACCCGACACAGCCCCGAGAAGACGTCGGTCGCCCAGGCGGCCGCGCACCTCGTGCCCCCGACGTTCACGGGGTCGATCGCCCTCGACGCCGGCACCACCACGGCCGCCGTCGCCGCCGAGCTCGCCCGTTGGACCCCGGCGACGCCCGGCACCGTCCTCACCGTCATCACGAACGCCGTCCCGATCGCGGCGCTTCTGCAGCACAGCCCCCACGTCGACCTGCACCTGCTCGGCGGACGCGTCCGCGGCCTGACCAGTGCGGCCGTCGGCACGAGCACGGTCGAGCAGATCCAGGCCCTGCGACCCGACATCGTCTTCGTCGGCGCGAACGGCCTCAGCGCCGGCTTCGGACTGTCGACCCCCGACGAGTTCGAGGGCGCCGTCAAGTCGGCCTACGTGCGCGCCGGACGCCGCGTCGTCGCCGTGGTCGACCAGACCAAACACGGCGAGGAGGCGCTGGTGCGGTTCGCGCGCCTGGCCGAGATCGACACCGTGGTCACCGACGCACCCCCCGCCCCCGACCTGGGCGAGGCGCTCGAGCTCGCCGACGTCGAGGTGATCGTGGCATGAGCGCCTCGACCCCCGCGCCCCGCCCCGTCGTGGCCCCGCTCGACACCGCACCGCTGCCAGGAGGCACCCGCATGATCCTCACCGTCACCGCGAACCCCTCGCTCGACCGCACGATCGAGCTGCCGGGCACCCTGCAGCGGGGTGCCGTGCAGCGCTCGGTCAGCACGACCGACGAGCCCGGCGGCAAGGGCGTCAACGTGTCCCGGGCCCTCGCGGCGTCGGGCGCCGAGACCGTGGCCCTGCTGCCCGGTGCCCTCGACGACCCGGTCCTCGTCGCCCTGCGCGAGCGGGGCGTGCCGACCGTCAACCTGCCGATCGACCAGCGCCTCCGGGCCAACGTCACCCTGACCGAGCCCGGCGGCACGACCACCAAGATCAACGAGCTCGGCCCCGACCTCGGCGCCCACGTGGACGAGCTCACCGCGCTCGTCGTCGAGCACGCGGCCCTCGCCTCGTGGCTGGTGCTCGCGGGCTCGCTGCCCCCCGGCCTGCCGATGACCTGGCTGGCCGACGTCGTCCGGGCCGTGCGTACCTCCTGCGGTGACGCCGCCCCGCGCATCGCGGTCGACTCGTCGGGCGAGCCGTTCGCCGCCCTGATCGCGTCGGGCGTCGGCATCGACCTCGTCAAGCCCAACGCCGACGAACTCGCCGAGATCGTCGGCGGTGACCCCGAGGCGTACGAGGCCGATCCGGCCTCGGCCGTCGCCGGGGCCCGACGCCTGCGCGAACTCGGCGTCGAGACCGTGCTGCTCACCCTCGGCAGCGCGGGCGCCCTGTTGATCGACGACGAGGGGTCGTGGTTCGCCGCCGCCCCCGTCATCACCGCCCTGAGCACGGTGGGCGCCGGCGACTCGTCGCTGTCCGGCTACCTGCTCGCCGAGACGGCCGGGGCCCCCGCCCCGGCCCGCCTCGCCCAGGCCGTCGCGTCCGGAGCCGCCGCCGCGGCCCTGCCCGGCAGCATCGTCCCCCGCCTCGACCAGACCTTCCCTGACGACATCGACGTCGTCCCGGTGGCCCCCGCGGCCGTCGGGCACCTCTGAGCAGCGTCGCCCAACCCCAAGGAGCAGAACAGCATGTCATCCCTCATCAGCACCGACCTCGTCGGTCTCGACGAAGACCTGGGCGGCACGTCGACCGACGTCATCCGCGCCCTGGCAGCGCGTGTCGCCGCCTCGGGCCGCGCCGGCTCGGCCGACTCGCTCGCCGACGACGCCATCAAGCGCGAGGCCTCGGTCGGCACCGGCGTCCCCGGCGGCATCGCGATCCCCCACGCCCGGTCGGCCTCGGTCACCGAGCCCACCCTCGCCTTCTCGCGGCTCGCCCGCACGGTCGGCTTCGGCGCCCCCGACGGCGACGCCGACATCGTCTTCATGATCGCCGTGCCCGAAGGCGCCGACGGCGACCACATGACGGTCCTCTCGACCCTCGCCCGCGCCCTCATCCGGGACGACTTCACCGCCGCCCTCCGCGCCGCGAAGACGCCCTCCGACATCGTGAAGCTGGTGGACGACGAGGTCAGCGGCGAGGTCGCCGAGACGCGCGGCGCCACCGCGACCACCGCGGCCGGCGCGACCAGCGCCTCCTCGTCCGCAGCCGACGCCGCGGGCGACGGCGCCCGTCGCCCGAAGCTGGTCGGCGTCACCGCCTGCCCCACCGGCATCGCCCACACCTTCATGGCCGCCGACGCCCTCGTCGCCGCCGCGAAGCGCCTCGGTGCCGACCTGCAGATCGAGCCGCAGGGTTCGGGCAAGGTCACCCCGCTCGACCCGGCCGTCATCGCCGAGGCCGACGCCGTGATCTTCGCCGTCGACGTCGACGTGCGCGACCAGGGCCGCTTCGCCGGCAAGCCCGTCGTCCGCGGACCGGTCAAGCGCGGTGTCGACGCCCCCGACGCCATGGTCAAGGAGGCGCTGGCCGCCGCGAAGGACCCGAACGCCGCCCGCGTGAGCGGCACGGCCGCCGGTGCCGCCGGTGCCGCCGCCGGCTCGACGACCGAGAAGCAGGGCTTCGGCTCGTCGCTCAAGCGCTGGCTGCTGACCGGCGTCTCGTACATGATCCCGTTCGTCGCCGGTGGCGGTCTGCTGCTCGCCCTGGGCTTCCTGCTCTCGGGTTACGAGATCGCCGGCAACGCCGCGACCGTGCTGACCGACTACTCGCTGTTCAACCTGCCGCCCGAGGGTCTGATGTACTTCCTCGGAGCCGCCGCGTTCCAGATCGGCAACCTGTCGATGGGCTTCCTCGTCGCCGCCCTCGCCGGTTACATCGCCTACGCGATCGCCGATCGACCCGGCATCGCCCCCGGTTTCGTCGCCGGCGCCGTCGCCGTCTTCATGGGCGCCGGCTTCATCGGCGGTCTCGTCGGTGGTCTGCTCGCCGGCTTCGCCGCCTACTGGATCGGCAAGCCCGACGTGCCCCGCTGGCTGCGCGGCCTGATGCCCGTCGTGATCATCCCGCTGCTCGCGTCGATCTTCGCCTCGGGTCTGCTCGTGCTCGTGCTCGGCGGCCCGATCGCCGCCCTGACCGTCGCCCTGACCGACTTCCTCAACGGCCTCAGCGGCACCGGGGCGATCGTCCTCGGCGTCATCCTCGGCCTCATGATGTGCATCGACCTCGGAGGCCCGGTCAACAAGGTCGCGTACTCGTTCGCCGTCGCCGGCCTGTCGGCGGGCTCGATCAGCGACAACCCCGCTCCGCTGATGATCATGGCCGCCGTCATGGGCGCCGGCATGGTGCCGCCGCTGGCCATGGCCCTCGCCTCGACCGTGCTCTACCGCAAGGGCTTCTCGCAGGTCGAGCGCTCCAACGGCACGGCCGCCTGGCTGCTGGGCGCCTCGTTCATCTCGGAAGGCGCCATCCCGTTCGCCGCGGCCGACCCGCTGCGCGTGATCCCCGCGAGCATGGTCGGAGGCGCGGTGACCGGAGCCATCTCGATGGCCGCCGGCGTCACGTCGCAGGCCCCCCACGGCGGCATCTTCGTGTTCTTCGCGATCGGCAACCTGGGCATGTGGGCGCTGGCGATCGTCGCCGGCACCGTGGTGAGCGCGTTCGTGCTCGTCCTGCTGAAGAAGTTCGTCCGCCGTGGTGCCGCCACCGGGGCCGACGCGTCGGCCGAGGCCGCCGAGGCCGGTTCGGTCGTCGGCCAGCGCAGCCCCGTCGCCGCGTAGGCGCGGAGGCGCGGAGGCGCGTCGCCGCCGAGGCGACCACACGAGGAGGCGCGCTCCGGGGAGTCCCGGAGCGCGCCTCCTCCGCCGTGGACGGTCCGCGGACGGGCGGTCGCGTCCTCTACCCTGGCGTGAGCAACCGATTGGACCCCACGCCGTGACCGACATGAGCCTGAGGCTCCCCACCACCCATTTCCGTGCCGTGCTCGACCTGGGCCAGCGCCCGGCCGCGCAGACACCGCTGCCGACCGCGCTCGGCAAGCCGAACCTCTACGCCGAGTACGACGACGACGACCTGATCACCGCCCTGTACGTCGGCTACGAGACCGGGCAGGTGCACCTCGAGACCACGCCCTCCGGCGACGTCGAGCACCACTTCCACCTCGCGAACGGCGACGACAGCGACCTCAGCCCCTTCGGCGTCGCCGACACGCGCGCGCTCGTCGAGTGGTCGACCCGGCTGATCGTCGACCTGCACCGCCGCATGCCCGACCTGCTCGACGAGGTCGACGAGGCCGCCGCCTGGCACGACGCCGGCTTCGACCTCTACGTCTGCGAGGTCGAGGAGCCGCGCAAGCTCGACCTGATCGAGGTCGACATCGAGGGCGAGCTGCTGACCCTGCCGTGGCTCGGCTCGGGTGCCGTCGAGCACGACCACATCGAGGGCGACGACCACCCGATCGCGCTGAGCTGGACGCCGCAGGGCGCGTCCGACGCCGTGCCGATCGCCGAGGCCTGGCTCGACCCGCGGACCGACCAGCCCCTCACGAAGGCCCTGCCCGGCATCGACTGGGACGCCGTCGGCTGGGGTCGTGACGAGGTGCTCCCCTGGCTCGAGGCGATCTACATGAACCACCACGTCCTGCCCGACGCGGCCGGCACGATCCTCACGGGCGTGCTCGAACGGCTCGGCGGGATCGACGGCACCGACTAGCGACCCGTCGCGCCCGGCTCCGCGCCGCGTTTCGTGCACGGCACCGGGTCTCGTCGCGGCGCGGTGCACGAAACGCGGTGGGGTGCGCGGCGTGCGGCCCGGGCCGCGGGGGCCGCAGGGGCCGCGGTCGCGGCGCGACGCTGCCAGGATGGCGCGATGAGCGACTCGCCGGCACCGCGCCTCCTGAACCTGTTGGTCCTCGACGTCACCGACGAGGCCCGCGACGACCCGGCGTTCGAGCGCGAGCTCGACGACCTGTCGACCTCGGTGGTCGCCGCCGCCGAGCAGGTCGGCTTCGCGGTGCGCCGGGTGCCCGCGAACCGGCTCGGCGACGTGCGCACCGCCCTCGCCGAGGCCGACGCGGTGCTCGTCACCGGCGGTGAGGACGTCGACCCGAGCCACTACGGCGGGCCGGCCGACTACCCGGGGCGGGGCCAGACCTTCGCCGACGCCGACCGGGTGCAGTTCGAGGTGGTGCGCGGGTCCGTGGAGGCGCGGGTGCCGCTGGTCGGCATCTGTCGCGGCATGCAGGTGGTCGACGTCGCCCTCGGCGGCGACCTCGTGCAGCACCTGGAGCACCCCGGCCACTTGAACCCGGACGACGTCTCGGACAGCATGGTCGACCATCCCGTCCGCCTCGCCGACGGCAGCACGCTCGCCTCGATGCTCGGCACGACGTCGCTGGTCGTCCGCAGCTCGCACCACCAGGCGGTGGGACGCCTGGGCGAGGGCCTGCGCGCGGTGGCCTGGGCCGACGACGGCACGGTCGAGGCCGTCGAGCACGACACGGCACCGGTGTGGTGCGTCCAGTGGCACCCCGAGGACCGCGGCGCGACCGGCACGGTGCTGACCGACCTGCTCGTCGCGGCGCGCGACGCCGCACTCGCGCGGACCACCGGCGATCGGTCGCGTCGCACCGCCGACTGAACGTCGCACCACGCACTTCGTCGGTGCGACGTTCATTTCGTGGTGCGACGCGGGGCGGCGCCTAGCGCCTAGCGCTCGCGGACGATGAGGGCCGAGGCCGCGGTCACGAGTCGGCGGGGCAGGAAGCGGTGCGCCTGGGCGCCGATCGCGTTGCCGAGCCCGCTGACCACGACGGCACGGCGACGGCGGACGGCCCGCAGTGCCGCGGTGACGACCTGCTCGGGCGTCTGCCGACCGCTCGTGAGGAAGTCGCTCCCGGTCGCGGCGAAGAACCCGGTCTCGGTCGCCCCCGGGCAGAGGGCCGTGACGGTGACGCCCGATCCGCGGACCTCGGCGTGCAACGCCTCGCTGAACGAGAGCACGAACGCCTTCGTCGCCCCGTAGACCGCCATCGTCGGGATCGGCTGGAACGCCGCGGTCGACGCGACGTTCACCACCGTGCCGCGTCGGCGGGCCACCATGCCGGGCAGCAACGCGCGCGACAGCGCGACCACCTGCGAGCAGTTGAGGTGCACCTGCGCCTGGACGGCGGCGGGGTCGGACTCGGCGAACGCCCCGTGCGAGCCGACGCCGGCGTTGTTCACGAGCACGTCGATCGTGCGGTCGCCGACCGCGGCCAGGACGATCTCGACCCCCTCGGGCGTCGACAGGTCGGCGACCACGGCCGTGAACGACCCGGAGGCGCGGGTCGCCACGAGCTCGGCCCTCACCTGCTCGAGGCGGTCGCCGCTCCGTGCCACGATCACCACGTCGTGGTCGGGCGCGAGCCGCCGGGCGAACTCGGCGCCGATGCCGCCGGACGCGCCGGTGACGAGGGCGGTGGGCAGGGTCGCGGTCGGTGCGGGCATGCGCCCATCCTGCCCGACGAGGAGCCGACCCTCCGACGAGGTCGCGCCACCGCCGCGTCGTCAGCCGGCGGGCGCGACGACCACGTCGACGCCGGCGGCCGCGAACTCGGCCAGCGCCTCGGGCGAGGCCGTGGCGTCGGTCACGAGCGTCCAGCCCTCGGGCAGCGCCGCCCGGGCGTGGAACGTCGCGCGACCGAGCTTCGAGCCGTCGGCGAGCACGTAGACGTGCTCGGACTGGCGGCACATCAGCTCCTTCAGCCGGGTCTGCACGAGGTCGGCCTCGACCACGTGCCCGGAGGCGAGCACGCCGTCGGCGCCGAGGAACACCCGGTCGAAGGTCAGGCGCTCGAGCGCGGCCTCGGCCAGCGGCCCGACGAAGCCCTGGCTGGCCGGGCGCAGCGTGCCGCCGAGGCACTCGAGGTGGATGCCGTCCGAGTCGGCGAGCTGCTGGATGACGGCGATCGAGGTGGTGGCGACGGTCGCGACCAGACCCGAGCGCGCCTCCCGGGCGAAAGCTGCGACCGACGAACCGGCGTCGAGCAGCAGCGTCTCGCCGTCCCGGACCAGCGTGCGGGCGTGCCGGGCGATCTCGGCCTTGGCCACCCCGGCCTCGAGGTTGCGCTGACGGAAGGTCGGCTCGGCACCGGGGGCGCCGAGCGGCATGGCCCCGCCGTAGGTGCGGGCGATCTCGCCGCGCCGGGTGAGCTCGGCGAGGTCGCGGCGGATGGTCGACGGGGTCACCTCGAAGCGACGGCTCAGCTCGTCGACGCTCGCCAGGCCCGTGGTGTGGGCCAGGTCGACGATGTCGCGGCGTCGCTCCCGTGCCGTGGTGCTCATGCGCTGGTGCTCATGCGATGGCCGTCCTGATCGGTGTGGCGGGCGACGTCACGCCGACGGCGCACCGACCTCGACGGCGTCGGCCGGGCTGGGCGACATCTCGACCGCCTGGCGCAGCGCCTCGATCATGCTACCGACGGCCACGACGCCGGTGCCGGCGATGTCGAACGCGGTGCCGTGGTCGACCGAGGTGCGGATCACGGGCAACCCGACGGTGATGTTGACCCCCGCCTCGATGCCGAGCACCTTCACCGGCCCGTGGCCCTGGTCGTGGTACATCGCCACGATGAGGTCGTAGTCGCCACGACCGCCGAGGAAGAACGCGGTGTCGGCCGGCAGCGGCCCGACGGCGCGGATGCCGTCGGCCTGCAGCACCTCGATGGCGGGGGTGATCTTCTCGGCCTCCTCCCCGTAGCCGAACAGGCCGTTCTCGCCGGCGTGCGGGTTGATGGCGCAGACGCCGATGCGGGGGTCGTCGACACCGGCGCGGCGCAGGGCCTCCCAGCCCCGGCGCACCGTGCGCTCGACCAGGCCGGGCTCGATCTTCGCGATGGCGTCGATCAACCCGATGTGGGTGGTCACGTGGATCACCTTGATCTTGGGCGTCGAGAGCATCATCGACACCTCGCCGACGCCCATGAAGTGCGCCAGCAATTCGGTGTGGCCGGGGAACACGTGACCGGCCTCGTGCAACGCCGCCTTGTTGAGCGGCGCGGTGCAGATCCCCTGCACGAGACCGGCCATGCCGAGCTCGCACGCGATGCGGATGTACTCGTACGCCGCATGGCCGGCCTCGGCTGAGACGGCGCCCCAGGGCAGGTCGGCCGAGAGCAGGTGCGGGTCGACGACGTTGATGCGGCCGGGACTGAAGACGGCGTCGGCGGGGCCGTCGACCTCGACGATCTCGGCCTCGACCCCGAGCGCTGCGGCTCCGAGCCGCAGCCGGTGGGCGTCGCCGACGACGACCGGGCGGGCGTCGCGGTAGGCGGCCTCGTCGAGCAGTGCGCCGACGGTCACCTCGGGTCCGACGCCGGCGCCGTCGCCCATGGTGACGGCGATGAACGGCCGCGTGTCGGGTGTCGTCGTGGTCATGGGGTTCTCCGTTTCGTGGGGGCGCCGGACGCGGCCGACGCGGTGAGGTCGTGGGGGTCGGCCCCGGCGCGGGTGCGGCGCACCAGGTCGACGAGGTCGGCGAGCACGGTCGGGCCGCCGAAGCTGCCGGGCTTCGTGGCGACGAGCCGGTCGTCGCCCGCGAGGCCCCGCCCGTCACCCGCGAGGCTGAGGACGGCGCCGTGCTCGACCTGCGCCAGCGGCCGCAGGGTGGTCGTGGCGAGCCGGTCGAGCACGGCCCGGGCGGTCTCGCCACCGGTCAGCACGAGGTCGAGCTCGACGGTGGCACCGATCCGGGCGACGACCTCGGCGAGGGCCGCCGACCCGACGAGCGGGTCGGGCAGGCGCCGGGCGGTCACCGTCAGCACGGCGACGGACGACCGGGACAAGGAGGCGCGGGTCACCTCGACGAGGTGGCCTGCGTCGTCCGCCGGGTCGAGCACGTGCACGTCCGCACCGGTCGCGGCGAGCGAGTCGGCGTGACCCCGGGCCACCTCGGCGGCCGAGCCGACCACGACGAGGACGGGTCGCACGGGCCCGACCCCGCCACGGGGCCCGACGTCGTCGGACGCGAGGGCGGGGGCCCCCGGGGTCACGGCCGGAGCCACCGCGTCGGCCAGCGCGGCGGCGAGCGCGGCGCTGCCCGCGAGGGCGATCGGCCGACGGACCCCGGGGCGGACGGCCAGCCGGAGGGCGGCCTTGACCACGGCCGCGAGGTCGTCGTCGGTCTCGGCGTCGACGAGGGCGAGGGCTCCCCCGACGAGTGCGTCGTCGAGGCGGGCGGCGAAGGCGGCGGGGTCCGAGCGCACGACGTCGAGGCCGACGAGCACCGAGGGGTGGTCGACCAGGTCGGCGAGGCTCGACGGGGCGTCGTGTGGCTCGAGGTGCCAGAAGGGCGTCTCGGCCAGCGGTCGCCCGTCGACCAGGGGCCGCCCGCCGACGACCGTGCGCCCGAGGGCCGGCAACGCCCCCGCCACGACGACGTCGTAGCCTCGCCCGGTGAGGGCCTCGAGCTCGGGCCCGACGTGACCACGCCACAGCGAGTCCGTCTTCTTCAGGACGAGGGTGCCGTCCGGCAGGGGCAGCGTGTCGATGGCGACCCGCGCCTCCTCGGCGGTGCCGGCGCGGGTGCCGACGTCGACGACCGTCACCCCGGCGGTCCGTCCCGACGGCACGCCGAGCGAGACCGTGGTCTCGTGACCGCGCAGCCGGAACTGCTCGGCGGTCTCGGCGGCGCCGGACAGGTCGTCGGCGATGACGGTGATCGGGGTCATGATGCGGCCATCCTGACACGACTGCGCGTTGTGCGCCAATGGTCTTGCGCGAAACGCGCAGCACTGGCACAGTGTCATCCAGCCCGGACGAGGGCGTCGCAGCGCTGCGGGACCGGGCGCCGTCGACCTCGTCGAACCCCTGGATCGAGAGGTCGATGATGACCGTTCCGTTCGCGGACCACGAGATGTCGCGCCGCACCCTGCTCCGATGGGGTGCCGCGGCCGGACTCTTCGTGACCGCCACCAGCCTCGCCGGCTGCGCCGGCCCGACCGGACTGCCCGGGCCCGGCACGCTGACCCTGGCCCTCAACCGCTCGCTGGTCAGCCTCGACAACAAGCTCAACCAGTTCGACGCGGCCGTCACGGTGCAGCGGGCGGTGCGCCAGGCGCTCACGCAGATCGGCCCCGACATCACGCCCGAGCTCGTGCTCGCCGAGAGCTTCGAGCCGACGACCGACACGCAGTGGACGGTCCGACTGCGCGAGGGCGTGCGGTACTCGGACGGAACGCCGGTCACGGTCGACGACGTCGCCACCGCGCTCCAGATGTACGAGCAGGTGCAGGGCTCGTTCGTCGCCAGCTTCTTCCCCGAGTTCCCGACCGTGACCGCGATCGACGAGCGCACCTTCACGCTCGACTCTTCGCAGCCGATCCCGGTGCTCGACGCGTTGATGAGCAACATCCTGATCACGCCCGCCGCCGCCAACAAGCCGGAAGAGCTGCAGGACGGCGTCGGCAGCGGCCCGTTCGTCGTCACCCGGTTCAACCGCGGCGCCGGCACCTACAGCCTGACCCGTAACGAGCAGTACTGGGGCGAGGCCCCCGGCGTCGACCGGGTAGAAGTGCGGTTCCTGCCCGAGGAGTCCAGCCGCGTGATCGCCCTGCGCAGCGGCGAGGTCGACGTCATCGACTCGATCACGCCCGACTCGGCGACGCAGCTGCAGGGACTGCCCGGCATCGCCCTCGACGAGGCCTCGAGCCTGCGCATCAACCAGATCTTCTACAACTTCCGCAAGCCCGAGGGGCATCCGCTGGCCGACGCCCGGGTGCGCGAGGCGCTCAGCCACGCGATCGACGGGCGAGCCCTCGTGCGCGACGTGCTGACCGACTCGGTGACGCAGGCCGACGGCGTCGTGCCGCCGAGCCTGCTCGGCTACGCGAAGACCGGCGAGTACAGCTACGACCCCGACCTCGCCCGGCGCACGCTCGCCGACCTCGGCGCGAGCGATCTGACGTTGCGCATCATCTGGGAGACCGGCGAGTTCGCCGGCGACACCTTCATCATGGAGGCCCTCGTCGAGATGTTCGGCGCGATCGGCGTGCGGACCACCCTGCAGCAGTTCGAGCCGGGCGGCGACATCCTGCAATGGCGCCAGGGCAAGGCCGGCGACTGGGACCTGCTCGGCAACGGCTTCTCGGCCCCCACCGGCCTCGCGCTGACCATCCTGCAGGGCATGTACGCGGGCACCGCCGAGAAGGAACAGACCCGCGACACCTACCAGGGCTACGTGCAGCCCGACGTGGCCGAGGCGATCGCCCGGGCGTCGACCGAGCCCGACGCGACCCTGCGACAGCAGCGGCTCGCCGAGGCGCAGCAGGCGGCCTGGGACACCTGGCCCTGCGCCTGGGCCTTCGTGCCCAAGTCGGTGCTCGCCCGTCGCGAGCGCGTCGAGCGGCTCTCGCTCGCGTCGTCGAACTCGTACCCGCTCTCGAGCGTCCGACTGGGGGCCTGACCATGGCGACCTACATCCTCAAACGCCTCGGTCAGGGTCTGCTCACCGTGTTCCTCACGGTGTCGACGGTCTTCGTGCTGATCCGCCTCGCCCCCGGCGACCCGGCCGTGGCCTACGCCGGGCCGCTCGCCACGAACGAGCAGCTCGCCGCCGTGCGCGAGCAGTTCGGCCTCGACGACCCGCTGCTGCAGCAGTACGGCGTGTTCCTGCAGCAGTTGTTCACGGGCAACCTGGGCACCTCGTACTCGTTCCAGGCGCCGGCCGTGCAGGTCGTCCTCGAACGACTGCCGTACACGCTGACGCTCTCGTTCGCGGCGATACTGCTGGCGGCGGTCGTGTCGATCCCGCTCGGCGTCTGGATGGCCCGCCGCACCGACACCCGCAGCGAGACCGGCGTCAACGTCGTCGCGATCGCGGGCCAGTCGATGCCCGACTTCTGGACCGGCATCCTGCTGCTCAGCGCCTTCGCCGTCGTGATCCCGATCTTCCCGGCCTCGGGCTTCGCGACCTGGGGCGGCCTCGTCCTGCCGACCGTGACGATCGCCATCCTGCAGGTGGCCCTCATCTCCCGGCTCGTGCGACGCGAGATGGCGACCAACTTCTCGGCGCCCTACCTGACCGTGGCCCGGTCGCGCGGCGTCTCGGAGCGGGCCCTGACCTGGCGCTACGCCATGGGCAACTCGGCGATCCCGGTCTTCACGGCCCTCGGCACCCGCTTCGCGGCGATGCTCAACGGCGTCGTCGTGGTCGAGGTCGTCTTCGCCTGGCCCGGCGTCGGGTCGCTCATCGTGCGGGCGCTCGAGACCCGCGACTATCCCCTCATCCAGGCGACCGTGCTGGTCACGTCGCTGCTCGCCGTCGGCGTCCAGCTGCTGATCGACCTCGCCTATCCCCTGCTCGATCCGCGCGTGCGGCTCGGAAAGGCGAGTGCCGCATGACCCGCACCGACACCACCGGACGCCCGTCCGGCCCGGCGACCGCCGGCCCGTCCGGCCGGACCCCCGAGGAGGCGCGACCCACCGCGGTCACGCCGCGCCTGCTGAAGAGGTCCGAGGCGGCCCGACGGACCTCCGCCGCACGCGTCAAGCTCTGGGTCGGCGCGATCTGCGCCCTCGTGGTCATCATCCCGATCGTGCTGGCGCAGGCCCTGCCGCTGCCCGACGCGAACGGCCAGGACCTCGGCAACCGCCTCGCGCCTCCGTTCACGGCCGGTCACCTGTTCGGCACCGACCAGCTCGGCCGCGACCTGCTCTCGCGCGTGCTGCACGGCGGCCAGGTCTCGCTCGCGATCGGCGTGCTCGCCGTCCTCGTCTCGGGGGCGATCGGCGTCGTGCTCGGCTCGATCGCCGGGTTCTACGGGCGCTGGGCCGACACGCTCATCAGCCGGCTGCTCGAGGCCCAGATGTCGCTGCCGCTGCTCATGATGCTGCTGCTCGTCGTGGCGCTGTTCGGCCCGTCGATCCCCGTGATCACCTTCGTCATCGCCATCGCGCAATGGCCCGAGGTGGCCCGGCTGACCCGTTCGCTCGTGCTCGTCGAGCGAGAGAAGCCGTACGTCTCGTCGGCCCGGACGCTCGGTCTGAACCGCTTCACGATCCTGCTGCGCCACGTCGTGCCCAACGTGATCAAGCAGGCGACGCTCGTCGTGCTGCTGCTGCTCGCCCAGGCCGTGCTGCTCGAGAGCGCCCTGAGCTTCCTCGGGGCGGGCCCGCAGCGACCGTTCGCCACCTGGGGCCGCATCATCTCGGACGGCCAGGACTACGTCACCACGGCCTGGTGGATGGTCACGATCCCGGGCCTGTTCATCGTGCTGCTCGTCGTCGGGGTGAACCTGCTGGGCGACGCCCTGCGGGACCGGCCGCGCCGGACGGCGGCCTCGCGCCTCCGTCGGTTCGTCGGGCTGCGCCCGTCGGCCTCGGCCGAGAAGAAGGGATCGATCGCATGAGCCTCGCCACCGACGACACCGTCGAGCCCGACCTGCTGCTCGAGGTGCGTGACCTGCAGATCGAGCTGATGACGACGAACGGCATCGTGCGCGCCGTCGACGGCGTCTCGTTCCACATCGCCCGCGGCGAGACCGTCACGATCATCGGCGAGTCCGGCTCGGGCAAGTCGACCACCGCGATGGGCGTGCTGCAGCTGCTGCCCGCCGACCTCGCCGTCGTCTCGGGACACGTCCGCATCACGGGCCTCGACGTGCTCTCCTCCGCCTCGGCGGTGCGGAAGGTGCGGGGTCGGGCCGTCGCGCTGATCCCGCAGGACCCCATGACGGCGCTCAGCCCTGTGCGGTCGATCGGCTCGCAGCTCGGTGAGGCGATCCGCATCGCCGGGGCCGCCAGCGGTCGAGCCGCCGTCACGGCCCGGGCGGTCCGTCTTCTCGAACAGGTGCACATTCCCGATCCGGCGGCCCAGCTGAGGAAGTTCCCTCATCAGCTCTCGGGCGGCATGCTGCAACGCGTGCTGATCGCGATCGCGCTGGCCTGCGAGCCGCAGCTGATCGTCGCCGACGAGCCGACCAGCGCCCTGGACGTGACGGTGCAGGCCGGCATCCTCGACCTGCTGCTCGAACTGCAGGAGCAGCGCGGCATCGGCCTGCTGATGATCACCCACGACCTCGGCGTCGCCCGCCTGGTGTCCGACCGCATCCACGTCATGAAGGCCGGCGTCTTCGTCGAGTCGGGCGACGTGCGACAGATCGTCGCGCATCCGGCCGAGCCCTACACGCAGGGGCTGCTCGCCGCGGTGCCCACCCTGGGCGCCTGGGACGAGACCCCGACCCCACCCGCCACGACCAGCACCGACCGACCGGAGGCCACCCGTGTCTGACACCATCCTCGAGGTCGACGACCTCGTCGTCGACTACGGCAGCGGCTCGACCGCGCACCGCGCCGTCGACCACGTGTCGTTCTCGGTGCGCCGCGGCAGCACCTTCGCCATCGTGGGCGAGTCCGGCTGCGGCAAGTCCACGATCGCCAAGGCGGTCATGCGACTGCTGCAGCCGACCAGCGGGCGCATCGTGCTCGACGGCACCGACCTGGCGACCCTGTCGGAGGCGCGGTTGCGGCCCCTGAGGCACCGGTTCCAGATGGTCTTCCAGGACCCCTACGGCTCGCTCGACCCGCACCTGAGCGCCCGGGACATCGTCGCCGAGCCGCTGCGACTGAAGGGCGTGCGGTCGGCGCAGGACCGCGCCACCGAGGCGGCCCGCCTGATCGACCGCGTCGGCCTGCCGTCGACCGCGCTCGACCGTCGCCCGCACGAGTTCTCGGGTGGCCAGCGCCAGCGCATCGGCATCGCCCGGGCGCTCGCCTCGAGCCCCGACCTGCTCATCTGCGACGAGGCCACCAGCGCGCTCGACGTGTCGGTGCAGGCGCAGGTGCTCGAGTTGCTGCGCGAGATCCAGGTCGACACCGGCATCACCTACGTCGTCATCTCGCACAACCTCGGCGTCGTGCAGCAGATCAGCGAGAGCGTGCTCGTCATGAAGCAGGGTGCCGTCGTCGAGCAGGGTGCCACGGCGCAGGTGCTCACCTCGCCCGCCGAGGACTACACGCGGCGGCTGCGCCGGGCCGCCCTCGACCCCGCCACGATGACGGGCGTGAAGCCGCGCCACGTCGTCCGCAGCCTCTCGTTGGGAGCCACCGCATGACCCGCACCGCGCCTCCTCGGCTCGTGCTCGGTACGATGACCTTCGGCGACACCGTCGACGAGGCCACCGCCGCCCGCATGCTCGACACCGCGCGCGACACGGGCGTCACCTGGATCGACACGGCCAACGCCTACGTCGGCGGGACGACCGAGACGATGCTCGGCCGTTTGCTCGCGGGCCGACGCGACGAGGTCGTGCTGGCCTCGAAGGCCGGCATGCCGCACGCCGACGCGGGCGGACTGCCACCGCTGTCGGCCGTGGCCCTGCGCGCGAGCGTCGAGGCCAGCCTGCGTCGCCTCGGCACCGACCGGCTCGACCTGTTCTACCTGCACCAGCCCGACCGGCTGACCCCGCTCGACGAGACCCTGTCGACGGTCGCCGCCCTCGTCGCCGAGGGCAAGGTGCTCTCGCTCGGCGTCTCGAACTACGCCGCCTGGCAGATCGGCGACGTCGAGCGCGTGGCCGACGCCGTGGGGGCTCCCCGCCCGGTCGTCGCGCAACAGCTGTGCAACCTCGTCGCCCGGCGTCTCGACGACGAGTACCTCGAGTTCGCGAGCGTCCACGGGCTCGAGACGATGGTCTACAACCCGCTCGGCGGTGGCCTGCTGACCGGGAGGCACCGCTTCGACGAGACGCCGGCCGACGGACGCTTCGGCGACTCGGCCCTCGCCGAGATGTACACGAAGCGCTACTGGGACGCCGGCCTGTTCGCCGCGATCGACCGACTGTCGGGCGTCGCGGCCGAGGCCGGGGTGACGCTCGTCGAACTCGCCCTGCGCTGGGTGGCGTACCGACCCGAGGTCGGCTCGGTGCTGCTCGGCGGGTCGAGGCCCGAGCAGCTGACCGCCAACGTCGCCGCGATCGCCGACGGGCCGCTGCCCGACGAGGTGGTGGCGGCCTGCGACGAGGTCGGGCGCTCGTTGCGGGGGCCGATGCCTCCGTACGCGCGCTGACCCGCGCCTCCTGATCTCCCCCGACCGAACCGCACGCACCGCACGCACCGCACGAGAGAGAGCACCATGAGCACCGCCAGCGACTTCGCCCGCACGATCCGCCGCCGCGAGAGGGCGGTCGGCTACTGGATCACCCTCGACGCCCCTCCCGCGACCGAGCGCATCGCGCGGCTCGGGTACGACTACGTCTGCCTCGACGCCCAGCACGGCCTCTTCGGCTACGCGGGCATGATGACCGGCCTGCTCGCGATCGACGCGGGGCAGACCTCGGCCGGCCTGGTGCGGGTCGAGGCGAACGACATCACGCCGATCGGCAAGGCTCTCGACGCGGGCGCCGCGGGCATCATCGTGCCGCTCGTCGACACGGCTGAGGACGCCGCGTCCGCCGTGCGCAGCGCGAAGTACCCGCCGCACGGCCGCCGCTCGTACGGACCCATGCGGTCGAGCCTGCGCATCGGCCCCGTGCCGGCCGACGCGAACGACACGACGATCGTGCTCGCCATGATCGAGACCCCCGACGGGCTCGCGAACGTCGAGGCGATCGCCGCGACGCCCGGGCTCGACGGCCTCTACGTCGGGCCGAGCGACCTGTGCATCGCGGTCGGTGGGGCCTACCCGGGCGACCCGGCCGTGCAGGAGGCCTTCGACGCCGCCCTCGTCCGCGTGGCGGCGGCGGCCGAGGCGGCAGGCATCGCCGCCGGCATCCACACGCCGCACGGGGACGTCGCCCGGCAGCGGCTCGCCGCGGGCTACACGTTCGCGACGGTCGCCGGTGACCTCAACCACCTCGAGGCCGCCGCACGCGACCACCTGCAGCGGGCGACCGCGACGGACGAGCCCGACGCGACCGCAGGAGGCGCGGCATGAGCACGCAGGACACGGCGGCGGATGCGGGCGCCGCGGTCCCGGTCGACGCGGTCCCGGTCGGCGCAGACGGCGCGGACGACGTCGTCGCCGACGGCCGACTGCGACCCGACGCGGCGGGACGCTCGTGGTCGTACCTGCCCACGGCGACGGTGCAGTCGCACGCGGCCAACCTCGCCGAACTGCCCGACGGTCGCCTGGCCTGCGTCTGGTTCGGCGGCACGCAGGAGGGCGTCTCGGACATCCACGTCTGGTTCTCGACCCTCGACGGCGAGGTGTGGTCCGAGCCCGTGCGGCTCAGCGACGATCCCGCGCGCTCCGAGCAGAACCCCGTTCTCTTCACGGCCCCCTCGGGCGACGTCTGGCTGCTCTACACGGCTCAGCGGGCGGGCAACCAGGACTCGGCCGAGGTGCGCCGCCGGGTCTCGACCGACGGAGGGGCGACCTGGGGCGAGCCGTCGACGCTCTTCGCGGCCGACGAGACCGGAGGCGTCTTCGTGCGGCAGCCGCCGATCGTCACCCGGGACGGCGACCTGCTCGTGCCGGTCTTCCGCTGCGTGACCACCCCCGGGCAGGCGTGGGTGGGCGACCACGACACGAGCTCGGTGATGACCTCCCGGGACGGCGGCAGCACGTGGGGTGAGGTCGCCGTCCCGGGCAGCACGGGGGCCGTGCACATGAACGTGCACGAGCTGCCCGACGGCTCGCTGCTCGCCCTCTTCCGCAGCCGCTGGGCCGACGCCGTCCACGAGTCCCGCTCGACCGACGGCGGCCGCACCTGGACGGCGCCCGCGCCGACCGAGCTGCCCAACAACAACTCCTCGGTGCAGTGGGTCCCACTCGCCGACGGGCGCCTCGCGATCGTCTACAACCACCGCCGCGCGGACGCCACGACCCAGCGCCGCCTCGGGCTCTACGACGAGATCGACGAGTCCGGCATCGTCGAGCAGGCGATGCTGCCCGGCGCGGACGCGGACGTCGACCAGGAGGCGCGGGCCGGGTCGACGACCTCGGCGGGCGTCCCGGCCGGGTCGCCCCGCGCCTCCTCGGCCGTCGGTGCCGCGGACGACGTGACGACCCCGGACCGCACGGCGTTCTGGGGCACGCCCCGGGCTCCGATGTCGCTGGCCGTGTCGACGGACGGCGGCCGCAGCTGGCCGCACCGCGTCGACCTCGAGGACGGCGACGGCTGGTGCCTCTCGAACAACTCGCGCGACGGGCTGAACCGCGAGCTGTCGTACCCGAGCATCACGCAGACGAGCGACGGCGCCGTGCACGTGGCCTACACCTGGCACCGCCAGGCGATCCGCCACGTGCGCCTGTCGCCCGCCGACCTGCCCGGCCTGCCCGGCTCGGACGTCAGGGACTGAATCGTGGTCGGCGACGAGACACGGGGCGGGGCCGGGGCCGTTCGGCACGCCGTCGTCACGGGCTGCAGCTCGGGCATCGGGCGGGCGATCGCCGGGTTCCTCTCGGCCGAGGGGTGGCGGGTGACCGGGCTCAGCCGGCGCCCGGTCGACCTGGGCGAAGGGTTCTCGTGGCTCGGCTGCGACCTGTCGGTGCCCGGTGGCGTCGCGGCGGCGGTCGCCGACGTCGAGCCGGTCGACGCGATCGTCCACGCGGCCGGGTTCCAGGTCGCCGCCCCGCTCGGCCGACTCGACCCCGCCGCGCTCGAGGGCATGTTCGCCGTGCACGTGGGGGCCGGGGCCGCCCTCGTCGACGCGCTCGTCGACCGACTGTCCGACGGCGGTCGCATCGTGCTGATCGGCAGCCGCACGGCCGTCGGTGTCGCGGGCAAGAGCCAGTACGCGGCGACGAAGGCGGCCCAGGTCGCCCTGGCCCGCAGCTGGGCGGCCGAACTGGCGCCGCGGGGCATCACCGCCAACGTCGTGGCGCCGGGGCCCACGGACACGCCGATGCTCGCCGACCCGGCCCGCGCCTCCTCGGCTCCGGTCGTGCCGCCGCTGGGCGCGCTCGTCGACCCGGTCGATGTGGCCGCGCTCGTGGCGTTCGTGCTCGGGCCGCACGGACGGAGCATCACGGGGCAGGCGCTCGTCGTCTGCGGCGGCGCCTCGCTCTGAGAGAGGTCGGGGTGGGGCGTCCTGTCCGGAAAGCGAGGATCGGCCCGCGTTGTTTTGAATCAATCAAAAGAAGGCGTATGGTGGTGATAACGCCGACGGAGGCCAGGGCCACCGTCGAACGTCTCGGCGCAGCCCTCCCCGCCGGTCACCGCCCGCTCGATCCCACGATCGCGGGCCCCCGACCAGCACGATCCGCCCAGCCCCGAGGAGTCACCGTGAACACCACCGCCACGACCACCCGCACCGCCGTCACCCCGCTCGGCGGCCGCTACGTCAGCACGACCGCCGCGCCGACGGTCGGCTCCTACGTCGGCTCGCCGGCCGCCGACGTCGCCCCCGGCTCGTACGTCAGCACCCCGGCTCGCCGCGACCTCTCGATCGGCCGCTACACCGCCAGCGCGCTGCGTCGACTCTCGGCCGCCACGGCATCGGTCCGGACGGCCACGGGGTCGATCCACACCGCCACCGGTTCGATCCGCACCGCGTAGTCGGCCGGCCCGGTCGGGGTCGCCCCGCCCCGACCGTCCCACCTCGGCGGCCCGGAGAGGCCCCCGACCAGACCCGGGCCCGCCGCGCGACCTGAATCCGCGCGGCGGGCCCGTTTCTGTCGAGACGTCACGAACGGCCGCTCACCTGTCGAGGTGAGCGGCCGTTCGTGACATCTGGGCAGCCGAGCCGGACCCGACCCGGCTCGGCCCGCCGGACTAGAGCGTCGCGGCCGAGGGGTCCCAGCTCTCGTCGAGCGGCACCGGCTGCTGCACGGCGGACTCGACGGCGACCGGCGCACCCTGCTCGGCGGCGGACGAGATCGCCAGCAGCACGTCGAGCACGTGCGAGGCGACGGCCCCGCTGGCGCGCTCCGCGTCGCCGCCGCGGATCGCCCGCGCCAGGTCGAGCACGCCCGAGCCACGGCCGTAGGTCGACCCCGCGGCGGCGAGCGTCTCGGGCTCGTCCTGGCCGAAGCGCCACAGGCTCGAGTCGCCCTCGAACGTGTTGGGGTCGGGCAGGACGAGGGTTCCCTCGGTGCCGCTGATCTCGACGAAGCCCATGCGGGGCAGCGCGTTCTGGAACGAGAACGTGGACTGGGCCGACTGCCCGCCGGCGAACTCGATGAGCGCCGCGTGGTGCGTCGGCACCTCGACCGGGAAGGTCTGACCCGCGCGCGGGCCGCTGCCGATGGTGCGGGTGTCGAACGACTTCGACGAGACCGCACTGACGCGGCTGGCCGAGCCGAACGCGTGCACCAGGGTCGTCACGTAGTACGGCCCCATGTCGAAGAGCGGACCAGCTCCGAGTGCGAACAGGAAGTCGGGGTTGGGGTGCCACGACTCGGGCCCGGGCACGTGGAACATCGTGGTCGCCGTCAGGGGCTGGCCGATGTCGCCACGGGCGATGGCGCGCATCGCCGTCTGGATGCCGGCTCCGAGCACGGTGTCGGGCGCACACGCGACGCGCACGCCGGCCGCCTCGGCGGCGGCGAGCAGGTCGCGCGCGGACTCGTGGTCGAGGGCGAGGGGCTTCTCGCTCCAGACGTTCTTGCCAGCGGCGATGATCTGACTCCCGACCTCGGCGTGCACGGCCGGGATCGTCAGGTTGACGACGATCTCGATCTCGTCGATCGCGAGCAGCTCGTCGACGGTGCCGCGACCCGGGACGCCGTAGGTCTCGGCCTGCGCCTCGGCACGGTCGAGGTCGAGGTCGGCGACGAAGAGCACCTCGAGGTCGGCGAACTTCGTCATGTTCTCGAGGTAGGTGCCGCTGATGACGCCCGCGCCGATGACGCCGACGCCGACGCGTCCCGTGCGACCGGCGGTCGTGTCGACGCCGCTCACTTGTCGTTCTCCTGCAGCCAGGCGAAGGACTCGGCGACGCCCTCGAAGACGTCCTTCGCGTAGTCGTCGAACTCGACGACGCGCAGCGCGTGCGGCGCCGCGGCGAGCACGGCGGCGACGTCGACGTCACCCTGGCCGGCGGGGGTCTGGTTCTTGAAGGCGGCGGCGAGCGCGTCGGGCACCTCGAGGGCGCTCTCGCTGCTGGGCAGGGCGGTCGCGATGTCGCCCGAGATCTTGCCGTCCTTGACGTGCAGGAACTGCACGCGGTCACCCAGCGAACGCAGCAGCGCCGGGGTGTCCATGCCGCCGACGGTCGACCAGAAGGTGTCAATCTCGAGGACGACGTCGTCGTTCAGGCGCTCGAGGAAGAAGTCGTAGACGGGACGGCCGTCGACCTTGTTCGCGAACTCCCACTGGTGGTTGTGGTAGCCGAACTTCAGGCCCGACGCCGCGGCGAGGACCTGCAGCTCGTTGACGCGGTCGGCGATCTTCGCGGCGTCGTCCGCGGTCTGCCAGCGGTCGCTCGGGATGAACGGGTCGATCACGGTGCCGATGCCGAGCTGGGCCGCCGCGGCGAAGGCGCGCTCGGGCTCGTCGGAGTCGATCACGGGGGCGTGGCCGGAGGGGGCGGTGACGCCGGAGGCGGCGAAGGCCTTCTCGAACTCGTCGGCACGCTCGACGAACGAGTAGGGCTCGACCTGGGTGAAGCCGATCTCGGCGATGCGGGCGACGGCGCCCTGCAGGTCGGCCGAGACGGCATCTCGGACCGTGTAGAGCTGGACGGAGGGTGACGAGGTCATGGGATGACTCCTTTGTCGTGAGGGGATCCGGTGGTCTGCGCCCAACTCTGTCACTTATGTCGACCGATGACAAAAGTTTGTCCCAAATCGACGCAATGGCTTGCCCGGGCGACACCCGCTGTGTATTCTGCGAACACCTAGCGCGACTAGGTTTTGACTCGAGGAGGCGTCATGGCCAACCCAGGCCCCATCGGCACGCAGGGCGTGCTCACCCAACCCGTCAGCACCGTGAGGGTGTCGCGGGGCTACATGATCGCGCTGGGGCTGGCTCAGTTCGGCCTGTTCGCCGCGCTCATGGCGCCCGTCTTCGTCAGCATGCAGCTGAAAGCGCAACAGCTCGTTCCCGCCGACCCCGAGGGGGTCATCGGACAAGTCCTTCCCTTCGGCGCGTTCGGTGCACTGCTCGCGAATCCCCTGATCGGTGCCCTGAGCGACCGCACCCGCACGCGCTGGGGTCGGCGCCGTCCGTATCTCGTCGGTGGCGTCGTGGCCTTCACGATCGCCCTCGCCTGGCTGGCCTTCGCCCCGAGCGTGCTCCAACTCGGCCTGGCCTGGGTGCTCGCGCAGGTCGCGGCCAATGCCGTGCTGGCCACCTTGACCGCGAGCTTCGCCGACAACGTTCCGCAGTTCCAACGAGGCAAGGCCTCGAGCATCATCGCCCTCGCCCAGAACGTGGCCATCCTGGCGGGCATCTACCTCGCCGTGCTCTTCGTCGACGACCTGCCGCTGCTGTTCATCGTCCCGGGCATCGTCGCGATCGTCTTGATCCTCGTGTACTGCGTCGTCGCCCGCGACGACCTCCCCGAATACGAGCTCAAGCCATTCACCTTCGTCAACCTGATCAGTTCGTTCTGGACCAACCCCATCAAGAACCCCGACTTCGCCTTCGCCTGGTGGTCGCGCTTCCTGATCATCCTCGCGACCTTCATGTTCACCACGTACCGCCTTCTCTACATGGAGAACCACCTCGGCATCGACGACAGGGCCGAGGCCACGGCCGCCGTCGCCTTCGGCGTCCTGCTCTACACGATCGCGTTGATGGCGAGCGCCGCCCTCTCGGGCTGGCTGAGCGACAAGCTCAAGATGCGCAAGGTCTTCGTCGGAGGCTCGACCGCCCTCTTCGCGGTCGGCCTGATCCTGCTGGCCCACGCCGAGACGGTCACCGGCTTCTACGTCGCCGAGATCGTCATGGGCTTCGCCTACGGCATCTACGCCGCCGTCGACACGGCGCTCGTCGTCGACGTCCTGCCGAACGCCGACCGCCCGGGCAAGGACCTCGGCGTCATCAACATCGCCAACGCGCTGCCCCAGTCGCTCGCGCCCGCCCTCGCCCTGTTCTTCCTGGGCATCGGCAACGCCGGGTCCGACAACTACACGGTCATGCTCTGGGCCGCCGGCGCGGTGGCCATCCTCGGCGCCCTGGCCGTCATCCCCATCAAGCGCGTGCGCTGAGTCGGGCGGTGGCGTGTGCGACGGCCTACCGTCGCACACGCCATGACGCCCCCGACCGACACCTCCGCCGCCACCCCCGCCACCACCGGTCCGGGTGACCACAGGGTCGTGCCGACGGTCGGCCCGGTCGTCGCCCCCGACCTGCACCTCATGACCTACAACGTGCGGCGGCGCATGCCGCAGGTGCTGGGCACCCGTCACGCGCTGGCCGACCGGTGGTCGACCCGCCTGCCGGCACTGCGCCTCCTGCTCGAGGCCGAGCGCCCCTCGGTGCTGGGCATCCAGGAGGCGCTGCCCGACCAGTCCGCTCAGCTCACGGACGCGCTGGGCTCGGACTACGCCTCGGTCGGCACGGGTCGCGACCGCGACCGCGGCGGCGAGCGCGTCGAGTTGCACGTCGACACCACCCGGCTGAGGATCGTCCGTCACGAGGCGCTCTGGCTCTCGGCCACCCCCACGGTCCCGGGATCGCGCTCGTACGGCAACATGATCCCGCGCACGGCCGTCCACGCCGAGCTCGACGACCTCGCGACCGGGGCCCGACTGCACGTCGTCGTGACGCACTTCGACCACCTCTCGGCCCGCTCGCGGCGGCACTCCGCCGTGCAGCTGCGCACCTTCACCGACGCCCTCGACGGGCCCGTCGTCGTGATGGGCGACTTCAACGCCGGCGTCGGCTCCCCCGCGCACCGCGAACTGACCCGCGGTCGCCTGGTCGACAGCCGCGAGGTCGCCGACGAACGCCTCGACCCCGGCTGGGGCTCGTACTCGAACTACGGCCCGCCACGCACCGGCGGCCGCCGCCTGGACTGGTTGCTCGTCGACGCCGGGGCCCACGTCGATCGGGCCGGCGTCGGCGGGGTCCGTCCCGGCGGCGTCGCCCCGTCCGACCACGACCCGGTGCACGCCGTCCTGCGCTGGCCGTCCGGGCACGCCGCACGGCACCCCGCCGAGCACCACCCCGAGGAGTCCTGAGATGTCCACCGTCGCCGAGACCTTCCTCCGCCGTCCGCACGGCGTCCTCGAGTACGTGGCCGACAGCGTCCGCGTGGTCGCCGCCCTGAGCGTCGTCGTGGTCGGCGTCGGCTGGGGCGTCGTCGAGATCGCCGTGCTGATGCTGGCCCTGCTCGGCACCCTCGTGCCCCGCATGCTCGGCCTCCGGGCGACGTTCGACCTGATGGTGGGCGTCGCCGCGCTCGGCGCCGCCTGGAGCAGCGTCTTCGAGCTCTACACCCGCATCGCCGGCTACGACACGGTCGTGCACTTCGTGCTCAACGGCCTTCTGGCCGCGGTGTTCGTCGTCCTCGCCCACCGCGCCGGCTGGGTCGTGTCGCCGGGCCACGGCGACGGACGAGGAGGCGCGGGTCACTCGGCCCGCGTCGGCTCAGTCCTGCTGACGGTCGCGTTCGGCCTGGCGGCCGGCACCCTGTGGGAGATGGGCGAGTGGGCGGGCCACACCCTCGTCGACTCCGCGATCTTCGTCGGCTACGACGACACGATCGGCGACCTCGCTGCGGGAGGCCTCGGCTCGCTGCTGGCCGGGCTGGCGCTGCCGTTCCTCGTGGGAGGCGACGTCCGCGGCCGGGCCGCGCGCGCCTCCTCGTCCGGAGCCGGTGTCGACGGTGCCGACGGGCACGGGGTCGACGGACCGGGGGTCGACGCCGTCGGCCACGGCCGCCCGCGCATCCACCACCGCTGAGGGCGCCCAGCCGAGCCGCGTGAAGAGGCCGGCCGGGTCGGCGCGTAGCCAACGAGACCACGGCAGGCCGTCGGTGCCGTGCACCGTGAACGAGTGCAGCGCCCGGTACGTGCGCAGCCACGGGGCGTTGCCCGGGTCGAGCGGACGGGCCGAGATGCCCGTCACGACGTCGCGACGGTAGGCGATGCGGCCCCGGCCGGCGAGCTGGCGGTCGCCGAGGTGCAGGGCGAGGTCCATGTCGTCGTGCAGCAGGGTCTCGTGCCGGTGCACCTCGTCGCGCACGTCGAGCCAGGCGGTGCGGCGCATCATCATCGTCGAGCCGAACAGCGGCCAGTGCGCCAGGGCGGCCCCGATCACGAGGTGGTACGCGCCGACGTAGAGGGCCGAGAGCAGGCGCTCGGCCCCGACGGGCGCGTCGTAGAAGCGGGCGTTCGTGCTGACGGCGAGCACGTCCGGCTCGTCGACGAGGGTGCCGACCAGGTCGGCGACCCAGGTGCGGGGCAGGACGCTGTCGGCGTCGACCCGCCCGATCAGGTCGGCGGGTGCGGGGGTGCCCGCCTCGGAACCCACGCCGGCGGCGGCGTCGTAGCCCGTGCTGGCGGCCGCGGCGATGCCGACCTCGGCCTCGGTGACCACGCGCGCGCCGTGCCGCAGGGCCACCTCGACGGTGTCGTCCGTGCTGCCGTTGTCGACGACGATCACCTCGTCGGGCACGCGGGTCTGCCGCGCGAGCGACCGGAGGCACGCGTCGAGCAGGGCTCCGTCGTCTCGGACGGGGACGACCACACAGACACGCACCCGCCCATCCAACCCGGTCGCGGGCGTTCCCGTCGATCGCTCACACCCCAGGAAGTCGCCGAGACCCTTCGGCGCGCACGGGGGTCTCGGCGGTTTCCCGGGGTCTGGCCGCACGGGCGCCCGGCGAGAGCAGACTCGGCGCATGATCCCGACCGCCGCCGAACCGATCGTCCCGATGCTCGCCAAGGCCGTGGCCGACGTGCCCGAGCCCGACTCCGTCGAGGGCGGGCTCGTCTACGAGCCCAAGTGGGACGGGTTCCGCGGCATCGTCTACGCCGAGCGCGCCGCCGACGCCGGGCCCGCCGACGCCGACGGCCCCGACGCCGCCCCGCTCACGATCGAGATCGGCAGCCGCGGCTCGAAGATGCTGACCCGGTACTTCCCCGAGCTGGTCGAGGCCCTCGCCCGCCTGCTGCCCGGGCCCTGCGTGCTCGACGGCGAGATCGTCGTGCGCACCGGTGAACCCGGCGACGAACGACTCGACTGGGACGCCCTCGGTCAGCGCATCCACCCGGCCGCGTCGCGCGTCGCGAAGCTCAGCGTCGAGACGCCCGCGATGTTCGTCGCGTTCGACCTGCTCGCCCTGGGCGACCGCGACCTGCTCGACGCCCCGTTCGCCGAGCGCCGAGCGCTGCTGCTCGACACGGTCGGCCCCGACGGCGAAGCCGCCGGCACGGCAGGAGGCGCGGCTCACCCCCTGCACGTCAGCCAGGCCACCGACGACGTCGCGACCGCACGTCGGTGGCTGACCGAGTTCGAGGGCGCCGGGCTCGACGGGGTCGTCGCGAAGCCGACCCGCGCCTCCTATGCTCCGGGCAAGCGGACGATGCTCAAGGTCAAGCACCACCGCACCGCGGACGTGGTGGTGCTCGGCTACCGCGTCCACAAGAGCGGCTCGGGCGTGGGGTCGCTGCTGCTCGGCCTGTACGACGCCGAGGGCGAACTGCGCAACGTCGGAGGCGCGTCCGCGTTCTCGGACGCCCGTCGCCTCGAGCTCGTCGACGAGTTGGCACCGTACGTCGACCGCGACGACGACGGCGAGGTGCGGCACGCCGAGACCGAGCGCAGCCGCTTCTCGTCGGGCAAGGACGTGTCGTTCGTCCCGCTGCGCCCCGAGCGCGTGGTCGAGGTGCGGTACGACCAGATGGAGGGCTCCCGGTTCCGCCACACCGTGCAGGTCGAACGGTGGCGCGACGACCGCGAGGCCCGCTCGTGCCGGTTCGACCAGCTCGAGGTGCCGGCGGCGTACGACCTGGGCGAGGTGCTCGCCTAGGCGACCCGCGCCTCCTCGGGCACAGGGCACCGCGCTTCGGGCATCGCACGCCGACGAGACGCGGCGCCGTGCACGACACGCGGTGTTGTGCTCAGTCGGCAGTGGGCTTGCGCGCGCGGCTGGGCTGCACGCGGGGCGGCTCGCCGGGCATCTTGGGGAAGTCCGGCGGGAAGGGCAGCTCGCCGAGGCCGTCGGCGACGTCGCGCTCCCACCAGGCGAGGAGCGTGTCGATGCGCCCGGGCGACTCGTGCATCGTCGCCCACGGGTCGCCGTGTGTCTGCAGCCGCTCGGGCACCGTCAGCACGGTGTGCTCGGCGGGGTCGACGCCCGGCAGGTCGTCCCAGGTGACCGGCAGGGACACGGAGGCGCGGGGCAGCGCCCGAGGAGACCACGCCCCCGCCATGGTGCGGTCGCGGTTGGCCTGGTTGTAGTCGACGAAGAGGCGATCCCCGCGCTCCTCCTTCCACCACGCGGTGGTGACGCGGTCGGGGGTGCGGCGCTCGAGCTCCCGGGCGGCGGCGATCACGGCGTGCCTCACGTCGAGGAACTCGTGCGTCGGCTCGATCGGCGCGAAGACGTGCAGGCCACGGTTGCCGCTCGTCTTGACGAAGGCGGTGAGGCCCGCCTCGTCGAGCACGGCTCGGAGGTCGAGCGCGGCGGTCACGGCGTCGGCGAAGCCCGTGCCGGGCTGCGGATCGAGGTCGATGCGCAGCTGGTCGGGCAGGTCGGGTTGCTCGGCCCGCGACGCCCACGGATGGAAGACCAGGGTGTTCATCTGGGCGGCCCAGACCGCGGCGGCGGGCTCGTCGATGACGAGCTGGGGGTGCACGCGGCCACTCGGGTAGGTGACGTCGACGGCTCGCACGTAGTCGGGGGTGCCGCGCGGCGGGTTCTTCGAGAAGTACTGGTCACCGTCGACGTCGCCGCCGAAACGCTGCAGCGAGATCGGGCGGTCGCCGTTGGCCACGACGAAGGGCGTGCCGACCTCGGCCAGGTACCGGGCCAGGTCGAGCTTCGTGACGCCGAGGTCGGGCCAGAGCACGCGCGACGGACTGCTGATGCGGACGTCGCGGTCGCCCACCCGCAGGGTCGTCGCCTCGGATGCCATGTGCGCGACGCTAGTCCTGCCGCGCCGTGGCGGGTCGGGCCGGACCTGTGGGGTCGGGCCGGACCTGCTGGGGCGGGCCGGACCGGCCGGGGCGGGGCGGTCCCGTTCACGGGGTGTTCACCCGGGCGTCGCTTCCGTCCGAGATGGTTCGGTCCACACCCGACCGAACGGACCCCCGCATGCGCACGCCCCTGCTCCGCCTCGGCGCCCTGACCCTGGCCGGCTCGATCGCCGCCGCCGGGCTCGTGGCCACGAGCGCCCTGCCCGCCCTGGCGGCCGACGCCGACGTCGTCGTCAACGAGATCGACACGACCGACGACTGGGTCGAGCTTCTCAACACGGGTCAGACCCCGACCGACGTCTCGGGCTTCGTGCTGCGCGACAACAACGACACGCGCACCCTGGCGTTGCCCGCGGGCACCGTCCTGGCCGCCGGAGCACGCCTCGTCGTCGACGTCAACGACGACGCCGTCTGGGGTGCCGCCGCCTACGGGCTCGGACGCGACGACGCCGTCCGCCTCTACGCCGCCGACGGCACGACCCTGCTCGACTCGTACGCCTGGACGCAGTTCCCGACGACGACCTACGGCCGCTGCGCCGACGGCACCGGCGAGTTCGCGACGACGGCCGCGGGAACGCGAGGCACCGCCAACGAGTGCGCGACGACACCGGCCCCGACCGACCCCGATCCGACGACCCCGGCACCGACTCCGGCCGAACCCGCCACCACCGACGTCGTGATCAACGAGGTCGAGTCGAACGGCGACGACACCGACTGGGTCGAGCTGACGAACGTGGGCACGGCGCCCGTCGACATCTCGGGCTACACCTTCCGCGACGAGGACGACGTCCGCACCCCCTTCACCTTGCCCACCGGTTCGGTCGTGCAGCCCGGCGCGTTCTTCGTGATCGACCAGGCTTCGGGCTCGAACCCGGTCGGCTTCGACTTCGGTCTCGGCCAGCCCGACTCGGCACGCCTGTTCGACACCGCGGGCACGCTCGTCGCGTCGTACGCCTGGACCGTCCACAGCACCGTCAGCTACGGCCGCTGCCCCGACGGCTCCGGCGCACTGACGACGGCGACCGCGACCACGAAGGGCACGGCGAACGACTGCTCGTCGCCCGTGCGCGTCAACGAGGTCGAGAGCCAGGGAGGCGCGCCCGGCGACTGGGTCGAGCTCACCACCGTGGGCACCTCGTCGGTCGACCTCGGCGGCTACGTGTTGACCGACTCCGACCCGACGCACCGCTACGTGATCCCGGCCGGGACGACCGTCGCCCCCGGCGGGTTCGTCGTGCTCGACGAGCAGACCCCGACCTCGGTCGGCTTCGACTTCGGGCTGGGCGGCGCCGACTCGGTGCGCCTGCTGCTGCCGGACGGCACGACGGCGGCCGACGGATCGACCGTCGCCGACGAGTACTCGTGGACCTCGCACGCCGCCACCACCTACGGCCGTGGCCCCGACGGCACGGGCGACTTCGCCGTCACGTCGGCCGCCACCAAGGGCACGGCGAACACCTTCGCCGGCGTCACGGTGCCCCTGGCCTGGCCCGGCGGACCCGACGAGGTCCCCCTGGACGCCGAGGACACCTTCACGGGCGACCTGAGCGGACTCGACTACGAGCCGACCGGCACCGCGACCCCCGGCACGCTCTGGGCCGTGCAGAACGGGGACGGCCTGCTCTACCGCGTCGTGTCCGACGGGGCCGGCGGCTGGGCTCCGCAGACGACCGACGGCTGGGCCGCCGGCAAGAAGCTGCTGTACCCGAGCGGCGTCGCGACCGACGTCGTCGACGCCGAGGGCGTCACGGTCACCGACGACTCGTCGGCCGGTGGCGTCTACGTGTCGACCGAGCGCAACAACGCGTCCGGGTCGGTCAGCCGCCCCTCGGTGCTGCGGTACGACACCACGGCGGCCGGCTCGGCCACCGCGCTCGTCGCGACCGACGAGTGGAACCTCGCTGCGGACTTCCCCGGACTGGGGGCCAACGCGGGCCTCGAGGGCATCACCTGGGTGCCCGACTCGTGGCTGACCGAGGCGGGGTTCGTCGACGAGGCGACCGGCGCCTCCTACGATCCGGCCACCTACGCCGGCCACGGTGACGGGCTGTTCTTCGTCGGCGTCGAGGGCACCGCGAGCGTCTACGCCTACGCCCTCATGGACGACGGTTCGTTCGAGCGCGTCGCCACGATCGCGACGTCGTTCGCCCTGGTCGCCGACCTGCAGTTCGACGCCGACCTCGACGCGCTCTGGGTCGTCTGCGACGAGGCCTGCTCGGGTCGCACGGCCCTGTTCTCGGTCGACGAGTCGGGGGCGTTCGCCGAGGACGTCGTCTACGAGGCGCCGGCGAACGCCGACCGTGGGCTGGCCAACGAGGGCTTCGCGATCGCTCCGGCGGCGACGAGCGTCGACGGCTTCCGTCAGACGTTCTACGCGGACGACAACGACACGGACGGGTTCTCGCTGCGCGCCGGGACCTTCCCCGGCGTGGCGGCCGAGCCCGGCACGCCCGGTGACCCCGGGACGCCCGGTGCGCCCGGCACGCCTGGTGCCCCCGGTGCGCCCGGCTCTCCCGTCGACCCCGGTGCGGGCGTGACGCCGATCGGTCAGGGTCAGGGGCCGGCGGCGGTCGACGGGCAGCTCGCCTTCACCGGTTCGGACGCCCGGTGGGCAGCGGCTGCGGCCGCGCTGCTCGTGCTCGCCGGAGCGGGCACCCTGATCGCCCGTCGCCGTCGCCTCACCCGCGACTGAGGCACGACTGAGGCACGACTGAGGCACGACGCCCCACGAACCCCGTTTCGAACGATGCACCCGGAAGCTTCCGGGTTCATCGTTCGAAACGGGGTTCATCGTCGTGCGGGGCCCGGGCGACGGCGGCCCTCGACTCCACCTCCGCCTCACACGACGCGACCGGCCTCGAGCCGGACGACGCGGTGTGCCGCGTCGAGCAGCAGCGGATCGTGCGAGACACCGAGGACGGCCGTGCCCCGGGCCGCCTCGTCGAGCAGCGTCACCCGGATGCGTTCGGCGCTCACCGCGTCGAGCCCGGTCGTGGGCTCGTCGAGCAGCAGCAGGTCGGCCCCGCGCGCCAGCCCGTGGGCGAGGAGCGCGCGCTGCCGCTGACCCCCTGAGAGCGCGGCGAACGGTCGCGGCGCGAGGTCGGCGACGTCCAGGCGCTCGAGCGCCTCGTCGACGGCCGCGCGGGCCCGACGGTCGAGGGGACGCCACCGGCCCACGCGACCCCAGGCACCGACCGTCACGACGTCGCGCACGGTGACCGGGAGGCCGTCCGGGATCGACGTGCGCTGCGGGACGAACGCGATCGTCGCGGCCACCGACCGCGTGCCCGACGTCGGCTGCCGGACGCCCGCGACCACCTCGAGCAGCGTCGACTTGCCGGCCCCGTTCGGCCCCGCCACCACCGTGACGACACCGGCGGGCACGTCGAGGTCGACGTCGGCCAGGGCCGTGCGCTCACCGAACGAGACGCCCACCCCCAGGAGGCGCGCCAGGGTCGTGCGAGCGGCGGCGGTGTTCGTCGTCATGCGACCACTGTAGTTGATAAGCGTTCTCATTCTCAGCTACGGTCGTGTCTCGTGCCCTTCCTCTCCACCGCCGTCCTCGAGCCGTTCTCGCTCGACTTCGTCCAGCGCGCCCTCGTCGGCGGCGGCCTCGTCGCGGTCCTCTGCGGGGTCGTCGGCACGTGGGTCGTGGTGCGCGGCATGGCCTTCCTCGGCGAGGCGCTCGCGCACGGCATGCTGCCCGGCGTCGCCCTCGCGACCGTGCTCGGGGCTCCCGTCCTCGTCGGCGGGGCGCTCAGCGCCGTCGTCATGAGCCTGGGCGTCGCGGCGCTGCAACGACGCGGTCGCCTGTCGTACGACACGAGCATCGGCCTGCTCTTCGTCGCGATGCTCGCACTCGGCGTCGTCGTCATCTCGCACTCGGGCAGCTTCGCGACCGACGCCACGTCGATCCTGTTCGGCGACGTCCTCGCGATCACCTCCACGGACCTCGGCCTGCTCGCCGGCGCGACGATCGTCGGCGTCGGCCTCGCCGCCGCCTTCCACCGCCCCCTGCTGGCCCTCGCCCTCGACCCGCGGCTGGCCGCCGTGCTGGGGCTCGGTCCGCGCTCGGCCCAGGCCGTGCTCGTGGGCCTGGTCACGCTCGCCGTCGTCGCCTCGTACCAGGCCGTCGGGTCGCTGCTCGTCGTCGGGCTGCTGCTCGCGCCGGCCGTCGCCGCGGGCCACTGGACGACGCGCCTGCCCACGCGGATGGTCCTCTCCGCAGCGATCGGCGTGCTCGCCGTCGCCGTCGGGTTGCTCGTCTCGTGGCACGCCGCCACGGCCGCCGGGGCCTCGATCGCGGCGACGGCCATCGCGTTCGCCGCCCTGTCGGGCGTCGGCCACGCCGCCGTGGGCCGCCGCCGGAAGCGACGGGTCGACACCGCCGCCCCGGAGTCCGCGAACACGGCACCCGTCGTGACCCGCACCTCCTGACCAGCCCGCACTCCCCCACCCCCACCCACGCCCACGCCCACGCCCACCCGGAAGGACCGCATGCGATCCCCCCTCCTCTCGACCTGCCTGCTCGGCACGCTCGCCCTCGGGCTGACCGCCTGTTCGACCGGCACCTCCCCGGGTGGTGACGGCGCCGGCCGGGAGTCGTCGACCGACTCGAGCGACACCACCGGCGAGGGCCACGGCGCCGTCGCCGGTGCCGAGGAACTCGCCGAACCCCGCCTCGGCCTCACCACGATCGACCCGTCGGGCACGGTCGCCCACCTCGACCTGCTCGACGAGAGCGTCGTCGAGCTCGGCTCGGTCGAGGCCCCGACCGCCGTGGAGACCGACGGGCGGTACCTGTTCGCCGAGACACCTCGCGGCCTCGAGATCGTCGACAGCGGGGTCTGGACGTGGGACCACGTGGACCACTTCCACTACTACCGGGCCGACCCGCGCCTCCTCGGCACGGTCGAGGGCGACGGCCCGGTGACCGTCGCGACCACGAACCTCTCGACCTCGGGCTCGACGGGCGTGCACTTCGCCGGCTCGGGCGACGCCGTGCTCCTCGACACCGAGGCGCTGTCGCGGGGCGAGCTGCGGGAACGGTTCCGCCTCGACGGCGAACCCGGTGCCGGCCTCGTCGTGCCCGTGGGGTCGTACGCCCTGGTGACCGAGGGTCGCGGCGAGGCGACGACGCTCGTCGGACACACCGCCGACGGCGACGAGACGGGCCTGCGCGAGGCCTGCCCGGACGCCTCCGGCACGATCACCACCCGCGTCGGGGCCGTCGTCGGCTGCTCGGACGGCGCGCTGCTCGCGACCGTCGACGACGACGAGCTCGTCGTCGAGCACATCCCCTACCCGGCCGGCACGGCCCTGTCGTCGGGAGGCACGGCGGCCCCGGCCACCGCGTTCGACAACCGGGAGGGGCGACCCACCGTGGCGGGACTCGCCGGCTCCGAGGGCGTCTGGCTGCTCGACACCCGGGCCCGGGCCTGGACGCTGCTGCCGGCACCGACGCCGCTGGTCACGGTGACCGCCGTGGACGACGCCGACCAGCGCCTCCTGGCCCTCGCGCAGGACGGCCGGGTGCTCGTCCTCGACGGCACCACCGGCCAGGTGGTCGCCGAGACCGCGCCGCTCGTCGCGGACTCGCTCGCCGCGGGCCGCACGCCGACGCTGATCGCCGACCAGCAACGCGCGTACCTCTCGGCCCCGGTCGAAGGGCGGCTGTACGAGATCGACCCCGCCGACGGCGCCCGGATCGCCCGCAGCTTCGAGACGGCCACCGAGCCGGCCTTCGTCGCGGAGACCGGGCGATGAGGGCACCGTCGACGGTCCGCCACCGGACCGGGCTCGCCAGCGCCCGACCCACCACCGCCCGCACCGCGGCCCGCATCGCCGCCGTGACCGTCGCGGCCGTGCTGGCCCTGACCGGCTGCGCGCCCACCGGCGACGACCGCCCCGTCGTCTTCGTGTCGACGAACATCCTCGGCGACGTCGTCGGCGAACTCGTCGGCGACCAGGCCGAGGTCGTCACCCTGATGAAGCCGGACGCCGACCCGCACTCGTTCGAGATCTCGGCGCAGCAGGCGGCGCGGATGCGGGCGGCCGACCTCGTCGTCTCGAACGGCCTCGGCCTCGAGGAGGGGCTGCAGCAGCACCTCGACGCGGCGGTCGACGCCGGCGTGCCCTCGTTCGTCGCGGCCGACGTGATCGACGTGCTCGACTACCGCGAGGGCGACGCCGCCGGCACCCCCGACCCGCACTTCTGGACCGATCCCGGACGCATGCTCGACGTCGTCGACGACCTCGAGCCGGCACTCGCCGAGGTCGACGGCGTCGACAGCGCGGCCCTCACCGCGCGCACCGCCGACTACCGGGCCGAGCTCGACCGGCTCGACGCCGAGATGACCACGGCGTTCGCCGCGATCCCGGCCGAACGACGCGCGCTCGTGACGAACCACCACGTCTTCGGCTACCTCGCCGACCGCTTCGACTTCGACGTCGTCGGGGCCGTGATCCCCGGCGGGACGACGCTCGCGGCGCCGTCGGCCTCCGACCTCGCCGACCTGGTCGACGCCGTCGAGACGACGGGCGTCCCGACCGTGTTCGCCGAGTCGTCGTCGCCCGACCGTCTGGTGCAGGCCCTGGCGAGCGAGGCGGACGTCCACGTCGACGTCGTCGAGCTGTTCACCGAGTCGCTCACCGCGGCCGACGGCGACGCCCCCGACTACCTGACCATGATGCGCGTCGACACCGAGCGCATCGCCACCGGGCTCTCGCCCTGAGCGCCCACCACCCCCCAGAAAGAGGAACACCCATGCGCACCCCCCACCTGCGACGAACCGGCGGCACGCTGCTCGCCCTCGGCATCACCGCGACCCTCGTCGCCTGCTCGACCGGCGGACCCGGCACCGCGACCGACGGCACCGACGCGACCGGCGCCTCCTCGTCCGGCCCCCGCCTCGCGGTCTCGTCCGAGGGCCGCGTCACCGTGCTCGACGGCGAGACCCTCGAGACCGTCGGCGAGTTCGACTCCGAGGAGTTCACCCGTCTGAACCCCGCCGGCGACGGCCGCCACGTCATGGTGACGACGAGCGAAGGCTTCCAGGTGCTCGACACCGCGGCGGGCAGCTCGGACGAAGCCGCCCTGACCGACCTCGTCTTCGACGCCGACACCGCGGGCCACGTCGTCCGCCACGGCGGCAAGACGATCCTCTACGCCGACGGAACGAGCGACACCACCGTGTTCGAGTCCGCCGACCTGACGGCCGCGGTCGCGGACGACGAGCTGCCCGCGGTCGAGACGATCGAGGGCGTCGAGCCGCACCACGGCGTCTCGGTCGTGCTCGAGGACGGCACCTTCCTGACGACGGTCGGCGACTCCGACGGCCGCACGGGCATCGAGGTCCGCGAAGCCGACGGCACGGTCGTCGCGCAGAGCGACGAGTGCCCGGGCGTCCACGGCGAGGGCACCGCGGCCGACGAGGCCGTCGTGTTCGGCTGCGAGGACGGCGCGCTGGTCTACCACGACGGCACGATCACCAAGCTCGACTCCCCCTCGCAGCCCTACGGCCGCATGGGCAACGCGTGGGTGAGCGAGACCAGCCCGATCGTCGTCGGCGACCACAAGGACGACCCCGACGCCGAGGGCTACCTGCTGCACGCCGTCACCCTGATCGACACCGCCGCCGACACCCTCGACGTGGTCGACCTGCCCGAGGGCGTCGAGTACACCTTCCGTGGCGTGGCCCGCGGCCCGGGCGACCTCGCGTACCTGATCGGCACCGACGGCGCCGTGCACGTGCTCGACCCCGCGACGGGCGAGCTCACGGCCTCGTGGCCCGTCGTCGCCCCCTGGGAGGGCCCGGCCGAGTGGCAGGACGCCCACCCCGCGATCGTCGTCGCGGGTGACGTCGGCTACGTCACCGAGCCGGCCACGAACAGCGTGCACGCGGTCGACCTGAGCACCGGCGAGGTGCTGTCGTCGCGCGAACTCGACGTGACGCCGAACGAGATCGCGGTGGCCACGGCCGACTGACGCGACCACCCCGGGGAAGAGGAGGCGCGGCGCGACGGCACCGCGCCTCCTTCGTCGTCCGGGGCTGCGCACGGCTCGCCGCGCGGCCCCCGGCCCGCCCGCCGTCGGCCCGCGGACTGGGGGCACCTCGAGCCCCGTCGCCGCGTCCCGCCGCACCGAAGAACGGGAGAGTCCGACGATTTCGTGACGTTTCGCCCTCGGGCATCGTCTCCATCGTGTGCCGCCCTTCACCGCGGCGGTGCAGCAGGACGACGGATCGAGAGGACCACCATGCCGAGCTTCTACGTCAGCGAGCCCGACGGAGAACCGGACCCCACGGGCGGCGTCACCTCGCACCCCGTCGACCTCACGGGCGGCACCGCGTCGACCTACCGGCGCGTGCAGGACGGCGGCACCGACCTGCGCGAGGCGACCCGCCGACTCGAGACGCACTACCGGGGCCGGCGTTTCCGGGCCCAGCCGGGCGGCACCCCCTTCGAGTACTCGTACGTGCTCGCCGGCGACCACCGTCTCGTGCTGCAGACCTCGTCGTTCGCCGCCCCGATGCAGGGCGAGATCCCCTTCCCGGGGCAGTACATCGTCGCGTGGAACCGCAGCGGTCGCACCACGCTCCACCAGCGCGGCCACACCTTCACGAGCGAGGGCTCCACGCCGTTCCTCATGCCGGCGGAAGAGGCCTTCTCGTTCGAGTCGACCCCGCGGACGAACAGCATGGTGCAGGTCGGCAGCGCGTTCCTCGAGCAGACCGCCGCCGAACGCCACGGCGGACCGTCGCAGCGCATCGTGTTCGACTACGCGGTCACCCCGCGGCCCGAGGCGGTCGCGGCCTGGCGCGCCGCCGTCGGCTCGAGCGCCGCGGCCGTCGTGGCCGAGCAGGCGTCCCCCCTCGTGCGGCTCGAGGCCCAGCTCGCCCTCGCCCGGGCCATGCTCGACCTCTTCCCGTGGCGGGCCGTCGACGTGCCGGTCGGCCTGCGCACGCAGGAGGCCGCCCGCGTCCGGCACGCGGTCGAGTACATCCACGCACACGCCGCCGAACCGATCACCCCCGCCGACATCGCCGAGGCGTCGGGCATGCACACCCGCACCCTGCAGACGTCGATGAAGGAGCACCTCGGCACGTCGCCCGCGGCGTACCTGCGGCAGGTGCGGCTCGACCGCGTCCGGGACGACCTGCTCGCGGCGGCGCCGAACGAGACCCGCGTGTCCGACGTCGCCCGGCGCTGGGGCTTCGGCAACTTCGGCCGCTTCGCCGGCGCCTACGCCGAACGCTTCGACGAGTACCCGCGCGACACGCTCGCCCGCTGAGCGACCGGTCGGACCAAGCGACCGGGCGACCGCGTGACCGGGTGACCGGTCAGTCCGTCGCGCGGGGCGGCGTCGGCGCGAGGGCGGTGGCGTCGAGGTGCCCGCGGCCCTCGTAGCTCGTCGTGACGAGGGCCCGCACCACGGACGAGTCGATCGCACCGACGGGCTCGTCGTACCGGAACACCAGCGGGATGCCCGGAGCGCACCAGAGGCTCAGACGGCCCGAGCCCTCGTCGGGGCCCAGCCGCCAGGTCAACAGGAAGCCCTCGCCGTTGCGCAGCTTGCCCGCCACCGCGCGTTGGACGTGACCGAGGGTCCGGTCGTCCATCGAGATCGCCTCGGCGCCGTAGCGCAGTGTGCCCACGCCGCCATCATGAGCCATCCTCGGCCTTCGCGCACGGCGTCACGACGTCGAGAGGGCAGGAAACGTCCTTCCCGGTCGCACGAAGGACGACTTCTGCCCACTCGATCGTCAGGCGCCCTGCGGGTCGCCGACCTGCGGGTCGGCGCCCTGCTGCTGGGCGTAGGCCTCGGGGCCCTGTTCGGCGGCGGCCGGTTCCATCCAGCCGAACTCCAGGATGTTGCCGTCCGGGTCGGTGAGCTGGCGCTGGTACATGAAGCCGTAGTCGGTCGCCGCGCGCGCCTCCGTCCCTCCGGCACCGAGGCCGGCCGTGACCGTCGTATCGACCTCGTCGCGTGAGTCGAGCATGACGGCCGTGGCGACCGAGGCCGCGGCGGTCGGGTCGCCGATGGGCAGGTCGGTGAAGGTCTGGAAGAAGTCGCGCGTGAGGATCATGAACGCGCTGTGGCCCTCGTCCACGACCACGCAGGCGGCGTTCTCGTCGGTGAAGAGCGGGTTGATCGTGAACCCGAGCGCCGTGTAGAACGACTTCGCCCGGTCGAGGTCGGTCACGGGCAGGTTGACGAAGATCATGGGCACGGGGTTCTCCTTCGAACGGTCCACGAGTGGTGAGCCACACAGTGGACCCGTCCCGGAGCGCCGTCAAGGCCTCCGTGACCGCTCAGAAGTCGAGGAGGCGCAACCTCACGGCGACGGTGTCGCCGACCCCGACGCCCTCGGCGTCGCGCACGGCCCGCTTCACGGGCAGCGCGTAGGCGTTCTCGTCACCGAGGGGGAAGACCGACGTGGCGAACGTCGACGAGCCGACCCGCGCCTCCACCCGGACGGACCCCCAGCCGCGCAGCAGGTCGCCGGCCACCATCAGGACCTGGTCCTCGACGTCGGGCGGCAGGCTGACGAACGTGTAGAAGGCCCGCCGGCTCTCCCACCGCCACAGGTCGGCGTCGAACGTGAACTCCATCGCCACCCCTCTCCTCGCCGCGAGCCGTCCCTTGAACCTAGTGCCGGTGCCCCGGCCCGGCCCCCGGCCCGCTCCACACCGGGAACGGGTCGGCGAAGTCGCGCCAGCCGGCGGGGTCGCCCAGCAGCTCGTCGTCGGTCAGGAGGCACGCGTCGAGCTCTCGACGGATCGTCGCGACGTCGAGGTCGAGACCGAAGAAGGCGATCTGCTGGCCGTGTGGCGAGTCGGGGTGCCACGACGGGCTCGAGGTCGGGTCGAGGCTCAGCATCTGTCCGACGCTCGACCACGAGCCGACACGGTCGCAGCGCGTCGCGAACTGCGTGAACCCGCGGGAGCGCAGCACCGTACCGACGGCGCCCGGGGCGAAGGTGTGCTCGACCGCCACGGCGAGGCGGCCGGGGTGGAACGGGCGTTCGTCCCGGTAGGCGTAGGTCGTGACCACCCCGTCGTGGTCGAGGTCGGGGGTGTGCTCCGAGAGGGCCTGCATCCAGCCGGCGGCGCCACCGAGCTGGGCCGCGCCTCCCGGGCTCTCGAGGGTCTCGCGTCGCACGGCGTCGACGCTCGTCACGCGGCTCTCCGGCGCCAGTCGTGCGAGCAACCGGCGGATCGTCCGCAGGTCGCGCGCGGGTACGGCGGCCGTGTCGACCAGGACGATCACGGTCGCGTACTCGACGAGGTCGATGACGTGCTCGGCGGCGAGGAAGCGGTCGTCGACGCCTCCGAGCACGAGGTCGGCCAGGTCGACCGCGCTGACGACCGAGACGACGTGCTGCAGCAGCGACCGCCCGTCGGGCCGACCCAGGGACGAGTCGAGCAGGGAGCCGAGCAGCAGCCCGGTGGCGCGGCTCGGCGTCCCGGCCGCGAGGGGGGCGACGACGTTGATGGGCTGCCGGTCGTGGGCGAGGTCGAGCGCGAGCCGGTGCACGGCGTCGGCGGCGTCGTGCACGTCGGGACCCGAGTCCACCCGACGGCTGGTCGACCCGGCCAGCCGGTCGGCCACCCGGTCCACCACCGTGGGGCTCTGCCCCGTCACGAGGACGACGCCCCGGTGGCGTGGGGACGAGGAGGCGCGGGTCGATTCGGTCATGCCCCCACGCTAGGTGATAATGGTTCTCACTAACAACCGACACCACCACACCGACACCAGGAGGCACCCATGAAGGTCCGCAACTCGCTCAAGGCACTCAAGGCCATCCCCGGCTCGCAGGTCGTTCGCCGCCGCGGCCGGGTCTACGTCATCAACAAGAAGGACCCGCGGTGGAACACCCGCCAGGGGTGAGGACGTCTGGCAGGATCTCCTGATGCCTCCCGACCGGACCCCCCGCCGACCCGACGTCACGGCCACCGAGATCGTGGGCGGTGCCGAAGCCGTCCATGTCTCGTTGCACGAGTACGACGAGCGCTGGCCCTCGGTGTTCGTGGAGCACCGACGCCGCATCGTCGAGGCCCTCGCGCCGTCGGGCATCGCGGCCGACGTCGAACACATCGGCTCGACGTCGGTGCCCGGCCTGGCCGCCAAGCCGATCGTCGACGTCGTGGTCGCGGTGCCCGACATCACCGCCGAGGAGGACTACCTCGAGCCGTTGCTCGCCGCGGGCTACGAGCTGCGGGTGCGCGAACCCGGGCACCGGCTCGTGCGGACGCCCGAGCGCAGCGTGCACGTGCACGTCTACGAGCAGGGAGCCGACGCGATCGACGGGTACCTGCTGCTGCGCGACCACCTCCGCACCGACTCCGCCGACCGCGAGCTCTACGCGAGCGTCAAGCGCGACCTGCTCGGCCGCCGCTGGGACGACATGAACGACTACGCCGACGCCAAGACCGAGGTCATCGCCGCGATCAAGGCGCGGGCTCGCGCGGCCCGGGAAGCGGCCCGGCAAGCGGCCCGGCAAGCGGCCGGGGAGCGCTGACCGCGCCACGGCCGCCACGGCCGCCGCGGTCGGCCGGGCCGAGGCATCAGGAGACCGGCGTCGCCGCCATCGACTGCAGCCCGGTGACGCGCAGCAGGTCGAGTCGCGCCTCGTCGTCGGAGCCGGGCGCGACGGTGTAGACGACGATACGCAGGTCGCCGGGTGCGGTCAGCACGTCGCAGTCGATCGTGATCGGGCCGGCCGGCGTGTTCGTCACCGTCTTGCGGCTGGCCCGGTGCTCGGCCACCTTGGCCTCGGCCCAGCGGCGCGCGAACTCGGGCGACGTCTCGAGCAGGCGCGACACGAGGTGGTCGAGCGAGCGGTCCGACGGGTAGCGCCCCACGGCCGCCCGCAGGTCGGCGGCGAGGTCGCTCGCGAAGTCCTCTTCGTGCTGCGCGTCGAAGTCGGTGCCCGCGTGGCCCGACGTGAAGTGCCGCCAGACGAGGTTGCGCTCGAGCCCGACGAGGCGCGACGGGTCGCCGTTCACCGCGGCCCAGAGCGGGTTCCACAGCAGGATGTCGTGGGTCGCCGAGAAGACGGCCAGGGGCACGTCGCCGAGCCGGTCGACGATGCGTTGCACGCCGGGCCCCACGTGCCGCGGGACGACCCCGGCCGACGGAGGCGCGGCGCCGGCCGAGCGGTAGAGGTGGTCGCGTTCGTCGTCGCTCAGGCGCAGGGCGACCGCCAGGGCGCGGAGCATCTGCGGTGACGGGTTGGTCGCCCGCCCTTGCTCGAGGCGGACGACGTAGTCGACGCTCACCCCGGCGAGCGCCGCGAGCTCTTCGCGGCGCAGGCCCGTCGTGCGGCGTCCCGCCCCTGTCGGCAGTCCCACGTCGGCGGGGCTGACCCGGTCACGCCACGACCGCAAGACATCCGCGAACTCGCTCATGCGCCCATCCTCTCCCGGCCCGGTCGCGCGAGGGTGGTACCGGCAGTCCTCCCGTCGTGCGGGGCCTGGGTGTCGGTCAGGGGTCGGGCGCAGCATGGACCCATGACCACCACACTCATCACCGGGGCCAACAAGAGCCTCGGCCTCGAGACCGCCCGCCGCCTGCTCGAGGCGGGCCACACCGTCTACGCCGGCATGCGCGACCTCGACTCGGGCGACGCCGTCCGGGCTCTCGGCACCCATGCGGTACAGCTCGACGTCACCGACCAGGCGAGCGTCGACGCGGCGCTCGCCTCCCTGCCCGAGCTCGACGTCCTCGTCAACAACGCGGGCGTGCTCGGCTCGTCGTTCGGCGTCGACGACCTCACCCCCGAGACGATGCAGGAGGTGCTCGACGTCAACGTCGTCGGGCTCGTCCGCGTCACCCAGGCCGCGTTGCCGCTGCTGCGCCGCTCCGACCGTCCCGTGATCGTCAACGTCGCCTCGGGCGTCGGCTGGCCGCGCTGGCTGAGCACGGAGGGCCACGACGAGTACCCCGTCGCCGCGGTGCCCTACGCGTCGTCGAAGGCGGCCGTGATCGCGCTGACCGTGCAGTACGCCAAGAACCTGCCGACCTTCCGCGTGAACGTCAGCGACCCGGGCTACACCGCCACCGACTTCAACGGTCACGGCGGCCACCAGACCGTCACCGAGGGCACGGACGCCACCGTCGCCCTCGCCCTGCTCGGGCCCGACGGCCCGACCGGCGAGTTCCACGACCGCCGGGGCCGCATCGACTACTGAGCGGCGACCGCAGGAGGCGCGGTG
>NZ_MJGS01000001.1:1036960-1050949 GCF_001864945.1 Frigoribacterium sp. MCBA15_019 | reverse complement strand
CCAGACTCCACCTCGGTGCAGAGGGCCGCAATCAGGAGTCCCAATAGGGGATCGTCATTTGCACACGCCCGACGGCTGGTGGGTTAGAGATAGTTCTCGTAGTGCAGCCACCGGTCGGCGCGGTGTGTCAACCCGGCCGCTCGAAGATCATCTTCTCGATCTCGTAGCGTTTCAAAACCTACGGTGTTGATGTCATTGATGAGCTGGTCTTTTTTGCGGTCTTGACCTGGGGTGTAGTCGGCCCGAATGGACTGCACCCATTCGAGGGACTCGAGTAGCTCAAGGACGGACATTTCCATGAAGCGGGTTCCTGCATCTGAGTTCTCCAGGACTGCCTCAGTGCCTCTCTTGGGCATGCGTCCGGGTCTAACTCTTCTGCTCACAGGCGCGAGCATATTCGTGAGCTGCGTAGGGACCGGTAGCTGAGGGGCCTTAGTTCCTACCCTTGGGGCGCAAGGCGACCTGAGAACGCGTCCCGATAGCCCATCGGTCTCTTCGACGCCGCTCACGAAACGCGGAAGCTGCGGAGGAGGATCGGGATGACTCCGAAGATGAGCACCGGTTGCAGGGCGGTGGAGGTGACGGCGAACCAGGCCGCCTTCGAACGACGCCCTGCCTCTGCGAAGAGGAAGGGTGTCACGACAAGGGTCATCAATGTGCTCACGAGCAAGAGGATGAGTGCGATCGCATCCAGGGTTCCGTGCGCGCTGCACCAGACTTCGCAGTCTGGCGGTTCTCTCAGAAGTGAGTCGAGAAGGATGAATTGGCAACTTCACGCAACGAGGGTTGGCAGGCTTGCGAGGAGAGAGAGCACCAGATGTCCGGATGGGCGCTTGGGCTTCGTGTCGTGTAGCGAGAACATCACATCGGGACAGTAGTGGCTGCGACCCGAGGCGAGAGCTTTGTCGACCGCCCGATAGACGATGGGTGTCCGGTCGACCTGCGAAGCTCGGGGCATGTCGTGGCCCAGAGCTGATGTCCTCCGAACGGATCGTCTCTCTCTGGAGCCGCTCGCCGTGGAGCATGCGGGCGAGATGGTGGTCGCGCTGGCACCTCGGAACCTGTACCAGTTCACGGGCGGGGAGCCTCCGACGCTCGAGGAGCTCGACAAGCGCTACCGCCGCCAGTTGCGAGGTCAGTCCGAGGATGGACGTGCGGGGTGGTTGAACTGGATCATCCGATCTGCTGGGGGCGGGCCAAACGTCGGTTTCGTCCAGGCGACGCTCACACGCGAGGGCGCTGACCTCGTCGCTGACATCGCGTGGCTGGTCACGCCGTCGAAACAGGGCCGAGGTCTCGCAGGGGAGGCAGCTTCCGCCGTCGTGTCGTGGCTGACTTCGATGGGGGTCGGGCGTCTGCAGGCCTACGTCCACCCCGACCACACGGCGTCAGCGCGAACAGCCGATCGGCTCGGGCTCGTACCCACGTCGACGCTCATCGACGGCGAGATCCTCTGGGAAGCCGTCACGACTTCCTTGGCGCATCAACAGGAGGGTGCCCGGTAGGGGATGGCTTACCAGGGCTCAGCGAGGCCTGTTTCCAAGCAGCGCAGCGACGAACTCAGCATCTTCTGGAGCTGGCCTAGTTCCTGCGAGCTCCATCTGTTCAGCGCTTTCGAGCGGCTGTCATCGGTGAGGTACGGGAACTGTCGTTCGACCAGTTTGTCGTAGACGGCTTGCGCGGCCCTGGATCGCGACTGGGGGAGGTGCAGTGAGTAGCGGACATCGTCGGCCAAGTTGATGCAGGTGAGGGCCGCCGCCTCGTTGAGCTTGTTCACCTTGCGATCGAGGTAGTCCTTGACCCCACGCACGTCGACGATGCTGAGGGCCTCCGGCGGGCCGCTCGGCCAGGACTGCTGCTCCGCATGGCGACGTGCCGCGTCTTCAGTGGGGAAGGTCTCGACGAGGGCGGCTTGGGTTGCGATGGCATCTCGTGTCTCGTCGTCGACGTCCTGTCCCCACCAGATGAAGCGGGGGCGAGGGCCAAGATCGACCCGGACAGGCCGCCCGTCATCTATACGCATCTCCTTGGTCTACAGGTGTTGAGGCAACGCTGCCTAATGCTGCAGGGAGGTGTTTGCACATCTTCGTAGATGGAGGAGGAGCGCCTCGGCTTCCGCAGAGTGTCGTTGTCTCGATAGGCGATCGGGTTCCGGACAGGGCCGGTGAGGTCAGGCGAAGCGGCTTTGAAGGTTCCTCTCGAGCTGAGTGAAACGCTGTTCGTAGGCCTGATAGTGCCACCTGGTGGCAAATCCGTAAGTGCCTTCGTCGCTCTTCATCTCGAGGTGGATACCACTGCCACTCCCGTTCTCCGTAATCGACCAGCTGACGATCATGGGAAGTCGCTTCTTGCCGGCATTCATTACGCCGCCAACTATTCGGTAGGCGAGTCGAGAGCCCGCCTTCACGATGCCCGTGCGAGCGGTCGTCGTGGGCCGGTGAGTCAGCTCGTGAAGGAAGTCAGCGACACGGCCGGCCACTTCGTGAGGCGGGAGGCTAGTCGTGAGGTCCAGGTTGCGCTGGACAGGCTGAAGAGGCATGGCTCTTCTTACCCGACGTGGACACATCAGGGAACGCGAAAATGTGCCCTAGCCGATCGATCATCGCTCATCTGCCAGGACATTCTTCTGCCAGGATCTGCTCATGGTCTCGCGCATAGCCATCGTCCCGGTGGTGCTCTTCGTCGGCATCGCTGGCGTCGGGCTGGGATGGAACGGAGGGGTCGTGGGAGCCCTCGGAGCACTTTTCGGTGTTGCTGCTGTCGCGGCCGACTCGCTCGTAGCGCGTTCACGCCAGCGGCAAGTGAATGAGGCGTTTGATGCGCCTCGCGATTCCACCCGATAGTCGATCGCGCAGCGGTCGGTCCACTTACCGGATAGTTAGTCAACCGTGGGCAGGAACGAGATTGTGGCAATTCGCATCACGTCGGCATCGATGAAAGCTGGTGTCGTCGTGTCCGGAATGGTTCTCAGCGTCTTTCTCAGCTTCGGGGCTGTCTTCATAGCCGGCGAGGTCGGGGCTGTGACTGCTGCGCTCGTCGTCACGGTTGCGCTCGGTGTCTTCTCGGCCGGACGTTCAGAGGTGAAGGCGAGCCGGTGCAGCAACGGCGGCCGGCGTGGAAGTTGTCTGGTGGCATCGTGTCCAGCCTCGTGATGGGTGTCATCGCGGTGTTCTATGCGTTGGCAATGATGTTCTCGGAGCCCTCGGGGCCGCTGGGTCTGTCCGCAGCAGTCGTAGGCCCGTTCTACGTCTTGGTTGCTGTCGCCTATTTTTTCTCCGCATTCAACCTGCGTCGAGAACTCAAGGCGCGCCGGCCCGCTTAGGTACAACTCCGGAGGCGCCGCAGGATCGACCCGCCCGATAGGGGATCGATGGCTGGGCTGCTCAGACGCGAGGTGACCCAGAAAACGCGTCTGTGAACGTGCCGACCAGGATCACGACGGAGATGGCCACGAACAAGAGACCTACGAATAGGAGCATGGTCGGGTGGCTCGCGGAGCCGATGTGGGCACCTAGTCGTTCGCGCTCCTTTTTCACTCGTCTCGTAAATGGCCGGTGGAACAACACGAGGAGGAGTCCGACGAGCATCGAAAGCGAGGCGCCTACAAGGGCCATCACCTCTGAGGTGTTCATCGCTGCACCTGCTGCCGCAACGAGCGCCAGGCAGCTGCTGTAGCACGCTGCTCAAAAGGACTAGTCGACCAAGGCATACGTGTATTGAATCGGATTTCCGCAGCTTGTTTGCGCCTTCACCGCACTTCAGGGTGGCCGATAGGGCATCCGCAATCGGGCGCAGTGACTTGACATGCGAAGGCTGGAGCAGACCCTATCTGGAGTCGTCAGGGAACTCCGTGATGTCTTGACCGTCGGCACCGAAGCCGACGTTTGCATAAGCGAGCTCACGCAGATATTTCGCCAGGGCGTCCAGCCCGGCCGCATTGAGCAAACCCAAGAATGTTCCCGCTACGAACCACCATTGGCCGGAGACGGCGGCAGCCGCAAAGAAGCCAAGGCCGAGCAAGCCGGATATCGTTGCGCCACCGGCAGCCAGTTCGCGAGGGAGCATGCCCCAAATTTTGCGATCTTCGAGGACAGTCAATTGGAGAGGCTCGGGCACCCCGCAACTCTAAAGGTCTCCCGCATTGTGCCTTCTTGACCATTGTCTATCGGACGCGAGCTAGAGCTGCTCGCGTTCGTTCTCTGGCTTCGTGGCGCCGCCCTCTTTTTGCGCGGTTGCTCTGCGCTTCATCAGAGTGCGAACGAATCCGGCGAGCATCGCGATACCCATGACGAAGGCGGCACCGGCTATGAGCAGGTCAGCACCTTGCATGCCAGTCGCCAGTACGTAGATGGGGATCGCGATCACGATGCCCGTGCAGATGACGACGTTTCCACCGGCAGCGATGGAACCGCCGGGCTTCGCGTTTGATGGCTGACGCCCCTTCATAGCAAGAGATCCCCGGCTTCGAGAAGGTTCATAGCCCGATTCAACCATGAGGCATAAAAACTGCGTCCCGATAGGGGATGGTGCAGCGGCCAGTTCGGCTCATGGGGGACGTGAAGGAGTCCGGTTCGGTGGCCTTGGGGATTGCTTGGATTCTCTAGTGTTGCGGCATGGCTGACCTCCCTTCGATGGAAACACTCGCGGAGCTATCCACACAGTGGGGTCAGCGTTGGTCGCCGGCGCCGCCTGGTTCGGTGGAGGACTACCGCTTCGGCAGTGGGGTCCTCTTGGAGTTCGACAGGCTCCCGACCTTGCATCAGCATGCAGAGCAGGCCATGCAATACGCCGAGATCATCTTCCGCGACCTGACGCTTCTTCGAGCCCTGAGGCAAGGCGCATCCGACGCCAGCGTCTTCGTCTCGACCTTTGCATGGTCTCGTGGACCGGAGCCTGAAGATCGTGCCTCGTGGCTGAAGCGTTTCCTCCCGGCACGCCTATGGCAGTCGGACATCAGCGCGACGTGGATGGCCGATCCAGACTTTCCCGAAGAGCTTCCTACCTACGAGCACACGTACGTCACCCAGCTCGGACTAGACGATCCTGGCCTTGCTGCCGCGTTGGCGCTTTCCTCAGGGATGGATGGGGAATCGTTGGCGATCTACCCAACAGATGCCTCGTGGGTGTTCACCCTCAAGGAAGACGGGGCCTTTGTCCGGACTGACGGGGACAGAGCTGCCGAATTGGTGGCTGAGTTCCCTGGATGGGTCGGGCGGGCAACTCACGTGAGGCCATCGAGTGCCCGCTTGGAAGATCAACGCGACTGGCAGATCGATTTCTCGTATCTCGACGAGCGGACTGCTTCGCGCATCCTGGACATGGCAGAGACCCAGGGGCTTCTGGAATGGCCAGCAGGTGGACGCCTCGTTGATCCTCGAGACGATCACATGCTGGCCCTGTCTCGAGAGCGGGGGCAGCGCCTCCGAGTGCTCGCTACTGACGCGCCGGGCCTCGTCGTGGACGACTTCACGGGCGAAGGCCGCGAGATGACCCCGGCCATGGTGCGGGAGGAGATAGAAGAAGGACAGGACCCTTTGGCGGGTCTCGACGAGTTCATCGACGAAAAGGCCTACCGTCATCCCGCCGAAGCCAAGGACGGCCATCTTCCGAAGCGTTTCTGGAGCCCACGGCACAGTTACGACGGCATCGACGGATCGGATCTCGCATCTACCTGAAACACGCAAAAGTTCGAAGGCCCGGCGTCCCAAAAGGGGATTCGTTGGCGAGACGAGCTTCTCGGACGGCGATGGGTAAAATACGGGGATGAAGCTTCTGCATCCGGAAGAACGCAGATGGCTCGATGTCGCTGTCGTCTTGTTCCTCGTTGGCATGGCGCTTCTCCTGCAGCCATTCGAGACCATCCCTGGCCTCGGGGATGCCCGTTTCGCCGGTTGCGTCATCGGAGCTGTCGGGCTCGGCATCATCCTCCGCACCGCCGTGCTTGCGTACGTAGCGCGCAGAAGGATGCACCGACACGGGCGCGGGGACGGATAGGTCAGCCCGAGACCCGCGGAGGTGCCCGATAGCCCATCGCTCCCCGGGCACTGCCTCACGGCGCACTACGGGCGGGCCACTCCTCGCGGAACTCTTTGATCTCGCCGTCGGCGTCATCGCGACGGAACGTGCTGACGAGCGTGATGGGCCCCATGAGATTCGCGTTCAGTTCATCGAGGCGTTCCGCCGGAATCCAGTACTCAAGGATGTTTCGCCCACCCACCTGCTGGACGTCGAAGCCCTCGAGGAAGCTCCGACGCACCGAGAACCGAGTGACATGGCCAACGCCCGAGGCCTTCACGTTCCAGTCTCGGGCGATGCGCACGGCATAGTCCTCGTTCAGTACCGGGTAGAAGATTGGCTGATCCGGCAGTCTCGGGGGCCACAGCGACCAGCCACTCGCCTCGACGAGCTCGAGTTCCTCCGGGCCCGTGGGCCGCCAGAGTACAACGCTGCTGTCAGCGTCCGATTGTGTGTTCATGGGAACAGAATGCTGGATGGAACGCTCATTTCCTATCTGTTTACCCGTCGACGTGGGCGAGCGTCGACGAGGCTCCTCCGCGGCGCCCGATGGACGATCTGCTTCCGGTCAGGTCAGCTGTCTCGGGCAGCGGGGGACGAGCGGCATCAGGCCTAGCGATCGCGCAGGTCGTCGGTCTTGAAGCCCGCGCGCAGCTGACGCTGCTGGAGGGTTTCCAGTTCTTGGAAGAACGTGACCTGCCATCCAGCGGGTCCCTGTACGCGAGCATTTAACGACCGGAAGGGTGTCTTCGTCGGTGGGGCGAGGAGTTCTACTCCGTCTGCGGTCGTCTGTGCGACCGCGCGGTCCGTGTCTTCGACCTCGAGGGCGAGCCGAGGGGCATGTCCGCTGGTTGGCGCGGGACGCGCGCCCTCGATCTCGTCGATGTTCTTCGCGTGGGTCGGGGTGGCGATCTCGATTGTGGCGATGCCTGCGTGAAGGATGGCGACCCGGTCGTCACCGTCGGTCGCGAAGGCGATCTGTTCGGGCATGCCGAGCGTGTCACGGTAGAACCGGACCGCCTCGTCGAAGTCGTCGGTCTCGATGATCAAACGGAGTTGCTTCGGTGGCGTGGGATGCGTCATGAGGTCCACCTTCGACGCTGACGTGCGGGTGAGGGTCAAGATCCCATTGGCTTCGAAGAGCGGCCAAACGCTTCATCTCCTCCTCGATCGCGTGTTTCTCGCTGAGGAGCCGTGCCTCGGCGGCGTCGACGGCAGCCGCAAGTCGGTCAGATGACAACGCAGGATCGGACAGGGCGGGCAGGATAGTGCTGATCACTGAGCTGCAGAAGCCGGCGTGGAGAAAGTCGCGGATGGTCGACACGATGCCCGCGTGCTGCGGGCTGTACGTTCGTTGACCCGCTGCATTCCGTTCTGGTGCGAGGAGCCCCTGCTGCTCGTAGTAGCGAAGTGCTCGCACGCTCGCTCCTGTCTTGGCGGCGAGTTCTCCGATGCGCATGACCTGATCCTGACCTACCGAGACCGCTGATGACAGGGACCCCGCGGCACGCAGCAGTCAGTGCCCGATAGACGATCGGTCTGCGACACAGCCTCGAACGCCTAGGCCCAGGCGGCGGGCACTCCGCGGCTGAGTCCGAGTTGCGCGGCTACGTCGTTGTATATGCCGAGCAGCTCCGTCATGGGCACAGCCTGCTTGCTGGCATCGCTCACGTCCTTGCCCTCTGCCGTGAAGGGGTATGGGTAGAGGGATAGGCCCTGCTTCGGGTGCAGATCGGCGAGGTCGTCCTGCCACCCCGGCCAGCGGAGGGACTCGTAGAAGCTTTCGGTCGCTCCGGCGAGCATCCTGGTCACGAAGTCGGCGTGGCCGAGCTCGAGGTCCTCCCAGCTCAACGAGTCGACCGAGAAGTGATAGACGGAGCCGTCACCTTTGCCCAGGGCTCCACCGTCGAGGGCGAAGGTGCCACCAAGGACGTCGTGAGCGACGACGAGCAGCCCGGGGGTGCCGGCACTTGCCTCGTCGAGACCGGGAAGACCGTCCTTTCCCGAGCTGCCTCCGAGTAGACGTAACCATCCGTCGTCGACGAGGACGCCGGAAGTGTTGCGAGCGAGCGCACCAAGGTAGGAGCTCGTTCCGAGTCCCAGCGCCGCCGCGGTCGCAGAGTCTTCGTGCGGCGGGCAGACGACGACGTTCACGGGCGAGGCTGCGATGAGCTCCGACATCTCCAGCCACGCGTCATCTCGAGGGTCGACCATGCCTCGATCCTGGCCGACGTCGTGGCCAGCTGTGAACCTTGGCGCGAATGCGTCCGATAGGGGATTGTCAAGAGCGACGTGGTCCATGCTGCCGCGAGGGGGCCAGCCCCAGGAACGCTTCCCTCGGCCAAGCGCCGCTGGGGGCGTTGGATCATCGACGTCGAGGGCGGACTCTTGAGGGCTAGTCTTCCGGCGTGAACGAGTACGTCCGGCCTGTCTTCGCGGGCGTCAGTGAAGGGGCGCGTTTGCGCAACGTGGGCAACCAATTGTCCTGCGATTCTGGGGAGCGGTTCCGCCCGGTTGGTGCTGTTGCGCAGGCTCTCATCGAGTATGTCGATCGTGAGTACGACGTCGTCATCGATGCTCCGGTCGCGCTGCCGCCCACACACGCCCGGGGGCTCGGCCACGACGTGTCACGCATTGTTCGCATCTCGTCGGGTCGCCCCGGCGAGGTCACGGTGTGGCTGGTATTCGGTTCGGCGCCAGGAGTCATCTCTGTCTTGGCGGGGCTCTTCAGTGACTTCGACATGTGGTTTTGCGGTTGTGACTTGTGCGACGAGACCTGGCAGGAGGTCGCCGACGGCCTGGAGGAAGTGTTCCTGCAGCTGGCCCGCGGTGGCGTGGCTGAAAGCCTCAAGCCGGGGCGGTCTGGACAAGCTCGGTGGTCGTTGACTAGCTCGAGCAGGGACTGGTCAGGCGTCATGCCACTCAAGGGCGTTCGCAGGCGTGAGCGACGCCTCTGGGCTGAGCAACTGACTGAGTTGTCCGAAGGTCGTTGGTCCGGGTGGACCCCACGCCCGCAGGCCCTGCGCCACGCTGATCAAGACCACACTACTCAACGCGAGGTGCTCCGTCCCGGTAGGAATACTTTGCCGACATCAGTTTCGGACTGACCTATCGAGACGGCCTTCGCCCCGTACCTGCGGGGGAGCGGCTAGCCGCCGCCGTTGGTCGGTGACCGATCGGTAGTTGAGACATCCAGAACCAGACGAAATCAGGTAGCCGACGCGGACTACGGGAGCTGTGGGGGCGCGATCAGTTCGAGGAATCCACCGAGGGCGCCCTCGAGGTAGATGATGCGTGTGCCGGCTCGGGCGCCGCCCTTCATCCGGTGAGGTGTCCCGACTGGTCTCCAGCCGTGTCTGGCGCAGAGCTCGAGCACACGATCGAGGTCTGAGACCGTGAGCGCGATGTGCACCATGCCGACCTGTGCGGGCGAGCCGGCAGACTCGAGCAGTCGTGGCGGGTCGTACTGCAGCAGCTCGACCCGGTGGGGGCCGAGTGTCACCGTCGCTGCGTGGATCACGGCTCCACGGACGCCGGTGGTCGCCGCCGTGACTTCCGCGTCCAGCGTGAAGGTGCGCTCGAGCACGAACCCGAGACCGGAGCACCACAGCACCAACGCGTCGTCGAGGTCGGCCACGGTGAGACCGGAGTGAGCGATGTCAGAGATGAGCGGTGATGCCATGACATCAGTATCGAGCTCCGACACGCCTGCCTGAGGGAAGAGGGCCCCGACGCCCGATCGATCATTGCGACGCGCACGGCCGTGGTGTCTGTCTAGAAGATGGCTTGGGGGTTCACGGGCACGCCGGTGAGGCCGTGGAGGCGAGGCGGGGCGATGCTGAGCAGGAAAGCGTGTCGGCCGAGCTCGGCGCAGGTCGCGGCGAGGTCGTCCGTGGCGACGCTGTCGACCAGGGGCATGCCCAGACGGGCCAGCCCGACCATGTGCATCGGCATGGGCATCTCTGGGTCGCTCGGCGGGAAGGAGTCGCTGATGTCACCGGCGTAGAGCGAGATGCCGCGGTCATGCATCCACGTGACCGCGTCGACGGTCATGCCGGGCGCCTGGGTCTCCGCATCCCAGCTGAAGCCCCACCCGCTCCGGACCACGACGGCGTCACCGGGCAGCACCTCGACCCCCGCCCGCGCCTCGGCCGCGTCGAGGTCGGCCGAGGTCACGGAGTACGCAGACGGCAGCCGCCCCTCCGGTGCCAGGTCGAGCAGGACTCCCCGCGTCGTGATCCCGGCGGCGAAGACGGTCGTGGACCCGTGCGCGACGCCGCCGGCCGTGACGGCCTCCTCGAGTGGCCGGCCCGGGTACACGGTGCCGTCGATCGGCATGTGGGCGAAAGCGTCGATGTGCGTCAGCGCCGGGTGATGCGGCGTCACGACGAGGACCTCGGACATCCCCATGGGCGGCGTGCCCGTGTAGAGCAGTGCCTGCAGCACCGGGGGCGACGGCGGTACCGGGGGAGCGAACGGCCCGCCGAGCATCGAGGCGGGTTCGACCGGGTACGCGAGCGACACGCTGCGGCCGACCCGCACCTCCTCAGCGGCCCGGGCCCTGGCGGCGTCGTCGATCAGGTTCAGCGTGCCGAGTTCGTCGTCGGCGCCCCAGCGGCCTCGGTCGTCGGGGAGTGCGGGTGTCGTCATGGTGCCTGTCCTGTCCTGTCATGTCGGTTCGGTGTCGCGCGGGTGGGTGGTGCACACTGCAAGGAGGTCCTGAGAAGCAGGTTCCTGCACCATAGCCTCAAAACAGGTTCCTGTTTTATGAAGATGGACGACGAGGAGGCACGTGTGAGTGACGATGGAGGCCGCGGGCTGGAGTCCGTGCTGGGCTGGAACGCGGTGAAGGTCGCGCGCATCATCGGCTCCCGGATCACCGCGGGGATGGCGGAGCATGACGTCAGCCTCGTCCAGTTCGGCGTGCTGTCGTGCCTGGCGGACGGTGCTGAGCTCACGTCGGCGGAGATCGCTCGGGCCGTCTTCGTTCGCCCGCAGAGCATGTCGGACGTGCTCGACGGGATGGAGCGTCGCGGTCTCGTCCGCCGGGTGGGCGTTCGCGCCCGCGGCCGGAGGAACCCAGCCGCGATCACGCCAGCCGGCCAGGCCGTGCTCGACGCGGTGCAGAAGGTGGCCCTGGCGACGAACGACCTCAGTTCGCTCGGGCTGGACGCGTCGCGGAGCGCACAGCTCAATGGACTGCTGCTTGCCGTCATCGAGGGTGCGGAAGCGGCACCTGGACTCGACGACGGTTCCTGATGACTGCCCGACGGGCGATCGCTATCCGGCCGTGGCCGGGGCGGGTGCGTTGACGGCGAGACTCACGGCGATCTGGACTGCGCCGAGCTGGAAGCCCTGGGCGACGACACCACCGGCGCTCTGGTCGACGAACTGGGGGATGAGGGCGAGGTACATGATCGCCGCCTTCGGGTTCAGCAGGTTCGTCACGAGCCCCATGCGGAAGAGCTCGGCCGTGGAGTCGCGGGGCAGGTCACGAGTGTCGAAGACGGAGGCGCCTCCGGGTCGCAGCGTCTCGTAGGCCAGCCGGAGCAGGTAGGCGGCACCGGCGACCTTCAGTGCCGTGTAGAGCCAGGGCGCCACGAGGAACACATGCCCAGGGCGACGAGGGCCATGGCGGAGGCGGCGGTCGGCGAGATCATGCCGGTGTCTTTCTCGAGGGTGTGGAGGTGGCGTCGGCGGCACCCGTCGTGCTCCTGGCTTGGTGCACGCGCGACCTCATCTCACGACGTCCCCTCGGTCGATTCCACGTCGTGCGGCACCCTCTGCCGTCCTCGGACGGCTCCGGGTGTCGACCCGGTGCGGCGCCGGAAGAAGCTCGAGAAGTTCGAGGCGTCCGCGAAGCCCAGATGCGCGCCGACCTCGCCGACCGACTGGGTCGTGTGGACGAGCAGCCGCTTGGCCTCGAGCACGAGACGGGCATCGATGACCTGCTTGGGCGTGACGCCGTGCGGGGCGGTGGCGCGTCCGAGGGTCTTGGCCGACCAGCCCAGGCGGCGGGCGTAGTCCGACACCAGGTGCAGGTCGCGGTGGTGCGCCTCGACCTCGGCGACGAAGGCGGCATGGACACCCTCGCGATCGTCCATCGCGCCCGGGGGCGTCCTCGCGCCGTCGGACACCGCGGTCGCCAGTCGCAGAAGCACCGCCGACAACGCGACCTCGCGCAGCAGCGACCGCACGGCCCGATGGTCGCCGGGGGCGTCACCGGCGTGCAGGGCTCGCCAGGCCGCCGTGACCCCGGCGCGCTCGAGCGTCGGCGCCGTCCACGCGGTGAGTCGCGAGGTCGAGCCGGCGTAGCCCGACTCGACCAGCGCCTCCTGCACCTCGGGTGGGATGGCGTGCGAGGGGAACAGCGCGACCCGGCCGGACAGGGTCGAGATGTCGCCCCAGCGGTGCACCTGGCCGGGTCGCACCCAGAGCGCATCACCGGGGCCGAGCTGATGCGAGACGAAGTCGACCTCGTGGACGGTGCTGCCCGCCTCGACCAGGTAGAGCAGCTCGAACTCGAGGCGCTGCGTCGACAGGAACTCACGCCGACCGCCTCGCCGGATGATGTCGCGCAGTCCCGTCAGCTCGATCGACGGCCCGGGGGCCGGCAGTGAGAAACGCACTCCGCGCGGTTCGTCTTGTCCCATATTCACCAGTGTGACACCGACAGGCACCGTGACAGTCGGCCTCACCCGACCAAGACTTGACCCATCAGCACAACCGAGAGGAACCACATGACCACCCTCGACTACACCGTCCTCGACTCGGGCTCCACAGCCCTCGAGAAGACCCTCACGCTCGTCACGGGCGACACCGAAGCCGTGCTCGTCGACGCCGGGTTCACCCGCTCTGCCGGCCACCGTGCCGTGGCCGCGATCCTCGACTCGGGCAGGACCCTGACCACCGTCTTCATCGGTGCCGGCGACCCCGACTTCTACTTCGGCGCCGAGGTCGTGCAGGACGCGTTCCCGAACGCGCGCTTCGTCGCACCCGCCGCAGTCATCGAGCACATCGAGCACAGTTACGAGGGCAAGCTCGAGGCCTGGGCGAGCCTCGGCGAGAACCTGCCGACCCGCAAGGTCGAGCTCACCGCGTTCGAGGGCGACCACATCGCCGTCGACGATGCCACCCTCGAGGTCCGCTACGCCGACGTCGACCCCGCCGACCGCGGCTGGTACCTCTTCGACGCCGACAGCCGCACCCTGCTCGGCGGCATCCTCGTCTTCGGTGGCCTGCACGTCTGGACCGCCGACACCGCGACCGTCGAGCAGCGCGCTCTGTGGACGGCCGCGTTGGACGAGTTCGAGGCCCTCGACCCGACCCTCGTCGTGGCAGGCCACCGCGACCCGGCGTTCCCCGCCGACGTCAGCGCGATCCGCCACACCCGCGACTACCTCGCCACGTTCGACGCGGCCGTCGCCGACAACGACACCGCCGAGGAGGCCGAGAAGGCCCTGCAGGCGCAGTACCCCGGCGCCGGCCTGGGTGTCGCAGCGCACCTCGGCACGCGCGTGGCGAAGGGAGAGATGACATGGGGCTGACCGAACTCGACGACTCGCCTCGCGCTGTCGTCCGACGCCAGTACCTCGCCTCGGCCGCAGGAGACCTCGACGCGTTGCGCGAGACGCTCGCACCCGACGTCGAATGGACCGAGATGGCCGGGTTCCCGTTGGCCGGCACGTACCGCACCCCCGAGGGCGTCACCGCAGCCGTGATGGAGAAGCTCGGCGCCGACTGGGTCGACTGGACCGCCCACGACGACACCTACGTCGTCGACGGCGAGAACGTCGTCGTCCTGGCGCGCTACACCGCCACCCACGGCACGACGGGGAAGACGCTCGACGCCCGCGTCGCCCACGCCTTCGTCGTCCGCGGCGGCCTCATCGTCCGGTTCGAACAGTTCGTCGACACCGCCCTCGTCCGCGACGCGATGGCCTGACGAGACCGTGACGAGACGGAGGAGGCGCT
>NZ_MJGS01000001.1:845609-1036342 GCF_001864945.1 Frigoribacterium sp. MCBA15_019 | reverse complement strand
AGCGCCTCCTCCGTCTCGTCGGCACCAGACGTCATCGTGTCGGGCCGATGCGCGACGATCGACACGCGACCGCGACGCCGGATGCACGGCGTCGGGGATCGGCGCGATCGGCGGCCGGGAGTGGGACGCTGTGGGCGTGCAGATCATCCGGCTCAGTCGTCAAGCGGTGTCACTGAGCGAGGACGTCGAAGACCACACGCTCGAATGGCACCTCCCCGCCGACGCGTTGCTCGGCGACGTCCTCGTTCGGGCCGTCGACGACCGCTACCTTCCGCGAATGGTCGGCAGCGCCTGGACGTTCTGGTTGCTGGCTCCCGAGGGCTCGGAGCGTTCCGGGGTCATGACGGCGGTCTGCGTCCAGAGACCATGGGGTCGACGGATCGTGACGCCGGGTGCGCGGCAGCTCTCACAGCCGCTGGGAGAACTGGGCGAGTGGACTCAGGCCGACGGGGCGCTCTCCGTCCACTTCGGGTACAGCTCGGCGGGAGGCCCACGATCGGTTCGCCGTCTCGCTCGAGAGCTTCGTCGGCCGTGACGACGCCCTGATCACCGGACCAGCGCCTCCTTCTTGCCCCGCGGCGCCGCCAGCAGCGCACGGCAGGATCGTTCCTGTCACACGCGGTCGGACGGCCCCGACGCAAGGCGGCGGGTCATGTACCGGAGGTCGAGCCACTCGCCGAACTTCGTGCCGACCTCGCGCAGCACGCCGGCGTCCTCGAAGCCGAGCGACGCATGCAGCCGCACCGACGCCTCGTTGCCCGCCTCGATCAGCGCCACCATGACGTGCAGGTCGTCCCGCGTCGCGCGCTCGATCAGCTCGGTCATCAGCGCTCGTCCGAGACCCTTGCCCTGCTGCCCCGGCCGGACGTAGACCGAGTTCTCGCAGGTGTGCCGGTAGCCGTCCTTCGCGTGGAACGGCCCGAAGCTGCCGTAGCCGACCACCTCGTCGCCGTCCACCGCGACGATCGCGCTGCGCCGCGCCTCCTGATGGCTGGTCAGCCACTCGCGTCGACCCTCGAGGGTCGGGGTGACGTCGGTCCAGATGGCCTTCGAGTGCGCGACGGCGTCGGCGTGGATCTCGAGGACGCCGGGCAGGTCGGCTTCGGTCGCGGTGCGGATCGGCATGCCCACGAGCCTAGGAGAGGGGCCGCGGCCTCCGCCAGCGCGCTTCCCCGGCGGCTCGAAGGCGGTCGCCCTAGGCTGGCAGGCGTGTCGACACGCATCTACATCACCTCTGCCGAAGGCCACACCGGCAAGTCCACGATCGCGCTGGGCGTGCTCGACACGCTCAGTCACGAGGTGGGCCGCGTGGGGGTGTTCCGACCCGTCGCCCGGTCGACCGACGAGCGCGACTACGTGCTCGAGCTGCTGCTCTCGCACGACAGCGTCGACCTCGCCTACGACGAGTGCGTCGGCGTCAGCTACGACGCCGTCCACGCCGACCCCGACGCGGCGCTCGCCACGATCGTCAGCCGCTTCGCCGCCGTCGAGCGGCAGTGCGACGCGGTCGTCGTGATCGGCTCCGACTACACCGACGTCGGCAGCCCCACCGAGCTCTCGTACAACGCCCGCATCGCCGCCAACCTCGGCGCGCCCGTGCTGCTCGTGCTCGGCGGCCGCAGCGCCGACGGCCAGACCCGGCGGTCGGGTGCCGACATGCGCCAGGTCGCCGAGCTGACCACCGCCGAACTGCGCTCCGAGCACGCGAGCCTGCTGGCCGTCGTCGCGAACCGGGTCGACCCCGACCACCTCGACGAGGTCGTGGACGGCATCGGGCACGCCCTCGAGGCGTCGCCGACCGGTCGCGTGCCGATCTGGACGCTGCCCGAAGACCGGGTGCTCGTCGCCCCGACGATGCGCGCCGTGCTGCAGGCCACCGGCGCGACCCTGCTGCGCGGCGACGACGCCCTGCTCGACCGCGAGGCGCTCGGGGTCGTCGTGGCCGCGATGTCCATGGAGAACGTGCTGCCGCGCCTGACCGAGGGTGCCGTCGTCGTCGTGCCGGGCGACCGCTCGGACGTGCTCGTCGCCACCGTGCTCGCGCACGCCTCCGAGACGTTCCCGTCGCTCGCCGGCATCGTGCTCAACGGCGGGTTCGCCCTCGCCCCCCAGGTCGAGCGCCTGCTCGAGGGGCTCGACAGCCCCCTGCCGATCGCCACCACGAGCACCGGCACCTACGACACCGCCCTCGCCATCACCCAGACCCGGGGCCGACTCGCCGCCGACTCGCCCCGCAAGTACGACCTCGCCCTCGCCCTCTTCGAGACGCACGTCGACGGGGCCGAACTGCTGCGCCTGCTGCAGGTCAGCCCGTCCGGCGTCGTCACCCCGCTGATGTTCGAGTACCAGCTGCTCGAGCGGGCCCGAGGGGCGCAGAAGCACATCGTCATGCCCGAGGGCGACGACGACCGGGTGCTCCGGGCCGCGTCGACCTTGCTGCAACGCGGCGTCGCCGCCATCACGCTGCTCGGCGACGAGACGGCCATCCGCGCCCGAGGGGCCGAGCTCGGTCTCGACCTCGCCACCGCCCGCGTGCTCGACCCGTTCGACCCCAGCCTGCAGGTGCTCTTCGCGACCGAGTACGCCAAGCTGCGGGCGCACAAGGGCATCGCGGTCTCGCAGGCGATGGACACGGTCACCGACGTCTCGTACTTCGGCACCATGATGGTGAAGCTCGGCCTCGCCGACGGCATGGTGTCGGGCGCCAAGCACACCACGGCGCACACCATCCGGCCGGCGTTCGAGGTCATCAAGACGCTGCCCGACGTCGGCGTCGTGTCGAGCGTGTTCCTCATGGCGCTCGCCGACCGGGTGCTGGTCTACGGCGACTGCGCGGTCATCCCCGACCCGACGGCCGAGCAGCTGGCCGACATCGCCATCTCGTCGGCGCAGACCGCGCAGCAGTTCGGCATCGAGCCGCGCGTCGCGATGCTGAGCTACAGCACGGGCGACAGCGGCTCCGGTGCCGACGTCGAGAAGGTCCGCGCCGCCACGGCCCTCGTCCGCGAACGCCGACCCGACCTGCTCGTCGAGGGGCCGATCCAGTACGACGCCGCGGCCGACCCGACCGTGGCCGCCGCCAAGATGCCCGAGTCCGAGGTCGCCGGTCGGGCGACGGTGTTCATCTTCCCCGACCTCAACACGGGCAACAACACCTACAAGGCCGTGCAGCGCAGTGCGGGCGCCGTCGCGATCGGCCCGATCCTGCAGGGCCTCCGCAAACCGATCAACGATCTGTCGCGCGGGGCGCTCGTCGGCGACATCGTCAACACCGTCGCCATCACCGCCATCCAGGCCGGCACGCAGGCCGCCGCAGCCGAGGCCACCAGCACCAGCACCAGCACCGCCACCAGCACCAGCACCGAAGGAGCCTCCTCGTGAGCACCGTCCTCGTCGTCAACTCCGGCTCGTCGTCGTTCAAGTACCAGCTGATCGAGCTCGAGGGGGAGCGCACGCTCGCCAGCGGCCTCGTCGAACGCATCGGCGAGGCGGTCGGATCGACCCGGCACCGCAACGAGGTCACCGGCGACGAGACCCGCAACGACACGCAACCGATCGCCGACCACGCCGCCGGCTTCGCCGCGATGCTGACCGCCTTCGACGCGCACGGTCCGTCGTTCGCCGAGTACCCGCCCGTCGCGGTCGGCCACCGCGTCGTCCACGGCGGAGAAGAGTTCGACCGCGCCACGGTCGTGACGACCGACGTCGAGAAGGCGATCGAGCGTCTGTCGGCCCTCGCCCCGCTGCACAACCCGGCCAACCTGCAGGGCATCCGGGCGGCGAAGGAGGCCTTCCCCGACGTGCCCCACGTCGCGGTCTTCGACACGGCGTTCCACCAGACGCTCGCCCCCGCGGCCTACACGTACGCGATCGACGCCGAACTGGCGAAGAAGCACCACGTCCGCCGTTTCGGGTTCCACGGCACGTCGCACAAGTACGTCAGCGAGAAGACCGCCGAGTTCCTCGATCGCCCCCTCGCCGAGCTGAAGACCATCGTGCTGCACCTCGGCAACGGTGCCTCGGCCGCCGCGATCGACGGCGGACGGTCGATCGACACGAGCATGGGCATGACGCCCCTCGAAGGGCTCGTCATGGGCACGCGCTCGGGCGACATCGACCCCGCCGCCGTCTTCCACCTGCACCGAGAGGCCGGTCTCGACTTCGCCGAGCTCGAGACGCTGCTCAACAAGGGGAGCGGGCTGCTCGGCCTGACCGGCAGCGGTGACATGCGCGACGTGCAAGACAGTGCGTCGAGGGGCGACGCCGTCTCCGAGGCGGCGCTCGCCGTCTACCGGCACCGCCTGCGGCACTACATCGGCGCCTACGTCGCCCAGCTCGGCGGCCTCGACGCCGTGGTCTTCACGGCAGGTGTGGGCGAGAACAACGCCCTGCTGCGTCGGCGCACGTTGATGGGACTCGAGTTCTTCGGCATCCACGTCGACGACGACCGCAACGAACTCGCCTCCCGCGACGCGCGCTACATCTCGCCCGAGGGCTCGAAGGTCTCGGTCCTCGTCGTCCCGACGAACGAAGAACTCGAGATCGCCCGGCAGGCCGCCGCCGTCAGCTGAGACGTCGGGCCGGGTGGACGACCCGGCCGCCCCGACGACGCGAGAGAGCCCCGGCGCGCAGGTCGCGCCTCCGGGGCTCTCGTGTCTCGGTCTGCAGCCTCCGGGCCGTCGGACGACGACCAGGAGGCGCGGGTCAATACTTGATGGTCGCCAGCGCGTCCGAGACGGGGACGTCACCCGAGACGGCCTCGAACTGCGTCTTGACCGCGGTGCCCTCGATCAGCGCGGTGGCGATGATCTCGGCCACGTCGGCGCGGGGGATGCTGCCACGCTCGACCGTCGTGCCGACCGTGACCTGGCCGGTGCCGGCGTCGTCGGTCAGGCCGCCGGGACGGACGATCGTCCAGTCCAGGCCTTCACGACGGCGCAGGTCGGCGTCGGCCTCGCTCTTCGCGCGCATGTACACCTGGTACACGTCGTCGTCGTTCGCGGCGGGGAGCTCGGCGCGGGCCGGGTCGAAGTCGTCCGTGCCGATGGCCGAGACCATCACGTAGCGCGTGACGCCCGCCTTCTCGGCGGCGTCGGCCAGCAGGACGGCCCCGTCGCGGTCGATGGTGAGCTTCCGCTCGGCGCCGCTGCTGCCGCCACCACCCGCGGCGAAGACGACGGCGTCGGCTCCGTCGAGGTGGCCGGCGAGCGTGTCGACGTCGGTCTTCTCGAGGTCGAGGACGAGGGCACGGGCCCCCGCGGTCTCGAGGTCTGCGGTGTGGTCGGGGTTGCGGACGATGCCGACGGGGTCGTGCCCGGCGTCGGCGAGTCGGCGTTCGAGGAGCTGGGCGATCTTGCCGTGTCCTCCGGCGATGACGATTCTCATGCCCCCAGGCAACACCCCGGGTCGCGGCGACCACTCAGTTGCCGCTAAACTCGTCGAGGCTCCTCACGTGGCGTCATCCAGGCCAACTCCCCCAGGGCAGAAATGCAGCAAGGGTAACCGGGCTCTGGCGGGTGCGTGAGGGGTCATTCCTCTTTTTCGGGGCCGAAGGCCCCGTGTCCCCCCTTCGTGGGGGTGCGCGATCCGGGCGATCGCCGTCTATGCTCGGCAGCACGACGAGACCGAACCAGCTCGTCGGGAGCGACCAACCACCGCTCCGGCCGCACCCCTCACCACGGTGCGACCACGCGCGACGGCGCCGTCGCACCCGCACCACACGATCAGGATCAGGACAGATGAGCCCCTCACCACGGCACGTCAGCAGCACCCGCACCAGGCGAACGAGCCCGCGCACCGCGCGGTAGTCCCGTTCGCCTCGTCGTCGTCCCCGGGCGACGGCACCGCGGCACACAACAGAACAGCAGCACCTCTCGCCTCACCAGCGGGAGTTCTTCGGATCAGGCGGCGGGCTCGTCCCGTCAGGAAGAGGCACACCCATGCGAAGCCAGGCGATCGAGCGTCCCCGGCGCTCCCACGCGTCCCGCGCACTGAAGGCGACGGCCGCGGCCGTCGTCGCGGCGGTGGTCGGCGCGCTCGTCGTCGTCGTCCCCGCCCAGGCGGCCACGACCGACCGCAGCGAGGCCGAGGCCTCGCTGGTCGGGGGCTCGGGCATCGTCTCGCTCGACCAGGTCGCCGCCCTCGGCGGGGCCTACTCGGCCTTCGGCACGACGCAGAACCCGCCGACGTCCCGCAACCCCCTGAACCTCACCGTGGTGAACGCCCTCTCGGTCGGCCTCGGCAACGGCTTCCGCCTGCTGGGCGCGAACGGACTGCTGCAGCTCGGCGTCGACGGCCAGTACGCGAGCGCCACCGCGACGGGCGCCACCGCCTCGGCCGGCCTGATCGGCGCCGACGGTTCGATCGCCGCGGGCAGCGGGACCCCCGGTGCCGGCGCCACGCTGAACCTGCAGCCCCTGCTGACCTCGGTGCCCGCGACCAACGGTGTCCTCTCCGACGTCCGCCTCGGCCTCGGCTCCCTCTCGTCCCAGATCAGCCAGCAGCGCGGAGCCACCGCGGGGACGCCGACGACGGCCTACCAGGTCGCCGGTGCGCGGTACACGATGACGAGCCCGGCCGTCCAGGGAGTCACCACGTCGCTCCGCGGCACGGTGACCGGGCTCGGATCGACGGTCAACGCGGTCGCCGGCAGCGGTGCCGTGACCGGGCTCGCCACCTCGATCACCGCACCGCTCACCACCGCCGTGAACGGGCTGCCCCTCGGGGGAGCGGTGACCCTCGGTCAGCCGGTCGTCGGGGTGACGGCGACCGTCGACCTCGACTCGACGATCTCGACCGAACTCGCGAGGCCCCTGACCTCGGGCCCGGTGACCATCACGCCGAGCACGGGTCAGATCGTCATCGACTTCGGCGCCCTCAACGGCCTACCCGCGAACAGCGACCTCCTGAGTCCCGCGACCATCACGGCCATCACGAACGGCGTCACCGACATCCTGCAGAACCAGCTGCCGACGAACCTGGTGGCTGCCGCGAACGCCGCCGTCCGGGCCACCGCGGCGACCGTCGACCTCCGTGTCGGTCTCGGCATCGACCTCGGTCTCGCCACGGTGAACGAGACGCTCACGACCCGCACGGTGACGACGATCGGCCAGCTGCTCGACGGCACCACCCCGGCGACCGCCACGACCGTCACCGGGTCGGGTCTCGTCGGAGCGCTCGGCGCCACCGTCCTCCGCAACGCGCTCCTCCCCGTCGTCGGCACCCTGCTCGGCTCCGTGGGCGGCCTCTACTCGCCTCTCGTGAACGGCACGGCCCTCGCCGCGACGACGACGACCCTGCGCACCACGACCGCCGCCGTCGTCACGACCCTCGCCCCGCTCACCACGCTGCTGAACCAGCTCGTCCGCGTCACGATCAACGCACAGGACGGCGTCGGCTTCCGCGACGGCCGGGGCACCGACGCGGGCTCGAGCTCGGTCCACGCGGTCAGCCTCTCGGTCCTGCCGCTCGTGAACGCGTCCCGGGTCGACCTCGCCACCTCCACCGTCCGGGCCGCGGCCCTCGCCCCTCTGAGCATCGCCACGCCCACCGCCGGTCAGGTGTTCGTCGTGCCCGACGCTCCCGGAGCCACCCGCAGTGTCACGCTGACCGGTGCAGGCGAGCCCGGCGCCACCGTCAGCGTCGACCTCGGCGCCGGTCTCACGGGCACCGGCACCGTGGCCGCGGACGGCAGCTGGAGCGTCACCGTCGCGAACGTGCCCGCGGGTGCGTACAGCGCCTCCGTGACCCAGGCCCTCGGCACCGCGACCACCGGCCCGGTCACACGCGACTTCACCGTCGTCGCCCAGCAGCCCCTCGTCGTCACCGCGCCCACCGCCGGACGCGTCTTCACCGTCCTCGACGCCGACTCCACGACCCCCGTGATCGTCTCGGGCACCGCCACCCCCACGGCCACCGTCGCCGTCGACCTGGGCGGCGGCCGCACGGCCACCGCGCTCGTCGCCTCGGACGGCACCTGGACGACGACCGTCCCGGACGTGCCCGTCGGTGGTTACACCGCGTCCGTGACGCAGGCCGTCGGTGGCGACGTCTCCGCCGCCGTGACGCGGGCCTTCAGCGTCGTCGCCGGCGCGGGCCTCACGATCACGAGCCCGACCTCCGGCACGCAGTACCGTCTGCCCGGCGCCGACTCGACCCGTGACGTCACCGTCTCGGGCACCGGTCAGGCCGATGCCCCCGTCGCCGTCTCGCTCGGCGGCGGCCGCGACCTCACCGCGACGGTGGCCGCCAACGGCACCTGGTCCGTGACCTTCCCGGCCCTGCCGGTCGCCGCCTACACGGCGACCGCGACGCAGACGGTAGGAGGCGCGGTGTCCGCCCCGCAGACCACCGACTTCACCCTCGTGGCCGCGACCGGCGTGACGATCTCGACGCCTGCGCCCGGTGCGACCCTCACGGTCGCCGACGCCACCTCGACCACCCCGGTCACGGTGACGGGAGCCGCCGAGCCGAACGCCCCCGTCCGGGTCGACCTGGGCGACGGCTACGTGGCCACGACGACGGCCGACGGCACGGGCGCCTGGTCGGCGACCGTCTCGTCCGTGCCCGTCGGGCCCCGGACGATCAGTGTCACGCAGACGGTCGCCGGCGTCGTCTCGGTGCCGGTCACGCAGCCGCTGACGGTCGCCGCCGGTGCGCCGCTCGTCATCGACGCCCCGGCCGAGGGCACCACGGTGCGCGTGGCCGACAGCGCCTCCTCGACCATCCTGACCGTCTCGGGCACCGCCCAGGCCGGCGCCGACGTCCGCGTCGACCTCGGTGACGGCCTGACCGGCCGGGTCACGGCGGACGCCACGACCGGCGCCTGGTCGGTGGACGTCGCCGGCGTGCCCGTCGGCCAGCGCACGATCTCGGCGACGCAGACCGTCGGCGGCACCGTGTCGCCTGCGCAGACGCGCGTCGTGACGATCGTCGCCGGGACCCCGGTCGCCATTTCGACCCCGGCTCCCGGGGCCACGATCCCGATCGTCGGCGGCACCACGGCCGACGTGACCGTCACCGGCACGGCCGACCCGGGGGCGACCGTCACGGTCGGTCTCGGCGCCGGCTTCGAGGTGCCGGCAACGGTCGACCCCGCCACGGGCGCCTGGACCGCCGTCATCCCCGACGTCCCCGCCGGCGTCCGCACGCTCGGTGCGACGCAGACCCTCGGCGGAACCACCTCCGCGCCGGTGACCCAGCCGCTGACGATCGCGCAGGGCACGCCCCTGGCCGTCACGGCACCGCTCGACGACGCCGAGTACTTCGTCCCGGGACCGCAGGACACGACGCCCGTCGTCGTCTCGGGCACGGGCCAGGTCGGGGCGACCGTCGTGGTCGACCTCGGTGACGGGCTCGTCGGCCAGGTGGTCGTCCCGGCCTCGGGCCAGTGGTCCGTGACCGTCGCCGGAGTCCCGGTCGGTCCGCACACGGTCTCGGTGACCCAGAGCATCAACGGCTCGACCTCGGACGCCCTCACGCGGGACATCCAGGTCAGCGTCGGCGGCGACGTCGTCATCACGACGCCCGTCCCCGGCAGCCAGGTGGTCGTCGCCGACGACCAGGGGACCGCTCCGATCACCATCGCGGGCACCGGCGTGGCCGGTCTGCCCGTCACCGTCACGGTGGACGGCGTCGACCAGGCCCCGGTCGCCACCGACACGCAGGGCGCCTGGTCCCTCGTCCTGACCGGGGTCGCCGTCGGCGACCACGTGGTGGGCGCGAGCCAGCAGCAGGGCCCCGACCTCCTCGAGGCCGAGCCGACGGACTTCTCCGTGATCTCGGCCGAGGCCGACCTCACCATCACCGCACCCGGTGACGGCGACGTCATCACGGTCGCCGGCGCCGGCAGCACCACCGCCGTCACCGTGACCGGCACGGCCTACCCCGGTGCCTCCGTCGAGGTCACGCTGGCCGGCGTGAGCACCCCGACGACCGCCGGGCCCGACGGGCTCTGGACCGTCACGGTCCCCGGCGTCCCCGTCGGTGACCAGATCGCCTCCGCGACCCAGACGGTCGGCGGCACGACGACCACGGAGCCCGTGACCCGGGCTTTCGAGGTCGTCTCCGGGGCGGACGTGGTCATCACGACTCCCGCCGGCGACATCAGCTACGTCGTCGCCTCGCCCGCGGCCACGCAGGACGTCCCGGTCGCCGGGACCGCCCAGCCGGGCGCGCGGATCACCGTGACCCTCGACGGCATCGAGGTCGGCAGCACCCTCGCCGACCCCACGACGGGCGCCTGGGGGATCACCCTCGTCGGCATCGGAGTCGGCGAGCGGGTCCTCGGGGCCTCTCAGACGGTGCGGGACACCGTCCAGCAGGCCGACACGCGCGTCGTGACGATCGACCCGGCCGCCCCGCTCACCATCGTGGCCCCGGCCGACGGCGTCCCGATCGTCCTCGCCGACCCGTCCTCGACCACGACCCTCGTCGTGTCGGGCCAGGCCGAGCCGGGCGTGGTCGTCCGCGTCGACCTCGGCGACGGCGTCTTCGACACGGTCACGGCCGGCACCACGACCGGCGCCTGGTCGATCTCGTTCGACGACGTCCCCGTCGGCACGCGGACGATCGTCGCGACCCAGACGGTCGGCACCTCGGTCTCGGCCCCCGAGACGCGGGTGGTGCAGATCCTCGCCGGTGACCCCCTCGTCGTCGACGCTCCCGCCGACGGTTCCGTCGTCGACGTGGCCGGACCGGACGTCGTCTCGACGGTGACGGTCTCGGGCACCGCGGCCGCGGGCGCCACCGTCGACGTGGTCCTGGACCCCGCGACCGGTGCCGACCTCGTCGCGACCGTCGTGGCGGACCCCACCACGGGCGCCTGGTCGGTCGCCGTGGCCGGCGTGCCCGTCGGTACGGTCGACCTGTCGGCGACGCAGAGCATCGGCGGGACCACCTCGCCGGCGCAGGAGAGCTCGTTCGAGGTCCGCGCGGCCGCCCCGGTCGTCATCGTCGACCCGGACGACTCCGTCTTCACCGTGCTCGACCCGGCAGGCACCATCGACGTCCCCGTCTCGGGCACGGCGTCACCGGGTGCCGAGGTCTCGGTCCGGCTGAACGGGGGAGCGGCCGTCACCACGACCGCGGACCCCGCCTCGGGTGACTGGTCCGTCGTCTTCACCGACCTGCCCGTCGCCACCTACCAGGTGACAGCGTCGCAGGCCGTGGCCGGCACGACCTCGACCCCGGTCCTGGCGGCCTTCGAGATCGTGGTCGGCGACGAGCTGACCGTGCTGCAGCCCACGCCCGGTGCCGTCGTGACGGTGGCCGACGCGAACGCCTCGACCGCCGTCACGGTCAGCGGCACGGCCGAGCCGGGGGCGACCGTCCGCGTCGACCTCGGCGACGACCTCGTGGCCTCGACGATCGCCGACCCGACCACCGGCGCCTGGAGCGTCGTCGTGGCAGGCGTCACGGTCGGCGAGCGCACGCTCACCGCCACCCAGGCGCTCGGCACCTCGGTGTCGCCCGCCGTCACCCAGCCCCTCTCGGTGGTCCCCGCCGCCGCGGTCGTCATCGAGGCTCCTGCCGTCGGGACCGTCGTGGCGGTGGCCACTCCGGACGCGACCACCGACCTGGTCGTGTCGGGCACGGCCGAGCCGGGCGCCGCGATCGGCGTCGACCTCGGCGACGGCCTGACCGCCACGGCCACGGCCGACGGCACGACCGGCGCCTGGAGCGTCACCGTGCCGGGCGTCCCGGTCGGCGACCGCACCATCGCGGTCACCCAGACCGTCGACGGCTCGACCTCGACCCCGGTCACACGGGACGTGTCGATCGTCGTGGCCCCCGCCGCGCCCGTGATCGTCACCCCCACCCCGGGTGCGACGGTCTCCCTGCTCGACCCGGCCGGCACCACGTCGGTCGTCGTCTCGGGCACCGGTGAGCCCGGCGCCACCATCGCCGTCTCGCTCGGCACGGGCCTCACGGCCGGCGCCACCGTCGGGCCCGAAGGCGACTGGCAGGCGACCGTCGACGGAGTCCCCGTCGGCGACTACACCCTGACGGCCACGCAGACGATCCGGGGCGTGACCTCGGCCGCGGCGACGCAACCGTTCACGGTCGCGGCGGCGGCGGGTCTCGTCGTCGACCGGCCCACCGACGGCACGACGGTCGTCGTGCTCGCCGCGGGCGACACCGCCCCGGTGGTCGCGTCCGGCACGGCCCAGCCCGGAGCGACCGTCACGGTCGACCTCGGTGACGGCCTGGTCGGGACGGTCGTGGCCGACCCGACGACCGGCGCCTGGAGCGTCACGGTCGACGGCGTCCCGGTCGGCGATCGAACCGCCTCGGTCACCCAGACCGTCGACGGCGCCGTGTCGACGCCGATCACGCGGGACGTGTCGGTCGTCGTGGCCGCTCCCGTGACGATCACCTCGCCGCCCGCCGGGTCGTCGATCGTCGTCGAAGACGCCGACGACACCACGGACGTCACGGTCACCGGCACGGGTCAGCCCGGCGCGACGGTCGTGGTCGCGGTGGGCGACGACCTCTCCGAGACGACCACGGTGACCCCTGAGGGCACCTGGACCGTCACGGTGGGCGACGTGCCCGTCGGCTCGTACCCGGTCGTCGTCACGCAGACGGTCCCGGCCGGTTCGACGACTCCCGCCACCCAGCAGCTCGACGTCGTGGTCGGCACGCCGGTCACGATCACCGAGCCCGCCCCGGGTGCCACCGTCGTCGTCCTCGACGGTCAGACCACGCCGGTCACGGTGTCGGGCAACGCTCAGCCCGGCGCGACCGTCACGGTCTCGCTCGGTGACGGCCTGACCCAGGCCGTCCCGGCCGACCCGACGACGGGGGCGTGGACCGCGACCTTCGACGCCGTGCCGGTGGGCGCCGGACCGATCTCGGTGGTGCAGCAGTACGGCACCGTCACGACGGTCCCCGTGACCCAGCCGTTCGCGGTGGTCGCGGCAGACCCGATCGAGATCACCGACCCGGCGACGGGCACGCGCCTCCTCGTCCTGTCCGCCGACTCGACGGTGGACCTGCCGGTGACCGGTTCGGCGCAGGTCGGCGCGACCGTCGCGGTGACGCTCGACGACGGCACGGCCGTCACGGTCGACGTCGACGACGACGGCACCTGGACGACCACCTTCGCGGGGGTCGGCGTGGGCGAGCACGTGGTGTCCGCGACGCAGACGGTCGCCGGGGCCGAGTCGGCTCCGGTGACGACCACGGTCGTCGTCGAGGCCGCCGCCACGCTGACCGTCACGGCGCCGACCGACGGGCAGCAGTACCAGGCGGGCGACTCCGGCACCGCGCCGGTCGTCGTCCGCGGCCAGGGACAGCCGGGCGCGCCCGTCGCCGTCACGGTCGACGGGGGAGACCCCGTCACCACGACGGTCGACGACGCGGGCTCGTGGCAGGTGCCGGTCGTGCTCGCCACCGGGACGCACACCGTCTCGGTCGTGCAGACCGTCGGCGACGCGACCAGCGTCCCGGTCGAGGTGCAGGTCGTGATCGTGCCCGCCCCGGCCGACCCCGCCGTCGCCCCGACCATCACCTCGCCCGCCGACGGGCAGCTCGTGACCGACGCCGACGGTGACGGCTTCGTCGACCTGCCGGTCACCGGCACGGGCGAGCCCGGAGCCACCGTCACGGTCTCCGTCGGCGGCACCACGCAGACGGCGATCGTCACGGACGGCGGCACCTGGTCGGTGACCCTGCCGGCGGTCCCGGTCGGCACGCGCACTGTGGTCGTCGAGCAGACGGTCGCAGGCGTGGTCACCGGCAGTGCGTCGGTGGACGTCGTAATCGCCCCCGCCGCCGAGGTCGCCCCGCTCGTGGTGACCTCGCCCGAGCAGGGGTCGATCCTGCCCTCGGGCACGGAGGGCACGGCCGACGTCCTGGTCGGCGGTTCGGCCCAGCCGAACGCCTCCGTGGCCGTCAGCCTGGACGGCGGCCTGCCGGTCACGGTCGACGTGGACGCCGACGGCGCCTGGTCGACCACGCTGGTGGGCGTCGAGCCGGGGCAGCACACCCTGTCCGTGACCCAGACCGTGGGAGGCGCGGTGTCGGCACCCGAGACCGTCGTGTTCACGGTCACCGCGGCCGCGAACACCGACGCCGTCGTCATCACCTCGCCCGCTCCGGACGCGTTGATCGCCGACGCCGACGGCGACGGCGTCGAGGACGTCACGGTGACGGGCACCGGCACACCCGGTGCGCTCGTCACGGTCGACCTCGGAGAGGGGACGACGCAGGTCACGGTCGTCGCCGACGACGGCACCTGGACGGTGACGTTCGTGGGAGTCCCGGTCGCCGCCTACGTGCTCACCGCCACGCAGACCGCGGACGCGGGCACGACGACGGCCACCCAGGACCTCGTCATCGCCGCGATCGATCCGATCGTCATCACGAGCCCGCTGCCGGGCTCGGTGTTCCCGGCCGGTCAGGACGGCACCGCGACCGTGACGACCACGGGTACGGCCGAACCCGGCGCGACCGTCACGGTCCGGCTCGACGCGGGGGACGTCGAGGGCGTCACGGTCGACGACGTCGCCGCGGCCGCGGTCCTCGCCGCGGATCGCGTCCTGGTCGTCACGGCGGACGCCGCGGGTGACTGGACGGTCGTCTGGGAGGACGTGGCCGTCGGGCCGCACGTGGTCGACGCGACGCAGACCGTGGCGGGAGCCACCTCGGCCCCGGTCACGACCGGCTTCACGGTGACGGCGGCGGCCAGTACGCCGGGTACGCCGGGCACGCCGGGCACGCCGGGCACGCCCGGGACCCCGGGCTTCCCGGGCCTGCCCGGTGCGGGCGGCGGCTCCGGCAACGGAATCGGCGGGGTCGCGACCACGGGCGTCACGGGGCTCGCGTACACGGGCTCCGACGTCCTCGGCGGGTTCTCGCTCGGGGCCTTCGCCCTCCTGCTCGGGCTGGCGCTGGTGCGTCTGCGTCGACGGGGGAGGAACGTGGCGGAGTAGCCGGAACGGCGCGTCACACCGGAGGGTCCGTCGTCTCGACGGGCCCTCCGGTGCGTCCGGGCGGGCACCGCACCGGACCGGGCGGAGCAGGGCCCACGCCGTCGACCGTTGTCGGTCGCCCCGACTACTCTTGCTCTGTGGTCACCGCCCTGTATCGCCGTTACCGGCCAGAGAACTTCGCCGAGCTCATCGGGCAGACGCAGGTGACCGATCCGCTCCGCACGGCGCTCCGCACCAACCGCGTCAACCACGCCTACCTGTTCAGCGGGCCCCGCGGCTGCGGCAAGACGACGTCGGCCCGCATCCTGGCCCGCTGCCTGAACTGCGCCCAGGGCCCGACCGACACCCCGTGCGGCGTCTGCGCGTCGTGCGTCGAGCTCTCCCGCGACGGCGGAGGCTCGCTCGACGTCATCGAGATCGACGCGGCCAGCCACAACGGCGTCGACGACGCCCGCGACATCCGCGACCGGGCCGTGTTCGCCCCGGCCCGCGACCGGTTCAAGATCTTCATCCTCGACGAGGCCCACATGGTCACCCCGCAGGGCTTCAACGCCCTGCTGAAGGTCGTCGAAGAACCGCCCGAGCACGTCAAGTTCATCTTCGCGACCACCGAGCCCGACAAGGTGATCGGCACGATCCGGTCGCGCACGCACCACTACCCCTTCCGCCTCGTGCCCCCGGCGCAGATGCTCGAGTACGTCCACGAGCTCTGCGAGAGCGAGTCGGTCGAGGCGGCCCCCGGCGTGCTCCCGCTCGTCGTCCGTGCCGGCGGCGGGTCGGTGCGCGACACCCTCTCCCTCCTCGACCAGCTGATGGCCGGCAGCGAGAACGGCGCGATCGAGTACGAGCGCGCCGTCGCCCTGCTCGGGTACACCCATGCCTCGCTGCTCGACGACGTCGTCGAGGCGCTCGGCGCCCGCGACGGTGCCGCGGCCTTCGCGGCCGTCGACCGCGTCGTCCAGACCGGGCAAGACCCTCGGCGGTTCGTCGAAGACCTGCTCGAGCGCCTGCGCGACCTCATCGTCGTCGGGGCGACCGTCGAGGGCGCGTCCGCCGTGCTGCGGGGCGTCACCGCCGACGAGCTCGACCGTCTCGTGCACCAATCCCACGCCTTCGGTGCCGCCGAGCTCTCCCGCTCGGCGGACGTCGTCAACCGTGCCCTCACCGACATGACGGGTGCGACGTCGCCCCGGCTGCACCTCGAACTGATGATCGCGCGCGTCCTCGTCCCCGAGAGCGACCAGACGGGCCGGGGTGCCCTCGCCCGGGTCGAGCGTCTCGAGCGACGCGTCGGCGTCGAGGGTCCTGGCTCCGCCTCGTCGTCGGCATCCGGTCCGTCGACCGAGGCACACCCGACCGAGGTCAGGCCCGCGTCGGGTCGATCGGCGCCCGCCGTCGCGTCGTCGACTCCGGCCTCGACTGCTCCTGCCGCGACGACTGCTTCCGCAGCGCCCGTCGAGGCCACTCCGTCGACCGAGGCGGCCGGTGGACCGTCGGCCGTCGAGAGCGCGACCGCGTCCTGGGCGACGGCCGCCCCGTCGGCCCCGGCCGAGCCCGTCGGCTCCGCAGCTCCGGCGACGACCGAACCCGCGCCTCCGTCCGCGCCGCACTCGGCCGCCTGGGCGCAGGCCCCCGACCCGGCTCGGGGCGCCGGGTCCGGCGCGGCCCCCGTCACGCTCCAACAGTTGCGCGACAGCTGGCCCGAGATCGTCGAGGTCGTCCAGAAGGCGAGGCGCACGGCCTGGATGGTCGTCGTCACGGCCACCGTCGTCGACTTCGCCGACGACGTGCTCACGCTGGCCTTCCCCAGTGCCAACGACGTCGAGAGCTTCAAGCGTCCCCAGGGGGCGGCCGAGGGCGTCAGCGAGTACCTGCGACGGGCGATCGTCGACGTGCTCGGAGTCAAGGTCAAGTACATCGCCCGCGTCGAGGGCGACGGGCCCGCGGGTCCCACCCCCACCGGTGCGCCGCCTGTCGAGGCGTCCGTCCCGCCCGCGGTGTCGAGCCCGCAACGAGACACCGGCCGGTCGGCCGCACCGGCGACCGACGGCGGGCGGCAGGCTTCCGCTCCGTCACCTCAGGGGTCGACGCCGGCCGAGACGGGCCGCACGACGGCCGCCGCGGCGGAACCGGCAGCGCCCGACGACTCCGCGGCGCCGGCCGTGAGTCCTCCCCGCACCCCGGCACCGGCCACGAAGCCTGCGTCCGCCGAGCGGTCCGGCGGCCCGGCGTCCGCGTCCGTCGATCGGCCCAGCTCGCCGGCGCCCGTCACCGGGTGGGACGTCGCCACCATCCCGCAGACCCCGCCTCCCGAGCCCGACGAGCCCGAGCACATCACCGAAGAGCCGCCCGGGGGCGTCCCGACGGTCGACGCCGCGCCTCCGCCGCCCGAGGCTGACGCGCCCCCGGCCGGCCGCTCCACCGCGGGTCCGACGTCTTCCACGGCCTCGACCCCGGCGCCGGCGGCTCCGACCGCCTCCACGGGTGCCGGCCCGTCGATGGCCGAGCGCCGCGCGGCCACCGGTGACCCGCGTCGGGGCATCCCCACCGGGTCGCGCTACGGCGAGGCCGTCGTGCGCGAGATCCTCGGCGCCCAGTTCATCGAAGAAGAGACGATCGCCCCCCGGGTCACGCCTCAGAGAAGCGAGTAGCGCGTGTACGAAGGCATCGTCCAAGAGCTGATCGACGAGTTCGGTCGTCTGCCGGGCATCGGGCCCAAGTCGGCGCAACGCATCGCGTTCCACATCGTGCAGAACGAGTCGTTCGACACGTCGCGCCTCGCCGAACTGCTCGTCGACGTCAAGACCAAGGTCCGTTTCTGCGAGATCTGCGGCAACGTCAGCGAACAAGAGACCTGCAACATCTGCCGTGACCCGCGTCGTTCGCCCGCCACCATCTGCGTCGTCGAAGAGGCGAAGGACGTCCAGGCCATCGAGCGCACGCGTGAGTTCCGCGGGCTTTACCACGTGCTCGGCGGTGCGATCAGCCCCATCGACGGCATCGGTCCCGACGACCTGCGCATCCGCCAACTCGTCCAGCGCCTGGCCGACGACACCGTGCAAGAGGTCATCATCGCGACCGACCCCAACCTCGAGGGCGAGGCGACGGCGACGTACCTCTCCCGCATGCTCGCGCCCTTCGGGCTCCGGGTCACCCGGCTGGCCTCGGGCCTCCCCGTCGGCGGCGACCTCGAGTACGCCGACGAGGTCACGCTCGGCCGCGCCTTCGAGGGCCGTCGCCTCGTTTCCGAATGACGACCCGCGCCTCCTGAACCCGCTCCGCGCACGCCTGCCGGTCAGAGGCGGGCGCGCCGTGCCCGCACGACGCAGTACGCGCCATAGGCCATGAGCCCCAGGGCGACGGCCGTCAGCACCACCACGCCGAACGGCAGGGCGGCGAGTGCCTTCAGTGCGCCGTCGAGTCCGGTGGCCTCGCTCGGGTCCGAGGTGACGGCCGCGACGGCGAACAGCACGCCGACCACGCCCAGGGCGATTCCCTTGGCCACGTAGCCCGTCACGCCGAGGGCGACCGTGCCGCGCCCGGCGGCCCCGCCCGGCAGCGTGAGGTCTTCGCGGAACTTCTGCTTCACACCCTTGACGACGAAGTACGCCCCGATGGCCACGATGGCGAGCGCGACGACGACGAGCAACACGACGCCCCCGGGCGCGGCGAGCAGCCGGGCGCTGAGCGTCTGGGTCTGTCCCGAGCTGTCCGACGACGAGCCCCGCGCGAAGGTGAAGGCCGTGACGCCGACGGCGAGGTAGGCCACGCCCTTGCCGCCCTCCTTCGCGCGATCGGCCCAGGCGTCCTTGTCCGTCCCTCGGACGAGAGCGGCCTCGAGCAGCTGGAACAGGCCGAGCCCCCACAGCCCCACGACGATCAGCCACAGCAGGAACACTCCGGCCGGATGTGACGCGAACTGCCCGAGGGCGCCGCCCTGGTCGGCCTCGCCGCCACCGCCGAACGCCACGCCGAGCGCGATCACGCCGATCACGACGTGCAGCAGGCCGTTCATGGCGAACCCGATGCGGGCGGCGGTCGTGAGGGCTCGGCTGTCCTGGAGGCGGCTGGCGGCGCCCCGGGCCTGGTCGGTGGTGTCGGGCATCGGTCCACCGTAGGGGAGACGCGTCGACGCCGCCCTCGGTGCTCCGACGCGCGACCCCTCGTGGTCGTCCGCGGGACACCGAGCCGTGTGCGTCACACGCTCTCGACACCGAATAGAATCGCCGGACGCAGGCGTGAGCCGTCCTCCGGCGCGCCCAGTCCCCTTCTCAGGAGTCACCGTGAGCTTGATCGTGCAGAAATTCGGCGGGTCGTCCGTCGCCGATGCCGAGAGCATCAAGCGCGTCGCCAAGCGCATCGTCGAGACGCGCAAGGCCGGCAACGACGTCGTCGTGGCCGTCAGCGCCATGGGCGACACCACCGACGAGCTGCTCGACCTGGCCAACGAGGTCAGTCCGCTCCCCGGCGGCCGTGAGCTCGACATGCTGCTCACCGCGGGCGAGCGCATCAGCATGGCCCTGCTCGCCATGGCGATCCGCAGTCTGGGCGTCGAGGCCCGTTCGTACACCGGCAGCCAGGCCGGCATGATCACCGACGCCCAGCACGGCAAGGCCCGCATCGTCGACGTCACGCCCGGCCGCGTGCGCGACGCCCTCGACGCCGGGTACGTGGCGATCGTCGCCGGCTTCCAGGGGTTCAACCGGTCCACGGGCGACATCACGACCCTCGGCCGAGGCGGCTCCGACACGACCGCCGTCGCCCTCGCCGCGGCGCTCGACGCCGACGTGTGCGAGATCTACACCGACGTCGACGGCGTCTTCACGGCCGACCCGCGCGTCGTGCCCAAGGCCCGCAAGCTCGACCGCGTCACGAGCGAAGAGATGCTCGAGCTCGCCGCCGCCGGGTCGAAGGTGCTCTACATCCGTGCCGTCGAGTACGCCCGGCGCCACGGGGTCACCCTGCACGTCCGCTCGTCGTTCAACAACAACGAGGGCACGCTCGTCGTCAACCCGAAAGAGGGAGAGAACGTGGAAGAACCCATCATCAGCGGGGTCGCGGGCGACCTCAGCGAGGGCAAGATCACCGTCGTCGGCGTCCCCGACGTGCCGGGCAAGGCCGCCCAGATCTTCCGCACGGTCGCCAAGACCGGCGCCAACATCGACATGATCGTGCAGAACGTGTCGGCGGCGTCGACCAGCCGCACCGACATCTCGTTCACCCTGCCGAAGTCCGAGGGCGCCGTCGTGCTCCAGGCCCTCGAGTCCGACCGGGCCGAGATCGGCTTCGAGTCGCTGCAGTACGACGACCAGATCGGCAAGCTCGCGCTCGTCGGTGCGGGCATGCGCACCAACGCCGGCGTCTCGGCACGACTCTTCACGGCCCTCTTCGAGGCGGGCATCAACATCGAGATGATCTCGACCAGCGAGATCCGCATCTCGGTGGTCACCCGGGCCGACACCCTGAACGACGCCCTCCGCGTCGTCCACACGGCCTTCGGCCTCGACGCCGAGGTCGACGCCGTCGTCCACGGCGGCACCGGCCGCTGACGCGACCCGGTCCTCGACCAGGAGGCGCGCGCGGCTCCCGCACCGCGCCTCCCGACCCTGCTCCCGCCGTACCGGAACCTGCACCACCGAACCCTGCACCACCGAACCCTGCACCACCGAACCCTGCACCACCGAAACCCCAGGAGGCACCCATGGCCGAAGGACTGCGCGTCGGCGTGATCGGCGCGACCGGACAGGTCGGCAAGGTCATGCGCACCCTGCTCGACGAGCGCGACTTCCCGGTCGCCGAGATCCGCTTCTTCGCCACCGCCCGGTCGGCGGGCACGACCCTGCCGTTCCGTGGGGTCGAGATCGTCGTCGAGGACATCGAGACGGCCGATCCCGCCGGTCTCGACATCGCCCTCTTCTCGGCCGGGGCCACGGGCTCGCGAGCCCACGCGCCGCGGTTCGCCGCGGCCGGCGCGCTCGTCATCGACAACTCGAGCGCCTGGCGGATGGACCCCGAGGTGCCCCTGGTGGTCAGCGAGGTGAACCCCCACGCCCTCCGCGAGGCGGTGAAGGGCATCGTCGCCAACCCCAACTGCACGACCATGGCGGCCATGCCCGTGCTGAAGGTGCTCGACACCGAGGCCACCCTGCAGCGCCTGATCGTCAGCACCTACCAGGCCGTGTCGGGCAGCGGCCTCGCCGGCGCCGACGAGCTGCTGCAGCAGACCCGTGCCGCGATCGAGGGCGACACCATCGGCCTCGTGCACGACGGTCGCGCGGTCGACCTGCCCGAACCGGTGAAGTACGTCCGGCCCATCGCCTTCGACGTCATCCCGCTCGCAGGAAGCATCGTCGACGACGGCACGAACGAGACCGACGAAGAGAAGAAGCTGCGCAACGAGAGCCGCAAGATCCTCGAGCGCCCCGATCTGCTGGTCAGCGGCACGTGCGTCCGCGTGCCGGTCTTCACGGGGCACTCGCTCTCGATCAACGCCGAATTCGCCTCGGACATCACGGTCGAGCGTGCCGAAGAGCTGCTGCGCGACGCCCCCGGGGTGGTCCTCACCGACGTCCCGACCCCGCTCGAGGCGGCGGGAGCCGACCCGAGCTTCGTCGGCCGCATCCGTCACGACGAGGGCGTCCCCGGTCACCGTGGGCTCGCGCTCTTCATCAGCAACGACAACCTCCGCAAGGGCGCGGCGCTCAACGCCGTGCAGATCGCCGAGCTCGTCGCCGCCGAGCGCGCCGTCGCCTGATCCCTCGGCGCCGGTCACCCGGGGGGCCGGTGACGCGTCGCACCCCGGTCTCTCGACATCGAGACACCGGGGTGTCGTCGTCCGGTGACCACCCGGGGTCGTCGAGGGGGCCGGGCCTAGACTGACGTCGTGACCGATGCGAAGAAGCCCGTCGACGTAGCCCTCATCGGGGCCGGCATCATGAGTGCCACCCTCGGTGCCATGATCAAGCAGCTCGAGCCGAGCTGGACGATCCAGATCTACGAGGCGCTGGGCGACGTCGCCCTCGAGTCGAGCAACCCCTGGAACAACGCGGGCACGGGCCACTCGGCCCTCTGCGAGCTCAACTACACGCCCGAGCGGTCCGACGGCAGCATCGACACCTCGAGCGCCGTCAAGGTCAACGAGCAGTTCCAGGTGTCGCGGCAGTTCTGGTCGTTCCTCGTGGCCGAGGGCGCCCTGCCCCAGCCCGACGCCTTCATCAACTCGACCCCGCACATGAGCTTCGTCTGGGGCGAGAAGAACGTCGAGTACCTCCGCAAGCGCCACGAGGCACTGCGCGAGCACCCGCTGTTCCAGGGGCTCGAGTTCAGCACCGACGCGTCCGTCATCCGGTCGTGGGCGCCGGTCCTCATCCCGGGTCGGGCGAAGGGGCAGCCGATCGCGGCGACGCGCATCGCCGCCGGGACGGACGTCGACTTCGGGTCGCTCACGCGCCTCCTCCTCACGTACCTCCAGGGCGAGGGGGCGATCCTCGAGGTCGACCACCGCGTCACGAACCTCACGAAGCTCGCCGACGGCACGTGGCGGGTGGCCCTCCGCAAGCAGGTCGGTGGCACGCCGACGACCGTCGACGCACGCTTCGTGTTCGTCGGCGCCGGCGGGGGAGCGCTGCACCTGCTGCAGAAGTCGGGCATCGACGAGATCAAGGGCTTCGGCGGGTTTCCGGTCAGCGGCGAGTTCCTGCGCTGCGACGATCCCGCGATCGTCGGCAAGCACCAGGCCAAGGTCTACGGCAAGGCCGCCGTCGGCTCGCCCCCGATGTCGGTGCCGCACCTCGACACCCGCGTCGTCGACGGGCAGGCCAGCCTGATGTTCGGGCCGTACGCCGGCTTCAGCCCGAAGTTCCTCAAGCACGGTTCGATGTTCGACCTGTTCGCGTCGATCCGTGCCCACAACCTCTACCCGATGATCCGCGCCGGACTCGCCAACCTCTCGCTGGTCAAGTACCTCGTGGGGCAGCTCGCGGCGAGCAAGCAGACCAAGTTCGAGGCGCTCCGCGAGTTCATGCCCGACGCCGACCCGAAGGACTGGTACCGCATCACCGCCGGTCAGCGGGTGCAGGTCATCAAGAAGGACCGCAAGAAGGGCGGGGTGTTGCAGTTCGGCACCGAGGTGATCACGGCGGCCGACGGCACCATCGCGGGCCTGCTCGGCGCGTCCCCGGGAGCCTCCACGGCCGTGCCGATCATGCTCAGCGTCCTCGAGCGGTGCTTCCCCGATCGCATCGCGGCGTGGAAGCCGCGGCTGAACGCGATGATCCCGACGTACGGTGACGACCTCTCGTCCGACGAGCAGCGGGCCGCCTCGACCATCGGGGCGACCGCCGAGGCGCTGCACATCCACGCCTGAGGCCTGGTGCCGGGCGTCGCGTCCTCGTGTCGCACGCCCCGGGTTGACCCCAGTTCGAACGTGTGTTCGAATGGGGGCATGCGATGGTCCGAGCAAGCGGTCGACACCGAGAACGCCTCGGCGTTGCCCGGTCTTGCGCGGCTGAACAACCTGATCACCTCCGTCACGACGCCCGAGTTCGCGGGGGTGACGTTCCACGAGGTGGTCGCGAAGAGCGCCCTCAACCGCGTCCCGGGCGGCGACTCGGCCCTGCCCTTCGGGTGGACGATCAATCCCTACCGCGGCTGCAGCCACGCCTGCGTGTACTGCTTCGCCCGTCCCACCCACGAGTACCTCGACCTCGACGGCGGCGACGACTTCGACCGGCAGATCGTCGTCAAGGTGAACGTCGCCGAGGTGCTCGCCCGCGAACTGCACCGCCCGACGTGGCAGCACCACCCGGTCGCGCTGGGCACGAACACCGATCCCTACCAACGTGCCGAGGGTCGGTACCGGCTCATGCCCGGCATCATCGCCGCCCTCGCTGACTCGGGCACTCCCTTCAGCATCCTGACGAAGGGCACGCTGTTGCGGCGCGACCTGCCCCTGCTCGCCGAGGCGGCGCAGCACGTGCCCGTCGACCTGGCCATGTCGATCGCCGTCTACGACGACGACCTGCAGCAGTCGGTCGAGCCGGGCACGCCGACGACTGCGGCCCGCCTGGCCACCGTCTCGGCGGCCCGCGAGTTGGGGTTGTCCTGCTCGGTCTTCATGATGCCCGTGCTGCCGTACCTCACCGACGGGCTCGACCACCTGCACGCGGCGCTCGCCGCCGTCCGCGATTCGGGTGCCTCGAGCGTCATGTACAGCGCCCTGCACCTCAAGCCCGGGGTCAAAGAATGGTGGTTCGCCTGGCTCGAGCGTGAGCACCCCGAGCTCGTGACCAAGTACCGGGTGCTCTACTCCCAGGGCACCTATGCGCCGACGGGTTACCGCTCCTGGCTGGCCGCACGTCTACGGCCCCTGTTGCGCGAGTACGGCCTCGAGAAGGGGCAGGCCGACCCGGCCACGGGGTCGATGCGCTCCGCGGCGCTCGACGACAGCGCGCGTTCCCTCCGACTGATGGGGCTGAACGGCACCGGCATCGGCACGGCAGCCGCCGGCACGGTCCCTCTTCCGGGCATCCCCGACCTGACGCTCGGTACCGGTGGCTCGGCGGTCCCGCGGGCCCTCATCGCCCACGAGCTGCCGGGTGGGGCACGGTCGCAGCCGCGACTGTTCTGAGCCTGCGAGAGCCGGGGCCGCCGGGCCACGGGGCCGCCGGGCCACGGGGCCGGTCGTGCCCCTGCCGAGTGGAACGGGGCACAAAACGAGCCACCTGCCCGCCCGGCGTGGTCGATGGCCCCACATGTCGGGGTACAGCCGCGGTGCACCTTCTGCCATGATCTCTCCTGACCCGACCGAGCCGAGGAGGCCGCATGCTGCTCGGCCTCCCGGCCCACCTCGCGCCCGCGGCCGTCGGCGACTCGGTGTCCAGGGCGTGTCACGCGATCGCGGCCACGGTCCTCGCGGCGGCGACGGCCCTGCTGCTCGCGAAACAGGTCGCCACGCCCGACCTGCTGCTCTGGCCCGCCCTGGTCTCGCTCGTGCCCTTGGCGGTCCTTCTCGTCGTGGTCGAGCGCACGCGTTCGACGACGGCTCATCTCGCCTACCTCATCGTCGGGACCGCAGCCCTGTACTGGTACGCCGTCACGCTCTTCTCGCAGGTGGCCGCCGTGCAGGCGTCGGATGCCTTCTCGCTCGCGTTGCCCAAGATCGCCCTCATCATGGTCGGCAGCACCGCCGTCGGCCCTCGCCGGGGTCTCCTCTGGTCGGCGGCGGGTTACGCGGCGGGCGAGCTCGCCACGCAGCTGGCGACCTGGCACACGGGGGCCTCCTTCCGACTCGACGTCACCGCGTTGCTGGCGTTCGTCCTCGTGGCCGTGGTCACGGGCCACGCCGAGGTGTCACGGGGACGTGCCCGCGAGGCCCAGCCCCGACTGCACCGGGCGGCGCTCGAGCAGCAGGTCCAGGGCATCCGCGTCGACATCGAGCAGCAGGCGGCCGCCCTCGTCCACGACACGATCCTCGGACACCTCGCGGCCCTCGCGAACGCTCGTCCCGGAGCCCTGTCGCCCGAGACCACCCGGTCGATCGCGGCCGACCTCGAGGTGCTCGTGGGGCGGGACTGGCTCTCGCCGGGCTCCGTGCCGACCGAGGTCGCCGTGAGGGCCGCCGACGACTGGGAGCGCAGCCGACTCCACGCGGCTGTCGAGCAGTCGCGGTCGGGTGGCCTCGAGGTGGCCGTGACGGGCGACGTCTCGGCGGTCGGCCGCCTCGACCCCGTCACCGGTGACGCGCTCGGACTGGCCGTCGCGCAATGCCTCGTCAACGTGAGCCGCCACAGTGGCGCCGACCGGGCCGAGCTCGTCGTGTTCGGCGACGGCACCGACCTGACCGTGATGGTGATCGACGACGGCGTCGGCTTCGACACGGCGGCGGTGGCCCCCGACCGTCTCGGCCTGACGACGTCCGTCGAGGCCCGTCTCGCACGCGTCGACGGTCACGTGCAGATCTGGTCGTCCCCGGGCAGTGGCACGTCGATCGTCTTGCGGGTCCCGTTCGCCGTCGTGGCACCGGTGGTCGTCGCCGACGACGGGGTGCCCGCATGAGCCTCGCCGCCCCTCCTCGACCCGGCGGGCGCGCCTCCGGTCGGTCTCCTCAGCAGGTCGACCCCCTCGGCGCCCTCGCGGCCCGACCGATCACCCTCGGGGCGGCCCTCGCCGCATGGTTCGTCGCCGTCGTCGACACGCTGCTGCGGGCCACCGACGTCTCCTCGCCGTGGGCCGCGGCGGGCGCCCTCGTCGCCGTCGCCGCGGGCGGCGTCGTGCTCGTCGTGTCGGCCGCGCCCCTTCGGGCGCCGTTCGGGTCCGGGGCGCTCTGGTGCGTCGCCGGGGCGTGTGCCGCGGCGGGCGTCCTGTCGGCCCTGGCCACCGCCGGCAGCAATCCGTTCGTGCGGGACGACTGGGCGGGGATCGCCGCGGGGGTCCTCCTGCTCGGGGTGGCCCCGTACCGCCCGGCGCGCGAGATCCTCGCCGCCGGAGGCGCCGTGGCCGCGGTCCTCGCCGTCGTGGTCCTGGTCGAGGCGCCGGGCTTCGTCACACCCGTGCCCACCGCGTCGTACGTCGTGGTCGCCCTCACGCCGTTGCTCGCCCTGACGGCCGCCTCGGCGACCTTCTCGGGCGTCTTCGTCGCCCACGTCGAGGGATGGGTCTCCCGGGCCACGGGGTTCCGCAGGGCCAGCACCGACGACCTGAGGGTGACCCTCGCCCGCTCGGTCCAGCAGGACCGCGTCACCGTGCTCAACCGCGAGGTCGTGCCGTTCTTCGCGCGGCTGGTCGAGTCCGGTCGGATCGGCGAGGGTGACGCCGACGAGGCACGGCGCGTGGCCGACTCGTTGCGCGCCTCCCTGGTGGCCGACGCCGACGCGACGTGGCTGGTCCGGCGCCTCGCCGCGCCCGGTCGTCGGGTGCCGGCCGAGGTCGTCGACCCCGACCGGCTCGCCGATCGCCTGGGCCCGGAGCACCGCACCGCGCTCTGGGCGCTCTTCGCGGCGGTGGACGACGTCGAGGTCGTCGACGCCCGCTCGCTCCGGGTCGCGCTCGAAGCCGAGGAGGCGCGGGTCGACATCGCTGTCGAGCTCTCGTTCGGGTCCTCGGCCGCTGCCGCACGACGGTCGCTCGCCCCCTGTCTTACCGTGCTCCGCCTCGTCTCGGGCGACCTGCGGGTCGACCGGGCACCTTCGCATCTGACACTAAGGTTTTCTTATGACCAGCACTGAGTCGAGCGGTCGCTCGTCCCATCGTCCGGGCTTCGGGAGGCCCGTCGCAGCACCCTCGTGGGCCACCGTCGGGCCGGGTTCCGACGCACCGCCCGCCCGTCGCGTCCGGCTCGCGATCCTCGACGACCACGAGGTGCTGCTCGACAGCCTGAGCAGCTGGATCAACGTCAACGCCTACGACTTCGACCTCGTCCTCACGGCGCACACCTGGCTGCAGCTGGTGCACAGCGACAACTTCCCGACCGACCTCGTCTTCCTCGACTTCCAGCTGAAAGAGCCGGTCTCGATCGAGGCCCGCGTGCGCACCTGCCGGGCAGCCGGGGCCAAGGTCGTCGTGCTGTCGAGCCTCGACACCCGCGAGTCGCGCGAACGGGCGCTCGAGGCGGGGGCGTCGGCCTTCCTGTCGAAGACCCTGCCGATGCGCGAGGTGATGGACGCCGCCCGCCAGGTGATGGGCGTCGCCCGTGACAACTCGCCTCAGCGTGACTGGCGTCCACTGCCGGCCGGTGCCGCGAACCAGACCAGACCCAAGCTCAGTGCCGGCGAGGCCGAGGCGTTCCGGTTGTACGTCTCGGGCTTCAGCACCAACGAGGTCGCCGCGCAGATGAACGTCCAGTACGAGACGGCGAAGACCTTCCTCCGTCGGGTGCGCGAGAAGTACGCCAAGGCCAACCGGCCGGCCAGCAAGAAGTCCGAGCTCATCCGGCGGGCCGCCGAAGACGGTTACCTCCAGTAGTGGCCAAGCTCTACTTCCGCTACGGCGCGATGAACAGCGGCAAGAGCACGGCTCTGCTGCAAGCGGCCTACAACTACGAAGAACGCGGTCAGCGCGTGTTGCTCGCCAAGCCGGGGGTCGACACCAAGGGTGACGACGCCATCGTCTCGCGGCTGGGTGTGACCCGGGCCGCGGACGTCACCTTCGCCCCCGACGACGAGGTCCGGCAGGTCTTCCTGGCCCGTCGTGACGCCGTGCGCGGCGAGACGGGCTCGAGCCTCGCCTGCCTGCTCGTGGACGAGGCGCAGTTCCTGGCGCCGCACCAGATCGACGACCTGCTGCGCATCGCGATCCTCGACGACGTCCCCGTGCTGGCCTACGGCATCCGGACGGATTTCCGGACGGTGGCCTTCCCCGGCAGTCGGCGGCTGCTCGAGGTGGCGCACTCGCTCGAAGAGCTCAAGACGATCTGCCGGTGCGGTCGCAAGGCGGTCTTCACGGCGCGCACGGTCGGCGACCGGTTCGTGTTCGACGGCGACCAGGTCGCGATCGACGGCCAGCAGGTGACGTACGAGTCGCTCTGCGGTGCCTGCTACCTCGCCGAGTCCGGCGGCCGCCTCGCCTGACCCGTGTCGCCCGGAGGTCGAACCGGCAAGCACAAAAGCAAATGGCTCCACCCGGAGGCGGAGCCGATTTGTGTCGCCCGGAGGGCGAACCAACGAGCACAGAAAGCAAATGGCTCCACCCAAGGGTGGAGCCATTTGATCTGGTCGGGGTAGCGGGATTCGAACCCACGACCTCCTCGTCCCGAACGAGGCGCGCTACCAAGCTGCGCCACACCCCGATGTCTTCGCGTTCTCACGTGAAGCAACCTGACAAGAATAGCCCATGTTCGGGCCTGCTCGTGTCACTCCGGGGAAGGTCAGGCCGTCAGGGTCAGGATGACGGCTTCGGGGCGGCACGAGAACCGCACGGGGGCGTAGATCGAGGTGCCCAGGCCGGCCGAAATCTCGAGGTGTGCGGTCTTGCGGGCGTGGCTCCAGGTCGTCAGGCCGCTGACCTTGCTGCGAGGCAGGTCGCAGTTGGTGACGAGGGCGCCGTAGCCGGGTACCTGGACCTGTCCGCCGTGGGTGTGACCGCCGAAGATGACGTCGGCCCCGTTGTTGACGAACGAGTTGAGCACACGCTGGTACGGGGCGTGGGTGACGCCGATGCTGATGGGGTCGGGCCCGCCGCGATCGTCCTGCCAGCCCACGTTCTCGCGGAGGTCGTCGAGGGCTCCGGGGATGCGGTCGAGACGGTCCCAGCCACGGTGCGCGTCGTTGACGCCGAAGAGCTCGAGTCGTGAGCCCCGCAGCTCGAGCGCGCGCGCCCTGTTGTTCAGGTCGAGCCAGCCGAGCTGGTCGGTGAAGAACGACTGCATCCGATCGATGTCGAGGTCCACCGGGGCACGGTGGGCCTTGCTCGGCCCGCCGAAGTAGGCCAGGGGGTTCTTGGGGGAGGGGCCGTAGTAGTCGTTGGAGCCGTTGACGAAGACCCCGGGGACGCCGCGGAAGGGCTCGAGGGCGTACTCGAGGGCCGTGTGGGCGTCCTCGTGGCCGATGTTGTCGCCGGTGTTGACGATCAGGTCGGGTTCGAGCACGGCGAGGCCGCGGACCCATTCCTGCTTCTCGGACTGCCAGGGGGCGAGGTGGAGGTCGGACAGGTGCAGGATCGTCAGCGTCCGCGAGCCGGGTTCGAGGACCGGCAAGACTTCGTGCCGCACGGTGAACCGGTTCCGTTCGACGAAGACGCCCCAGGCGAGTGCTCCGAGGCCGACGGCCGCGCCCGCTGCTGCGGTCACGGCCGTCGTCTGGAGGGCGCTGGACCCACCGGTGCTGCGTGTGCTCACGCGCAGTTGCCCGGGTCGTTGCCGTCCTTGTCGCCGTAGACGGTCAGCCCGATGGCCGAGTCCTTCGCGACGGAGGTGTTGGCGGCGGGATTCGTGGAGGCGACCTGGCAGGCGTTCTTCCCGTCTCCGGGGGCGAACCCTGCGATGGAGACCTTCGACGTGTCGAAGCCGGCTCCACCGATGGACTTGACGGCGTCACCCACCTTCTGCCGCGTCACGTCGGGGACCGCTGCCGCACCGCTGCCGTCACTCGTGAAGACCTTGACGGTCGAGCCCTTCGACACGACGGTGCCGACGGCGGGGTCCGAGCCGATCACCTGTCCGGCGGGCAGAGCCGAGGGCTGGGTGCCCCCGTCCTCGTAGGCCAGGGACACGCCCTTCAGGAGTGCCTGAGCCGCCGACGCGGTGTTGCCGGCCATGTCCGGGACGGCCACGCCCGAGCCGCGCAACACGGCACCGGAGGCCTCACCGAAGGCGCCTCCCGGGTACACGGTGTTGTTCACGCTCTGGACGGCCTTGAAGTACTGCACACGCGCCGTCGCATAGCTCGTGGACCCAGCGAGGTTCGGCGAGTTGTACGACCGCAGACTCTTCTTGGGACCGTCCGCGACTCCCTGCCACACGGCGGTGGCGATCTTCGACGTGGCGCCGATGATCCAGATCTGGTCCTTGAGGTCGGTCGTACCGGTCTTGCCGATCTCGGGGTAGCCGTCGGCCGGCAGACCGCCGACGCCGGTGCCGTTCCGCCACAGGCCCTGCATGGCCACCGCGGCGGCCGCGGCCACCTGCGGGTCGACGACCTGGCTGCACGACTGCGGCTGACCGCCGAGGTCGACGCCCTTGTCGTCCTTGATGTTGTCCACGATGATCGGCGAGCAGTAGACGCCGCCCGCGGCGATCCCGGCGTAGGCGGTCGCCATGGTCAGCGGGGCGATCTCGTCGGCGGTGCCGAGGATCGACGACGCGTAGTCGTGCATCTCGCCTCCGTCGGCGCGGTGCACCCCGAGCTTCTCGGCGACGCCGTTGATGTCGGCGATGTCGAGCTTCTCGGCCATGGCTGCGTAGGCCGTGTTCATCGACTTCGCCGTCGCGTCCGCGACGCTCATCTGGCCGGGTTGCTCACCCGCGTCGTTCTTGGGGGTGTACTTGTTGCCCCGGCTGCCGTCGATGGTCATGTTGAAGGTCCGCGGCTTGGCGTTGACGCTCTCGTAGATCCCGTGCCCCTGCTCGAGCCAGTCGATCAGGGTGAAGGGCTTGTAGGTCGAACCGGGTTGGAAGCCGATCGATCCGCCGTAGTCCCGGTCGGTGCTGTAGTTCACCGAGGTGAGGGTGCGGTCGGGGCTCGAGGTCTCGGAGAACGTGGTGTTCTGTGCCATGACGACCACGCGCCCGGTACCGGCCTCGACGGAGTCCACGACGCTGCCGAGCTGGAAGTTGCTCTCGGTGGCGGGCGCGTATTTGTCGACCTGCGCCTTGGCGTTCTCGTTGAGGTCGAGGTTCAGCGTGGTGTAGACGTCGTAGCCACCGGTGTTCCAGTTGGTCTGGCGTTCTTCCGGGGTCGAGCCGAGGACGGCGAGGTCCTTGACGCTCTTCTTGACGTAGTCACAGAAGTAGGCGGCCGACGGGACGGTGACCGCGCCGCAACCCTGCGACGGAGCCGTCAGCACGACGTAGCTCTCGACGGGCGTGGCCAGAGAGGCGTCGGCCGTGGCCTGGTCGATGTCCTTCTCGGCGAGCATCGACTTGATGATCACGTCGCGCCGGGCCTTGTTGGCCGGGTACTTCTCGGGCGTCGACATGTTGCGCGAGTCGGGGTACTGCACGATCGCGATGAGGCTGGCGGCCTCGGGGACCGTGAGGTCGGCCGCGCTCTTGTTGTAGTAGTGCTGGGCGGCGGCCTGCACGCCGTAGGTCTGGTCGCCGAAGTAGGCGATGTTGAGGTAAGCCAGCAGGATGTCGTCCTTGCTGTACTTCTTCTCGAGCCCGATCGCGAACTTCATCTCTTCGAGCTTGCGGTCGAGGGTCGTGGTGGTCGCCTCTTTGTAGGCGGCGTCGCGCTCGTCCGCCGTCGGCAGCTGCTGCGACTGCGCGATGCGGATGTTGCGCACGAGCTGCATCGTCAGGGTCGAACCACCACCGCTGGCACCGAGTTCACCCGCGCCCGCCGAGCCGACGGCTGCACGCACGAGGGAGGTGACGTCGACGCCACCGTGCTCGTAGAAGCGGCGGTCCTCGCCGGCGACGACGGCGGTCTTGAGGTTGGGGCTGACCTCGTCCCACGAGAGCTCGACGCGGTTCTCGCTGTAGAGGGTCGCGAAGGGCACCTGCTGCCCGCCCTGGGTCGCGTACAGCGTGTTGCGCTGCTGCAGCTTGCCGATCTCGATGTACTCGGGGATCGACTCGAAGACGCCGATCGAACTCGAGGCCGTCATGCCGGCGACCGCGATGGCCGGCGTCACGCCGATGGTCACCAGGAGGCCGGCCAGGACGCTGAAGCCGACGAATCCGAAGAGTGCCCCGATGGCGGACGTGGGCTTCGATTTTTGGGCAGACATAGGATCAGGGTAAGCGACATCGCCGATTTTCAAGCTGAACGGAAGCCGAAATGGTCCTTTGGGAGTACACGACGACGCCCCTGCTGGTGCACAACAGCACGGCGATCCTCAACAACTGGGGCTCCGACGGGTGGGAACTCGTCCAGGTGACCCAGGGCCCCGAGGGTGGTCCCGTCGCGTGGCTCAAGCGCCCCCGGCAGGACGCCTGATGGCGACCGTCGACGAACGCCTGGCCGAGCTCGGTCTCGTCCTCCCGCCCGTCGCGGCGCCCGCGGGCTCGTACGTCCCGGCCCTCCGCACGGGGTCGCTCGTCTACACGGCGGGTCAGCTGCCCTTCGTCGACGGCCGGCTGCCGGCCACGGGCAAGGTGGGCGACGGTCTCGGCCTCGTCCAGCCCGCCGACGCCCAGGCGCTGGCGGCGACCTGCGTGCTGAACGCCCTGGCCGCGGCGGCGACGGTGCTCGACTCGCTCGACGACGTCGTCCGCGTCGTGAAGCTGACCGGATTCGTCGCCTCCGATCCCGAGTTCTCGGGCCAACCCGGGGTCATCAACGGTGCCTCGGACCTCCTCGGCCGGATCTTCGGCGAGGCCGGGCGTCACGCTCGCAGCGCCGTGGGGGTGGCGGTGCTGCCGCTCGACTCGCCCGTCGAGGTCGAGCTCGTCCTCGAGGTCCGCTGACGCGCCTCCTCGTCCGGTCGTGACGACGGCCCCTCCTCGCGAAGAAGAGGGGCCGTCGTCGTGCCGGGGTCAGCGCATCTCGGCGGTGATCACCGACATGACCGACGTGTCCGCCAGCGTGGTCGTGTCGCCGACCTCGCGGCCTTCCGCCACGTCCCGCAACAGGCGGCGCATGATCTTGCCCGAGCGCGTCTTCGGCAGCTCGTCGACGAGCACGACGGTGCGCGGACGCGCGATGGCGCCGATCTGGTGGGCGACGTGCGCGCGCAACGCGGCCACCGCCTCCTCGGGGGTCTGCGTCGTCTTCGCCTTGTTCCGCAGGATGACGAACGCCACGACCGCTTGACCGGTGGTCTCGTCGGCCGCACCGACGACGGCGGACTCGGCGACGATCGGGTGCGACACCAGGGCCGACTCGATCTCGGCGGTCGACAGGCGGTGACCCGAGACGTTCATGACGTCGTCGACGCGGCCGAGCAGCCAGATGTCGCCGTCCTCGTCGCGCCGGGCGCCGTCTCCGGCGAAGTAGCGGTCACCGAACCGGCTCCAGTACGTCTCGACGTAGCGGTCGGGATCGCCCCAGATGCCCCGCAACATCGACGGCCAGGGCTCTGAGACGACCAGCAGGCCGCTCTCGCCGTTCGCCACGGGAATGCCGTGGTCGTCCACCACGTCCACCGAGATGCCCGGCAGCGGGGTCTGGGCCGAACCGGGCTTGGTGGTCGTGACGCCGGGCAGCGGCGAGATCATCTGTGCACCCGTCTCGGTCTGCCACCACGTGTCGACGATGGGCGTGCGGCCGGCGCCGATCACCTCGCGGAACCACAGCCAGGCCTCCGGGTTGATCGGCTCGCCGACCGACCCGAGGAGGCGCAACGACGTCAGGTCGCGGGCCCCCGGGATCTCCCTCCCGGACTTCATGAAGCCCCGGATGGCCGTCGGCGCCGTGTAGAAGATCGTCACGCCGTACTTCTCGACGAGATCCCACCAACGGCCCGGCGTGGGGAAGTCGGGGGTGCCCTCGTAGAGCACCTGCGTCGCGCCGTTGGCGAGCGGGCCGTAGACGACGTAGCTGTGCCCGGTGATCCACCCGACGTCCGCGGTGCACCAGTAGACGTCGGTCTCGGGTCGCAGGTCGAAGACGACGGAGTGGGTGTAGGCGACCTGGGTGAGGTAGCCGCCCGAGGTGTGCAGGATGCCCTTGGGCTTCCCGGTCGTGCCGCTCGTGTAGAGGATGAAGAGCGGGTGCTCGGCCTCGAACGGTTCGGCGACGTGCTCGTCGTCGACGGTCTCGATCGCGTCGTGCCACCAGACGTCGCGGCCGTCGGTCCAGTCGACGTCGTTGCCGCCTCGCCGGACGACGAGGACGTGTTCGACAGTGGAGTCGCCGTCCACCGCCAGTGCTTCGTCGACGGCTGCTTTGAGAGGGGAGACCGCCCCCTTGCGCCAGCCGCCGTCCGCCGTGACGACCAGGCGGGCGCCGGCGTCGTCGATGCGCGCACGCAGGCTCTCGGCGCTGAAGCCGCCGAAGACGACCGAGTGCACGGCCCCGATCCGGGCCACGGCCAGCATGGTCACCACGGCCTCGGGGATCTGCGGGAGGTAGACCACGACGCGGTCCCCGGCCTGCACGCCGAGCGACAGCAGCAGGTTCGCCGCGCGCTTGACCTCGTGGGTCAGCTCGGCGTAGGTCAGCGAGCGGGCGTCGCCTGGCTCGCCCTCCCAGTGCAGCGCGACGCGATCACCGTGTCCGGCCTCGACGTGACGGTCCAGGCAGTTGTAGGCGACGTTGAGCGTGCCGTCGGCGAACCACCGGGCGAAGGGCGCGTGCGACCAGTCCAGCGTCTCGGTCGGGACCTGGGCCCAGGTGAGCCGCTCGCGGGCCTGGTCGCCCCAGAAGGCGAGGCGGTCGGCAGCGGCTCGTCCGGCCAGGTCGGAGCCGGCGACGGCCGTCCGGACGAAGTCGGCAGGTGGGGCGAAGGTGCGTCCTTCGGTGGGCTGGTCGTCGGTGCCGTCGAGCATCGGAAGTCCTCTCGCGTCGTTGCGTGAACCGCGGCACGGAGCCGCGCCGACGACCTTACTCCGGACGTCCCCCCGGGCGGGGGCAGGCCGCGCGCTTCGTGGGGGAAGGGCGACGTGGTGTTCCGGAGTCGTTCTGGGGTACACTTGACGAGTCGGATTCAATTCCGACGTGCGTCGCGCTGATTCCCCCCAATCGCCCGACGCACGTGGCGGCACCGGTTCCCCCCAATCGGTGCCGCCCCTCTCTTTTAACCCGGTGGTCGCCCGGGTGGTCGGTCGGCTCGTCCCCAACGGTGGCGACGGGCGATCCGTCCCCACGGTCCTCTACTGATCTGTCTGTTCCGGTCGGGTGCTGCTTACGGTCGAGACCATGTCCCACGCGCCTCAGGTCGGCACCGCCCGTCACCCGTCCCTCACCCTCGATCACCCTCCCTCCCGGTTCGCCCTGCCTCCGGTGGCAGCGCTCGGTACGAGCCGGGGTACAGAACCTCGATTCGGGGTACAGGGTCGGCTCACCCGACAAGAGCGTTCCGCGTTCGGACCCCTGGGACGCCTCCTCGACGATCCGGCCGTCACCGACGTGTTCGTCACCGGCGGAGTCGGCGTCTGGGTCGATCGGGGCGACGGGGCCGAGCCCGAGACGAGCCTCCACCTCTCGGAGGCCTCGGCGCGGCAGGTGGCCGTGCGACTGGTCTCGCTCGGGGGACGCCACGTCGACGAGTCGAGCCCGTGCGTCGACGTGCGCCTGGGCGACGGTCTCCGGGTGCACGTGGTCCTGCCTCCGCTGGCGGTCTCGGGGACGGCTCTCTCGATCCGCGTGCCCCGGGCCGAGTCGATGTCGCTCGTCGACCTCGATCGCCGGGGGTTCTTCCCGGCGGGAGCCCTCGAGACGGTGATCGGCTGCGTCGAGCGACGGGCCAACGTCCTGGTCAGCGGCTCGGGCGGGGCCGGCAAGACGACGTTCCTCGCCGCGTTGTTGTCCGAGGCCCCCGGCTGCGACCGCATCGTGACGATCGAGGACGTCGCCGAGTTGCGACCCCGTCATCCTCACGTGGTGGCCCTCGAGACCCGACAGCCCAACCTCGAGGGAGCGGGCGGGGTCGACCTGTCCCGTCTCGTCCGTGAGGCGTTGCGGATGCGACCCGACCGTCTCGTGGTCGGCGAGGTCCGCGGGCGCGAGATCCGCGACCTGCTCTCGGCCCTGAACACCGGGCACGACGGAGGCGCGGGCACCGTCCACGCCAACGGTCTCGACGACGTCCCTGCGCGGCTCGAGGCGCTCGGGGCGCTCGCGGGACTCGGGGTGGACGCACTGGCCCGTCAGGCCGTCAGCGCGATCGACGCGGTGTTCCACCTCGAGAGGCGAGGCGGCCACCGGAGGCTCGCCGAGATCGGCCACCTCGCCGTGACGCCCGACGGGCGGTTGGTCGCACGGTCGGGATCACGGGGGTGAGCGGCGGTCCGGGTCCCGGACGTCTGGGTGCCGGGCGCCTCGGGCCCGGGCGTCTGAGGACGAGGCGGGCTCGACCCACACCGGCCGCCGTCCTGGTCGAACGCCTCGCCGTCCTCGTCGGAGCCGGTGTCGCCCCCGCCCGGGCCTGGGGCCACGTCGGCGCCGTCGAACCCCCGGGGGCCGTCCGACGGCTCGCCGAGGCGGTCGCGCTCGACGGCGGCGACGGCGTCGCGGTCTCCACCAGCCTCGTGTCGTGGCTCGACACCCGACCCTTCGAGGGTGCCGTGGACTCCGACGGGCACGATCGCACGTGGAGGCAGGTCGCCTGCGCCTGGCGCGTGGCCGAGACGAGCGGTGCACCGATGGCCGACTGCCTCCACTCCGTCGTGTCGGCTCTCCGGGCGGCCGACGAGGCCCGCCGCGACGTCCAGGTCGCCCTGAGCGGACCACGGGCGACGGCCAACGTGGTCCTCGCCCTCCCGCCCGTGGGCCTCCTCTTCTCCTTGGGGCTGGGCTTCGACACCGGCGCCGTGCTCGTCGGCACCCCGATCGGATGGGCGTGCGTCGGCGTCGCGGGGTGTCTCGTGGTCATGGCGCGTCGGTGGAACGCCCGACTCGTCCGTCGTGCCCTCCCGTCGTCGAGGGTGCCGGGTTTGCGCCCCGAGCTCCTCGCCGTGGCGCTGTCCGGGGGAGCCTCGTGGTCGTCCGGCCTCGCCGCCGTCGACGAGGCGGTCGCCTCGTGCGGGGTCGAGGCCGTCGTGCCCGAGCCACGAGGAGGCGCGGGTACGGCCGACGAGACCGCCGACCGGGTCGAGCGGCGTCGGTGCGAGGCGGTCCTCGACCTGTCCCGTCGTGCCGGGGCGCCCGCGGGGTTGCTCCTGCGCTCCGAGGCCCGCGAGCTGCGGCTGGAGGCCCGCACGGCCGCGCAGACCGCGGCGGGTCGGCTCGGGGTCACCCTGATGCTGCCGCTCGGCGTGTGCATCCTCCCGGCGTTCCTGGTCATCGGTGTCGTCCCGCTGGTCGTGTCACTCGTGTCGTCCACAGCGGGGTCGTGGTGACCGGCCGTCCACAGCAGACGACGACGGCTGCGGGCCACCCGCGGAATGCCGCCAGGCTCGGATCGTCACCGGAGAGGTGCCGACACCCACGAGAGGAACATCATGACCGTTGCCGCGACCCCCTCGCCCGCCGTCCCCACGACGAGCCCTCCGTCCTCCACCGGCCGTACCTCGACCGCCGGCCGCCTCGCCTCCGTCGCCCGTCGCCTCGTCCGGGCCGACGACGGTGCGGCCACGGCCGAGTACGCCATCGTGATCATGGCCGCGGTGGGCTTCGCCGGCCTTCTCGTCACGATCATGAGGTCGGACGAGGTCCGGGGCATCCTGTCCGACCTGGTCCGGTCGGCCCTGTCGGTCGGGTGACCGCTGTGACGACCAGGGTCCGGGGGCGCCTCGTCCGTCTCGTCCGTCGTGTCGACGACGAGAGGGGAAGCGCGACGGTCGAGTTCGCGATGACGATGCCCGCCGTGATCCTGGTCGTCGCGTTCGTCGTCGCGAGCCTGGTCGTCACCTCGCAGTCGGTCCGCCTCGCGGACGCCGCGGCCGTCGTGGCACGGCAGACCGCCCGGGGCGATGGCGGTTCGGTCGGGACGACCCTGGCGCGGCTCGCGCCGGGCGCCGCGATGTCCGAGTCCGTCGGCGCCGACCTCGTCTGCGTCGACCTCCGCCGGGAGGTGCGGGTCGGCCCCGTGGGCGAGGTCACGTTGACCTCTCGCAGCTGCGCGCCGACGGCCGGGCGATGACCGTCCGCCACGTCCTGACGAGCGACCGTGGCAGCTCGAGCGTCCTGTCGGCCGCCGGGCTCGTGACGATCACGGTCCTCGCCGTCGCGCTCGTCGGATCGCACTCGGCGCTCGCGGTCCGGTCGCGCACCGCCGGGGCGGCCGACGCCTCGGCGCTCGCCGCAGCCGACACCCTGTCGGGGCTCGCCGTCGGCGCCGTCTGCGACCGGGCCGCCGCGACCGCCGAGGCGAACGGCGTCGCACTCTCGGCCTGCGTCGTCGCCGGCGCGGAGGTCACCGTGGAGGTCTCGACGGCCCTCGGTCCCCTCGCCGTCAGGGCCCGGGCGACGGCCGGTCCGCCGCCCCCGACGGCCCCGCCCCGGGGCGGCGGTCCGTGAAGAGGGCCCGAGCGTCGGGTGTGTATGGTGTGGCTGTCGGCTGCACGGCTCCCGACGTTCCTCGGGGTCGGTGGGAGCGATCGAGCACCCCGTCCTCGCCCTGCAGCCCCTCGCCCGGTCCGTCGGACCGGGTCGCCGCACCACCACGCAAGGAGTCCCGTGCCAGGCACGAAGAAACTGGTCATCGTCGAGTCGCCCGCCAAGGCCAAGACGATCGGGCAGTACCTCGGCGACGGATACGAAGTGCTGGCCTCCGTCGGCCACATCCGCGACCTCGTCGAGCCCAAGAACCTCCCGGCCGAGCTGAAGAAGGGGTCGATGGGCAAGTTCTCCGTCGACGTCGAGAACGGATTCGAGCCCTACTACGTCGTCTCGGACGCCAAGAAGAAGACGGTCTCCGACCTCAAGCGCGCCTTGAAGAACGCCGACGAGCTCTACCTCGCGACAGATGAGGACCGCGAGGGCGAGGCCATCGCGTGGCACCTCCTGCAAGAGCTCAAGCCCAAGGTGCCGGTGAAGCGCATGGTGTTCCACGAGATCACCAAGGACGCCATCCAGAAGGCGCAAGAGAACACGCGTGACCTCGACACCGCCCTGGTCGACGCGCAGGAGACCCGCCGCATCCTCGACCGCCTCTACGGCTACGAGGTCTCGCCCGTGCTGTGGCGCAAGGTCGGACCGGGGCTGTCCGCAGGCCGCGTCCAGTCGGCCGCGACGCGTCTCGTCGTGGACCGCGAACGCGAACGCCTCGCGTTCGTCTCCGCGTCGTACTGGGACCTCACCGCGACCTTCGAGCCCGTCGCGGCCGAGGGCGAGGCGAAGGTCGCCTTCGGGTCGCGCCTCGTCCGCGTCAACGGGGGACGCGTCGCCGCCGGTCGCGACTTCGACGACCGGGGTCGACTGAAGGGCGAGGCCGTCGCACTCGACGAGGCGGCGTCGCGTGCGCTCGCCGAGGCGTTGAGCTCCTCCGACGTCGAGATCGTCGTCGGCTCGGTCGACTCGAAGCCTTACACCCGTCGTCCGGCTGCTCCCTTCACGACGTCGACCCTCCAACAAGAGGCGGCGCGCAAGCTGCGGTTCTCCGCCCGGCAGACCATGAGCGTCGCGCAGTCGCTCTACGAGAACGGCCACATCACCTACATGCGCACCGACTCGCCGGCGCTGTCCCAGCAGGCGATCGGTGCGGCGCGCAGCCAGGCCGCAAAGCTCTACGGGTCCGACACGGTCCCCGACAAGCCGCGGCTGTACACGGGCAAGAGCAAGAACGCGCAAGAGGCGCACGAGGCCATCCGGCCGTCGGGCGACACCTTCAAGACGCCGTCCGAGATGCAGAACGTCCTGCGGGGCAACGACTGGAAGCTCTACGACCTCATCTGGAAGCGCACGGTCGCCTCGCAGATGGCGGACGCCAAGGGATCGACCGCTTCGGTCGTCGTGTCGGCGACGACCTCGGGGACGGTCGAGGGCATCGCCCCCCGCGCCGCCACCGGGACGCTTGCCGAGTTCGCCGCATCCGGCACGGTGATCACGTTCCGCGGGTTCCTCAACGCCTACGAAGAGGGTCGCGACGAAGACCGCCACGGCACGGCCGAACCCGCCGAGGCCAAGCTGCCCCCGCTGGCCGCCGGTCAGGCCCTCGGCCTCGACGAGGTCGAGGCGAAGGGGCACGACACGTCGGCACCGCCGCGCTACACCGAGGCGAGCCTGGTCAAGACCCTCGAAGAGCTCGGCATCGGACGCCCCTCGACCTACGCGGCCATCATGTCGACCATCGTCGACCGTGGCTACGTCACGCCGCGCGGAACGGCCCTCGTCCCGAACTGGATCGCGTTCTCGGTGGTCCGTCTGCTCGAGGACTACTTCGCCGACCTGGTCGAGTACGACTTCACGGCCAGCATGGAGGACGATCTCGACCTCATCGCCGGCGGCGACGCCGACCGTGTGGACTGGTTGAACGGTTTCTACTTCGGCAACGAGTCGCACCGAGGTCTTCGCAAGGTCATCGACAACCTGGGCGAGATCGACGCGCGCGACATCAACTCCATCGTGCTCGCCGACGGCGTGACCCTGCGCATCGGTCGCTACGGTCCCTACCTCGAGGCGCCGGGCGACGACCCCGAGACCCCGCGTCGCGTGAACGTGCCCGAAGACCTCGCCCCCGACGAGTTGACGGCCGAGAAGGCGCGTGAGCTGATCGACGCCCCCGTCGTCGGCGACCGCGTGCTGGGGCTCAACCCCAAGACGGGCAAGGAGGTCATCGCGAAGGACGGCCGCTTCGGCCCGTACGTCACCGAGCGGACCCCCGAGTCGTCGACCGACGAGATCGTGGCCGACCCAGCGACCGGCGAGGTGACCGAGTCCGCGGCTGCCGCCACGACCACGACCGGGGCGAAGAAGGCTCCGGCGAAGAAAGCCCCCGCCAAGAAGGCCGCCCCTCCGAAAGAACGCACGGCGTCGCTCTTCAAGAGCATGGGTGTCGACACGGTCGACCTCGACACGGCCCTGCGACTGCTCGACCTGCCGCGGACCATCGGCACCGATCCCGAGAGCGGCGACGAGATCCAGGCCCAGAACGGGCGCTACGGTCCCTACCTCAAGAAGGGGACCGACACCCGGTCGCTGACGAGCGAGGACCAGATCTTCGAGATCGACCTGCCCGGGGCGCTCGAGCTCTACGCCCAGCCGAAGTACGGCGCTCGCAAGGCCAGCAGCGCCCTGAAGGAGTTCGAGGCCGACCCGGTGAGCGGCAAGCCCATCAAGGTCAAGGACGGCCGGTTCGGCCCGTACGTCACCGACGGCGAGACGAACGCCACCATCCCGCGCGGTGAGACGGTCGAAGAGGTCGACTTCGACCGCGCCGTCCAGCTGCTCGCCGACAAGCGGGCCAAGGGGCCGGCCAAGCCCAAGACGGCCGCCAAGAAGGCACCCGCGAAGAAGGCGCCGGCCAAGAAGGCGACCACCGCGAAGGCGGCCACCAAGGCGCCGGCCAAGAAGGCGACCACCGCGAAGGCCTCGACGACGGCTGCCAAGAAGGCGCCGGTCAAGAAGGCCCCGGCGGCCGAGACGGCGGCGTCGGCGACGGCCGCGGCGCCGGAGGCCGCGGGCGAGTGACCGACCCGGTCGGTCCCCGAGCCGAGGGCGCACGCTGACCATGCCCCTCTGGGAACACCTCACGGGTCAGCCCGACGCCATCGAGGCGTTGACCGCGGCGGCCTCCACGCAGCCCGGCAACGCCTCGATGACCCACTCGTGGCTCATCACCGGGCCGCCCGGCTCGGGCCGCTCGAACCTGGCCTACGCCTTCGCGGCCGCGTTGCTCTCGCGGGAACCGGCCGACGAAGAGGCCACCCTCCGTCAGGTCGCCGCCAGGTCGCACCCCGACCTCGCGGTCCTCAGCACGGAACGCATCATCATCACGATCGACGAGGTCCGGTCGCTGGTCGCGGCGAGCCAGTTCTCGCCGTCGGTGGGTCGCTACCGGGTGGTCGTCATCGAGGACGCCGACCGGATGACCGAGCGCACCTCGAACCTCCTGCTCAAGGCGCTCGAAGAGCCGCCGCCCCGGACGGTCTGGCTGCTGTGCGCACCGAGCGAGGCCGACCTCATCCCCACGATCCGCTCCCGCGTCCGCAGTGTGCGCCTCCGCATGCCCGCGGTGGGCGACGTCGCCGCGCTCCTCGAGAACCGCGACGGCGTCGACCCCGAGATCGCGCTCGTGGCGGCCCGCGAGGCCCAGAGCCACATCGGCATGGCGCGGCGCCTGGCACTCGACGCCTCGGCGAGGTCGCGACGTCGTCAGACCCTCGAGACCGCCCTGGGCATCCGCAGCGTCTCGGACGCCGTCATCGCGGCGGCCACCCTGCTCGCGGTCGCCGGCGACGACGCGAAGGCGATCACGGAAGAGCGCGACGCCGAAGAACGGGCGAGCGCGTTGCGGTCGCTGGGCGTCGAGCCGGGTGGCACGGTGCCCCCGGCGCTGCGCAGCCAGCTGCGTGCCCTCGAGGACGACCAGAAGCGCCGGGCGACCCGGAGCCTCCGCGACGGGATCGACCGCATCATGGTCGACCTCCTCTCGCTGTACCGCGACGTCCTGTTGCTGCAGCTCGGCGTCGACGAGCAGCCCATCAACGAGGCCATCCGGGCACAGCTCGACGCCGCGGCGGCCGCCTCCACCCCGGCCGCGACCCTGGCCGTGCTCGACGCGATCGCGCTGGCCCGCCGCCGCATCGAGACCAACGTGTCGCCGGCCATGGCGCTCGAGGCCATGCTGGTCGTCGTGAGTCGTCACGCCATCCGCTGACCGGTGCGCGCGGCACCGGCACGGGCACCGGGCTGACACGGGGGCCGTCCACCCCTTTCCCCGGGTGCATGCGCGATGATGGCCTGATGAGCGACCCGAACGCCGCCCCCGGCCTGCGCGAGCGCAAACGTCTGGCCACCCGACGAGCGATCCAGGTCGCCGTCCTCGACCTCATCGTCGAACACGGGCTGGACGCGGTGACGGTCGACATGGTCAGCCGCCGGGCCGACGTCTCGCCGCGGACCTTCTTCAACTACTTCCCGTCCAAAGAAGAGGCCGTCGTCGGCGACCCGCCGGCGCTGCCCGACGGTCGCGACCTCGAGCGTTTCGTGGCCCAGCGCGACGAGCCCGTGCTGTCGAGCCTCATCCAGCTGTTGACGCACGCCGTCGAGTCGGCCACGGTCGATCGCGAACTCGTCGTCCTGCGTCGCCGGGTGCTGCGGGCGCACCCCGACCTGCTGGCCCGTCGCATCGCGTCGACGCGCGTCTTCGAGGAGCGACTGACGACCGTCGTCGCGCAGCGCATGGCGGCCGACGAGGGAGTGGCGGACGCCGCCGTCGACGCCTCGTTGCTCAGCCGCGCGCACCTGGTGTCGCTGGTCAGCATCGCCACCCTCCGCCATGCCTGGGCCGAGTGGATCGACGACGACGACGTGGACCACCTCAGCGACATGCGGTACAGCCTGCGCGCCCGCATGGAGGCCAGCTTCGTCGAGCTCGGTCGCCTCGTGACACGTGAGGTCCGCTGATCCTGTACAGTATCTAATCGTGCCGCGAGGCACGGGCAACCGGCCGAGGTCGGCCCCGCCGCTTTAGCTCAGTCGGTAGAGCGTCTCACTCGTAATGAGAAGGTCATCAGTTCGATTCTGATAAGCGGCTCCACCACAGCCCCGGGTCACGACGACCCGGGGCTGTTCTCGTCCGTCGGCCGTGCCGAGGGGGTGCCGGTCTGAAGCCCTCGCGCCCGTCTCTGCGCCCCCAGTAGTGGTGAGCCAGTCGCCAGGTTGTACCCCGAACGGCCCACGGGGCCCGTCCCGTCGTCCTACGGTCGATCTGCGACGCCCACCGCTCGCCGGAAGGAGGTGGCCCGCATGCCCCTCCGCGTGATCTGCACCGCGCTGCTCGCCGCCGTCCTGGCAGGCATCCTCCTCGTCGTCTGGGCCGGAGGCGACTCCTCGGCCCTCGCGACGGCCGGCGTGGCCGACGGGCCGACGACGGTGGTCCTCGGGAGCGGCGACCCCGAACCCGAGGCCGAGGACGCAGGAGGCGCGGGGTGCGTGGACGACGCCACCAGCGCCTCCGTCCCCTCGCCCGCGCAGCCCGGCGCCGACGCCGACGCCGCGAGCGGCGCGACCGGCGCCCCCGAAACCGCGACCGGCGCCCCCGACGCCGCCAGCGGCGCGACGGGCACCACCGCCGCCGACCTCGACGCGTTCCGGACGGCCTACGAGGAGCAGCGTGAGGCTGCGTGCCTCGGGCTGCTGCCGGCCGCGAACGTGCGTCACGACGCGTGCCTCGAGCAGTACCTCTTCTGGGTCGCCGGCGACCCGAGTCCCGATCCGCTGAGCGCCTGGGGGCACAAGGGCGAGGTGGTCCGCAGCGACGGGGTGCCCCCGGTCGGCTGCGACGGCAACCTCGCCGGCGGCACCGCGACCACGGGCGACGTCGCCGCCGCCAAGTGGTGGACCTCGGCCCCGCACCGCGCGGCCGTCTACCGACCGGACTTCCGTGGAGACCTCGCCCACGCCTGCGTCGGTTTCGCCGCCGTGCACGGGGGAGCGCCGGACGACAGCCCGGACTTCGTCCGCTCGGCCAGTCGCTGGTACGCCTGCTGACCGGAGACGCGGGGCAGGGCTCCGAACCCGCGGGCCTCGCCGTCGGCGGTGGCTGGTAGACAGTCCGCATGACACTTCGATGGGGAATCCTCGGCGCCGGCGGCATCGCCGCCACCTTCACCTCCGACCTGCAGGGTGCGGGGCTGACCGTCTCCGCCGTCGGGTCCCGTGACCTGGCCAAGGCGCGCGAGTTCGCCGACCGCGCCGGGGTCCCGGGGGCGCACGGCAGCTACGACGACCTGGTGGCCGACCCCGAGGTCGACGTGGTCTACGTCGCCACCCCGCACCCGTTCCACGCCGAGAACGCCCTCTCGGCCGTCGCCGCCGGCAAGCACGTCCTCGTCGAGAAGGCCTTCACCGTGAACGCCGCCGAGGCCGAGAGGGTCTACGCGGCCGCTCGTGAGGCCGGCGTGGTCGTCCTCGAGGCGATGTGGACGCGGTACACGCCGCAGAGCGCGCGACTGCGCGAGGTCGTGCGCTCCGGCGTCATCGGCGAGGTGCGCCTCCTGACGGCCGTGCACGTCCAGTCGCTGCCCACCGATCCCCACCACCGCATCAACGACCCGGCGCTCGGCGGCGGGGCCCTCCTCGACCTCGGGGTGTACCCGGTGTCGTTCGCCGACGACCTACTCGGGGCGCCCTCGACGGTCTCGGCCTCCGCCACGCTCAGCGACCAGGGCGTCGACGCGCGCGTCGCGATCCAGCTCGGTCACGCGTCGGGTGCGACGGCCCAGCTGTACGCCGCCCTCGACACCTCGGGCCGCAACACGGCGACGCTGCTCGGCACCGCCGGTCGCATCGACGTCGACGACACGTTCTACGCGCCCGGCGGCTTCACGGTGCGCGACTCGGACGACGCCGTGGTCGAGCGCTTCGACGCCGACGAGGGCGGACTGCGCGGCATGCACCACCAGGCGCTCGAACTCGAACGGGTCGTGGCGGCGGGCGAGCGCGAGAGTCCGTTGCTGACCGCCGCCGACGGCGTGGGCGTCATGCGCACGATGGACGAGGTCCGGCGGCAGATCGGCGTGCGGTACCCCTCCGAGGGATGACGTCGCCGCGAGGCTCCGTATGATGTCCTCGATGAGCGATCAGGGTGAGCCACGTCACGACCGTCCCGAAGCGACCACGGGTGGTGACGGAGCCGGCCCCCGCGATGCGACCCCGGTCCGATCGGCCGCGTCGGGCTCGTCCGTGTGGCGCTGGGTCTCGTCGCGACCGCGAGGGTTCCTCGTGACGGCGGGCGTCCTCGTGTTCGCCCTACTCGGTGGCGGCGCGGTCGCCGCCGGGGCCGCCACCGCGCCCGACGCCGCGACGGCACGGGCCGCTTCCTCGACCCCCGAACCGGCCGTCACGATCACACCGACCGCGACCCCCACGGCCGACCCCGCACGGTCGGTACCGGGCGTGATCCCGGGGGCCACGCGCCTGCGGACCTGCTCGGTCGCCGGTGCCGCGTCCGACGCCCGTCTGGCCCAGTTCGAGGGCACCGTGGTCAACGCCACCACGGGTGAGGTCCTCTTCGACCGCAACGGCTCGGCCCCGGCGCGCACGGGCAGCGTGCTGAAGACCCTGACGAGCGCGGTCGCCCTGTCGGTCCTCGGGCCCGACGCCCGTCTCACCACCCGGGTGACCGGCGACGCCGGGACGGGTGCCGTGTCCCTGGTCGGCGGCGGCGACGCCACGCTCAGTGCCACGGGCTCGAGCGTGTACGCCGGGGCCCCCACGGTCGCCGACCTCGCGACCCAGGTGAAGGCGTCGCTCGGCGAGCAGCCCCTCACGCAGATCACGCTCGACGCCACCTACTGGAACCCCGCCGACAAGTGGGACCCGTCCTGGAAGCGCACCGAGCAGACCATCGGCTACCACTCCGAGGTCACCGCGCTCATGGTCGACGGCGACCGGGCGAACCCGGCCGCCCAGACGAGTCCGCGCAGCACCGACCCCGTGGCCCGCGCCGGCGACGCCTTCCGCTCCGCGCTCGTCACCGCGGGCGTGGTCGGTGCCGACTCCGCCACCATGACCGAGGGCACCGCCACGAGCGGCACCGTGATCGCCCAGGTGTCGTCCCAGCCGGTCAGCCGCCTGATCTCGCAGCTGCTGCCGACCTCCGACAACACCCTCGCCGAGATGCTCGCGCGCGTCTCGTCGAAGGCGTCCGGTGCCGACGGGTCGGCCGCGTCGCTCACGGCGCTCTACAAGTCCGTGCTCTCGTCGACCTACGGTCTCGACACGTCGTCGCTCACGATCATCGACGGGTCCGGTCTGAGCGAGAACGACGCCGTTCCCTCGACCTTCGTCGCGCGCCTGATGATCCAGGTGCTGAACCGCGAGCACGGCCTCGGCGTCGTCTACGACGCCCTCCCGGTGTCGGGCAAGACGGGCACGCTCGCCTCCCGTTTCACGGGCTCGAACGCCGTGGCCCGAGGCGCCGTGCACGCCAAGACCGGCTGGATCGACACGGCCTACACGCTCGCGGGCACCGTCGACGCGGCGGACGGCACCAAGCTCACCTTCGCCTTCTACGCGATCGGCTCCGTGCAGGACAACGCGCGGGCCGCCCTCGACACCCTGACGACGGCCGTCTACAGCTGCGGCGACAACCTCGCCAACAGCTGAGGCGGGCCGCTGTCGGTGCGGCGCGCGAGAATGGTCGCATGACCAGAGCACTCTTCGTCATCGACGTCCAGAACGACTTCACCGAAGGAGGTGCGCTCGGGGTCACCGGCGGCGCCCACGTCGCGCAGGCGGTCACCGACCACCTCCGCGCCCACCGCGACCGGTACGACCTCGTGGTCGCCAGCCGCGACTGGCACGCGCCCGACGGCGACAACGGCGGCCATTTCAGCGCCGAGCCCGATTTCGTCGACTCGTGGCCGGCTCACTGCGTGCAGGGTTCGACCGGTGCCGACTACCACCCCGAGCTCGACACCGCCCTCGTCGACGTCCACGTGCTCAAGGGCGACGGTCGACCGGCCTATTCGCTGTTCGACGGGCTCGTCGACGACGGGCGCCCGTTCGGTGACGTCCTCGCCGCGACGGGTGTCGACGAGGTCGAGGTCGTCGGTCTGGCAACCGACCACTGCGTCCGGGCCTCGGCCCTCGACGCCGTCATCGCGGGGCTCAGGGTGACCGTGCTGACCGACCTCGTGGCCGGTGTGGCCCCGGCTCCGAGCGAGGCCGCCCTGGCCGAGCTGCGCGCGGCCGGCGTCCGCACCGTCCCGTCGTCCGACGTCGACGGTTCGACCGGGGTCTCGTCGTGACCGGCCCGGTCGTGACGGCCGCCGAGCGTCGTCGTGTGATCGAGGCCGTGCCCACCGGTCTCTTCGTGGGGGGCTCGTGGGGCCCGTCGTCCTCGGGCGACACCATCGACGTCGTCGACCCCGCCACGGGCCAGGTCCTGGTCGCGGTGGCCGACGCGACTCCCGCCGACGGCCTGCGGGCCCTCGACGCCGCGGTCGCCGCGCAGGACGACTGGGCGGCGACGTCTCCCCGTCACCGCAGTGAGGTGCTGCGCCGCGCCTTCGACCTGCTGACGCAGCGGCGCGACGATTTCGCCCTGCTGATGACGCTCGAGATGGGCAAACCGCTGGACGAGTCGCTCGGCGAGGTCACCTACGGCGGAGAGTTCCTCCGCTGGTTCTCGGAAGAGGCCGTGCGCGTCTCGGGTCGCTACGGCACGAACCCCGAGGGCACCGGCCGGACGACGGTGCTTCACCGCCCGGTGGGTCCCTGCCTGCTGATCACCCCCTGGAACTTCCCCCTCGCCATGGCGACCCGCAAGATCGCGCCCGCCCTCGCGGCCGGCTGCGCGGTGGTCGTCAAGCCGGCCGAGCTGACGCCGCTCACCACCCTCGCCTTCGCCGCCCTGCTCGCCGAGGCTGGCGTGCCCGACGGGGTGGTGAACGTCGTGACGACGCTGTCGGCGAACGACGTGTGCGAGCCCCTCATCCGCGACCCGCGCCTCCGGAAACTCAGCTTCACCGGGTCGACGCCGGTCGGCTCGACGCTGCTGACCCAGGCCTCCGAGCAGGTGCTGCGCACCTCGATGGAACTCGGTGGCAACGCCCCCTTCGTGGTCTTCGACGACGCCGACCTCGACGCCGCGGTCGAGGGGGCGATGCAGGCGAAGTTCCGCAACGTGGGCCAGGCCTGCACGGCCGCCAACCGGTTCATCGTGCACGAGTCGGTCGCCGACGAGTTCACCGCCAGGGTGGTCGAGCGCGTGCGCGGACTCCGGGTGGGCCCGGGGACCGACGACGGGGTCTCCGTGGGTCCGTTGATCGACGACCGGGCCGTCGACAAGGCCGACCGGCTCGTCCGCGACGCGGTCGATCGCGGGGCGGTGGTCGAGACCGGCGGCCACCCCGGCGACGGGCCGGGCACCTTCTTCGAACCGACCGTCGTGTCGGGTGTCGCCCCCGGCAGCGAGATCCTGACCACCGAGATCTTCGGCCCGGTCCTGGCGATCTCGACGTTCCGGGACGAGGCCGAGGGCGTCCGCATCGCGAACGACACCGAGTTCGGGCTCGTGGCCTACGCCTTCACCCGCGACCTCGCCCGAGGGCAGCGGCTGGCCGAACGGCTGCAGACCGGCATGCTCGGCCTCAACGTCGGCGTGGTGTCGAACGCCTCGGCGCCGTTCGGCGGCGTCAAGTCCTCGGGCCTCGGCCGTGAAGGTGGTTCCGAGGGCATCCACGAGTACCTCGAGACGGTGTACGTGCTGACCCCCGACCCGTTCGCCGCCGCATGAGCGCCGTCGAGCCGCTGCGTGTCGGCATCGTGGGCTACGGACTCGCGGGCCGGGTGTTCCACGGCGCGCTGCTGGCCGCCGACCCGGCCTGGCGGGTCGACGCCGTCGTCACGCGCGACCCCGACCGTGCCGGGCAGGCCGCCGCGGCGCACCCCGGGGCCGAGGTCGTCGCCGACGTCGACGAGCTCTGGCGCCGTCAACTCGACCTGGTCGTCGTGGCCACCCCCAACGGCACCCACGTCGAGACCGCGACGCGTGCCCTGCGGGCCGGGGCGGCCGTCGTCGTCGACAAGCCGCTCGCGACCTCGGCCGCCGACGCCCGCGGGCTCGTCGAGCTCGCCGAGTCGCTGGGCCGTCCGCTGACCGTCTACCAGAACCGGCGGTGGGACGGCGACTTCCTGACGGCCACGCGCCTCACGGGGTCGGGCGAGCTGGGCGACGTGCACACCGTCGAGTCGCGATTCGAACCGTGGAAGCTCGAGAACCGCGCCGGCTGGAAGCGTCGGGCGACCCCGGCCGACGGCGGGGGCATCCTGTTCGACCTGGGCCCGCACCTCGTCGACCAGGTGATGCGACTCCTGGGGCCGGTCCGGGCGGTCCACGCAGAGATCGCGACGCGCCGCCCGTCCGGGACGGCCGACGACGACGTGTTCCTGTCGCTCGAGCACGAGGGAGGTCGGCGGTCGCGGCTGGCGATGAGCCACGTGGCAGCCCTGCCCGGGCCGAGGTTCCGTGTGCTGGGGTCGGCGGGGGCGTACGAGGTGCACGGCCTCGACCCGCAAGAGGCCCAGCTGGCGTCGGGACTGACGCCGACCGACCCCGCTTACGGTGTCGACGCGGGCGATCGTCGGGGTGTCGTGTCCGCGGGCGGCACCCGCCGTGACGAGACGACCGATCCGGGCCGCTACCCCGCGTTCTACTCGCAGCTGGCCACGGCCCTGGCAGGCGAGGGCGAGCTGCCGGTCGACCCCTGGGACGCCGTCCGGGCACTCGAGGTGATCGAGGCCGCGCGTCGTTCGGCGGACGAGGGACGCGTGATCCGCCTCTGACCCGGCGGCGGTGGTCGAGTGGGCGGCGGCCCTCGGACGACGCTCGCCCCTCGTTCAGAGGCGAGTCGTCCAGTCGACCGTCGCGACGGTCGCGGCGACGTCGACCTCGGCGAGGGTCGGCGGTGACCATCGGGGGCGGCGGTCCTTGTCGATCACCCGGGCGCGGACGCCTTCGACGAGGTCCGGCGAGGCGGCGAGCGAGGTGACGATGCCCAGTTCCTGCCCCAGCACCGCCTCGAGGTCGGGCAGACGGGCCGCCCGCCGCTGCGCCTCCAGGGTCAGCACCACCGACGTGGGCGAGGCCGCCTCGAGGTCGTCGGCCACGGCTCCGGCATCGGCGAGACCCGAATCCGAGAGGTCGCGGAGTCGTCGCACGATCGTCCCCGCGTCGTCGCCCCGATAGGCGTCGTCGATCCACTCGGCGGCCTCGGCGAGATCGGACGGTCCCGCGTCCGCGCCGAGTGCCCGCACGGCGTCGGGGCCTCCGTCGGCCAGTGCCGGCAGGACCCGCGTCAGCTCGGACGACGGGACGAACAGGTCGGCGAAGCCCGTGTGCAGGGCATCGGCAGCCGTCATCGCACGACCGGTGAGGGCGAGATGGGTGCCGAGCTCGCCCGGGGCCCGTGACAACAGGAAACTGCCGCCCGCGTCGGGAGAGAGCCCGATGCGGGTCTCCGGCATGCCCACCGAGCTGCGTTCGGTCACGATGCGGAGCGTGACGTGACCGCCGAGCCCGATGCCCGCACCCATCGCGATGCCGTCGAGGAGCGACACGATCGGCTTCGACCAGCGCGCCAGGCGCAGTGTTCCCCGGTACTCGCGCCGCCACATGTCGACGCTGCGTCGCGGGTCCGTCGTGGCGTTGGCGTGGATCCACGCGATGTCGCCCCCGGCACAGAACCCCCGTGGCCCGGCACCCCGCAGCAGCACCGACGAGACCCCCGGGTCGTCCTGCCACGCGTCGAGCACCTGCTCGACGAGTCCCAGCATCTCGATCGTCACCGCGTTGATCTTCTGCGGGCGGTTGAGGGTGATCACGCCGACCCCACGGTCGACGTGGGTCAGGACGGTGGGGGCGACGTCGCTCATCGGGCCATCGTCGCACGGCGTCGTGGCCGTGCGCCGTCGCCGTCGCCGGCGCACCTCGCTCTCAGACGAGGAGTTGGTGCTTCGCCAGGTCCTTGTAGAGCGGCGTCGTCTGCACCAGTTCGGAGTGCGTGCCCACGCCCACCACGCGGCCGGCCTCGACGACGACGATCTGGTCGGAGTCGACCACGGTCGAGAGCCGGTGGGCGATGACGATGAGCGTGCGGTTCTCGGCGACCGCGTCGATCGCCTCGCGGAGGCGTTGCTCGTTGAGACCGTCGAGACTCGAGGTCGACTCGTCGAGCAGCAGGATCGGCGGCGCGTTGAGCAGCGTGCGGGCGATGGCCAGGCGCTGACGTTCGCCCCCGGAGAGCATCACCCCGTCCTCGCCCACCTGGGCGTCGAGACCCTGGTCGCCGCGTTCGAGCACGGCGGTGAGGTTCACGGCCTCGAGAACCCGACGGCAGTCGTCGTCCGTCGCCTCGGGCGAACCCAGGGTGAGGTTGTCGCGGATCGTCCCGGCGAGCACGGGTGCGTCCTGTTCGACGTAGCCGATGCGGGACCGCAGGTCGCGTCGGTCGAGGGTGCGGACGTCGGCTCCGCCCACACGCACGGCACCCGAGGTCGGGTCGTAGAAGCGCTCGATGAGCGACAGGATGGTGCTCTTGCCCGCTCCTGAGGGGCCGACGAGTGCCGTGCGCTTGCCGACGGGCACCGAGAAGCTGACGCCCCGCAGCACCGTGAGGTCGTCGTCGACGGGTCGCACGCCCGAGTCGTGGCCCGGCTCGCCGGAGACCCGCGGGCCGCCCGTCGCCTTCCCGGAGGCCACGGGCGAGTCGGGGTAGCGGAAGTGCACGTCGTCGAACCGGACGGCGATGCCGTCCTCCGCCGTGAGACCGGCGCCCGCCTCACGGGTCGCGACCTCCGCCGCGAGGCGTTCGTCCCCGTCGGTCTCGCTCGGCAGGTCGAGGATCTCCTGGATGCGCCCGAGCGCCCCCAACGCCTGGTTGACGCTGAGCACGGCACCGAGGGCCTGGCCGAGCGGCATGATCATGAGGAAGAGGAAGAGCACGAACGAGACGAGCGAGGCGATCTCGATGGCACCGCTCGCCACCCGGTACCCACCGACTCCGAGCACGACGAGGAACGACGCTTGCAGCGCGACGGACGAGATCGGCACGACCAGGGCCGAGATGCGCGCCACCTGGAGCCCCCGTTGGTAGGCGCCCTCGGCGTCCCGTTCGACGGCCACGATCTCGCGGTCGGTGGCGCCCGAGGCGCGGATCGTGCGGACCGAGCTGATGGCGCGTTCGACGGCGGCCGTCAGGTCACCCACCTTCTCCTGCGCCTGGCGGCTGGCCACACGGATGCGGCCGGACAGCAGCACGACGACGACGACCGACACGGCGACGACGAGCACGGTCAGTCCGAGCAGCACCGGGTCGATCAGGAACATGCCGACCAAGGCACCGACGAAAGTCAGGCTGCCGCCGATCGCCTCGACGAGTCCTTGGGTGAGTACGGCCCGCAGCAGGGTGGTGTCCGAGCCGACCCGCGACACGAGGTCGCCCGTCCGGCGCGTGTCGAACTGGCTGATCGGCAGCCGGAGCATGCGTCCGACGAGGCGACGACGGCTCGAGAGGACGACGCCCTCGCCGGTGCGCTGCAGCAGATAGTGCTGGAACCCGCTGATCAGCCCGGCCACGACGACCAGCGCGACCAGCGCCCAGACGAGGGGCCCGAGCGTCACGCCCTGCTGCACGGCCGAGATGACCTGCTGCACGAGCAGCGGCTGACCGAGGGACGCCGCGGCACCCAGGACGCTGAGCACGATGATGAAGGCCATGACCTTCTTGTGCTCGAACAGGTAGGGCAGCAACTGACGGAACGTGGCACGGGGGCCCTCGGGCTGCGGGCGGCGACCCCACCGCGACCGGGGCGCGGCCGGTGGGTCGACCCGCGCCTCCTTGCCCTCGGACGTCGTCGTGCGCGCGCGTGTGTCGGAGCTCATGATGCCTCTCGTGCCTGGTGACCGGCGTCGCGGGGTGCGGCGGTCGGTGTCGCGGGCGGTGCCACCGCCGACTACGACCGTACTTCGTCCCGGTGACTTCCACCTGCGTCACGGGACCGGCCCGCGCCTCCGGTCAGGAGGCGCGGGCCGGTCGGCAGGGCACGTCGCGTCCGGTCAGCCGGCCGTGTCGTAGTCGACGTCGCGGGTCTCCCTGCTGAGCACGAGCGCGATCAGGGTGAGGACCGCCATGGACGACAGGTAGAGGCCCACGAGCCAGGTGCTGCCGCCCGCCGCCGTCCAGAGCGCGACGGCGATGAACGGGGCCACGGCGGCTCCCAGGATGCTGGCCACGTTGTAGCTGATCGCCGAGCCGGTGTAGCGCACGCTCGTCGGGAACAGCTCGGGCAGCACGGCCCCCATCGGTCCGAAGGTCAGCCCCATCAGGACAAAGCCGATGATGAGCAGCGCCTGCGCCCCGAGGGCCCCGGCCGCGAACAGCGGGGCGAACGTGAAGCCGAAGACGAGGATGCCCGCCGTCACGCAGATGAGCATGGCGCGGCGCCCGTACTTCTCGGCGAGCGGCCCCGACACCAGGGTGAAGATGCCGAAGAACACCACGCCGAGGATCAGCATCCAGAGGAACTGCGTCCGGGGGATGCCCAGACCCGCCGGGTCGCCCCCGGCGTCGGCCGTGCCGAACGTCAGCGTGAACGTCGTCATCAGGTAGAAGAGCGTGTAGGTCGCGAGCATGATGAACGTGCCCAGCAGCAGGGGGCGCCAGCTCGACCGGAAGACGCGGGCGAGCGGCAGCGTGGCGACGTTGCCCGAGTCGACGACCTTCTGGAACGCCGGCGTCTCGATCAGCTTGAACCGCACGTACAGGCCGATGACGACCAGGACGGCACTCGCCAGGAACGGCAGGCGCCAACCCCAGGCCAGGAACTGCTCCTCGGTGAGGGTCGTGTTCAGCAGCACGAAGAGCAGGTTGGCGATGATGAATCCGATGGGCGCACCCAGCTGGGGGAACGTGCCGTAGATCGCTCGGCGGTTCGCCGGGGCGTTCTCGGTCGCGAGCAGCGCGGCGCCGCTCCATTCACCGCCGAGGCCGAGGCCCTGGCAGAACCGCAGCACGACGAGGCAGGCCGGGCCGGCGACCGCCCAGCCGGGCGTGGTGCCGGCCGGGATGCAGCCGATCAGCACCGTCGCGATGCCCATCGTCAGCAACGAGGCCACCAGGGTGCCCTTGCGGCCGATGCGGTCGCCGAAGTGTCCGAAGACGATCGACCCGACCGGTCGGGCGATGAACGCGACGCCGAAGACCGCGAACGAGGCGAGCCGCGCCACGGCGGGGTCGTCGTTGGCGAAGAAGATCGTCGGGAAGACGAGCACCGCGGCGGTCGCGTAGACGTAGAAGTCGTAGAACTCGATCGAGGTGCCGATGAGGCTCGCGACGATGACGCGCGAGCGCTTGTTGGTGGTGGGGGCGGACGACGTCGACGGATCGACGGTGGGTACGGACACGGGGGCACTCCGAGGCAGGGGTCGAGGTCCCGGCGGACGTCGACGACCGGGCGCGTGATGCGGCGCAACGGGTCGGACGGAGGCGCGGTGCAGGGATCTGCTGATCGCTCGGCCGGGTGAGACGGTGGCCGCTCGTGACGGCCGACGCCCAGCTTACTCCGGCTGTACCCCGGCTGTGGACGCGCTTCCGGCTCACGGAGCGGCCCCCGGCCGCGGGCTCAGTCGTCGGAGCCGAGGTGGCCGGGCAGCTCGTGACCCATGCGGTCGCGCTTGGTGTCGAGGTAGCCCTCGTTGAAGGCGCCGACGCCGACGACGAGCGGCACCAGTTCGGTGACCTCGATGCCGTGCTCGCCGAGCTGACGTCGCTTCTCGGGGTTGTTGCTGAGCAACCGGACGCGGGTGAGGCCCAGGTCGCGCAGCACGTCGGCAGCCGCCCCGTAGTCTCGGGCGTCCGCCGGCAGCCCGAGGGCGAGGTTGGCGTCGAGGGTGTCGAGGCCGTCCTCTTGCAGGCGGTAGGCGCGGAGCTTGTTGACGAGGCCGATGCCCCGTCCCTCGTGGCCGCGCAGGTAGACGACGACTCCGCCGTGGTCCCGGATGGTGTCGAGCGCGGCGTCGAGCTGCGGGCCGCACTCGCACTTGAGCGAGCCGAACGCCTCGCCGGTGAGGCACTCGGAGTGGACGCGCACGAGGGCGCCGTCCGCCGGGCGGAGGCCCGTCGGATCGCTCGCGATGATCGCCACGTGGTCGGCCCCGGTGGCCGTGTCGCGGTAAGCCCTCATGCGGAACGTGCCGTGGCTGGTGGGAACCGTGGTCTCGACCTCGAACGACACCTGGGACGATGCGGCGGGGGTGGTGGTCATGCGTGTCTCCTGGGGGTGTCGCGGGCGACGACCACCAGGTCGTCGCCGAGGGGGTGCGCGTCGGTGACGCGCAGTCGTCGTTGTGCGTCGATGTGGTCCACGCCGAGGTCGTCGAGGGCGGTCCGGGGGCCGCCGAGCAGCGTGGGCGCCAGGTACACGACGTAGTCGTCGACGAGTCCGAGCCGCACGAACGCGCTCGCCACGGTCGGTCCGCCCTCGACGAACACGCTGCGGACCCCGCGGCGTCCGAGGTCGTCGAGCACGGCCTCGAGGTCGTGCGTGCCCGTCTCGACGAGCTCGCGGGGATGCCGGCGCAGGGCGGCGTCGGGGGGCACGGGGCGCGTGCCGACGACGACGGGCAGGGGCTGGTCGGGGAGCAGTTCTCCGCCGTCGCCCCGGGCGGTCAGGCTGGGGTCGTCGGCCAGCACGGTGCCCGTGCCCACCAGGATCGCGTCGTGGGCCGCCCGCTGTTCGTGGACGTGTTGCCGTGCCGCGGTTCCGGTGATCCACCGGCTGCTGCCGTCGGACGCGGCGGTGCGGCCGTCCAGGCTCGAGGCCCACTTGAGCGTCACGAAGGGGCGGCCCGTCCGGGCCGTCACCAACCAGCGGCGAGCCATCTCGGCGGCCTCGTCGGCGAGCACGCCGTCGACCACCTCGACACCGGCCCGCCGCAGCCGGTCGGCCCCGCCACCGGAGGACGCGCCGGGATCGGCGACGGCGTGGACGACGCGGGAGACGCCGGCCTCGATTAGGGCGACGCTGCAGGGCCCGGTGCGGCCCACGTGGTCGCAGGGTTCGAGCGTGACGACGGCGGTCAGGCCGCGGGCCTCGCCGGGGGAGAGGTGAGAGAGGGCGTCGACCTCGGCGTGCGGGGTGCCGGCACCCCGGTGCCATCCCTCGGCTGCCGTGCTGCCGTCGGGGCGCAGGAGGACGCACCCGACCTGGGGGTTGACCCCGCGGGCCGGCCCCCGGCGGGCGAGCGAGACGGCCCGTCGCATGGTGCGTTCGAGGAGATCGCGGTCGATCGCGTCGATGCTCACGGGGCCTCCGGGACGGAACGGTCGCGCGCAGGAGCGTGCGGGGTGGGGGACGGGCGGACGACGCCGTCGACGCCATCGGTGAGGGAGTCAACACCGTCGGCCACGGGGTATTCCGTCGCGCGGCCGGGACGAGTCCCGGAACGCCCCAGGTCGGGCCAGCCCGGTCGTGCCGCCCGTGCGTCGCCCGGTCGCAGGCGGGCCTTCCAGCAGAGGGGGTGGCCCCCGTCGCGGTCGGGGTGGAGCCCCGGACCGACACCCTGGTACGTGAAGCCCGTGCGACGGGCGACGGCGGCCGAGGCGTCGTTGCCGACGTAGCCCTCCCAGAAGAGTTCGCGCAGCCCGCCGGCACCGAAGGCCCAGTCGGCCACCAGGCCGAGGGCCTCGGTCATCAGGCCGTGACCCCGCGAGGCCGGGGCCGTCCAGAAGCCGACGTCGGACGACCGGAGCCGCACGCTGATGACGCCCTCGAGCAGGCCGGACCCCGGGCGGCGCAGCCCCCAGGTGAACTCGCGTCCGGTGGCCCACCCGTCGTTTACGATGCGACGCAGGAAGAACTCGGCGTCGGACCGTCCGTACGGGACGGGCACCGTGGTGAACCGCTGCAGCGTCTCGTCGCGGCAGGCGTCGACGATCGCCGGCACGTCGGCCGCGCTCGGCACCACCAACTCGAGGGTCGGTGACGCGAGCACGAACGGCAGCACGATCAGGCCTTGCGGACGAAGCCGATGCGGTCGTACACGGTGTCGATCGTGGCCTGCGCGATCTCGTTCGCCCGGTCGGCGTTGACCGCGAGGATGCGGTCGAGCTCGGCCGGGTCGTCGAGCAGTTCGAGGGCCCTGGTGCGGACGGGCGCGAAGGTCTCGACGACGACCTCGGCCACGTCTTTCTTCAGGTCGCCGTAGCCGCGACCGGCGTAGCGCTCCTCGAGGTCGGCCACGCTGTCGCCCGAGAACGACGACAGGATGGTGAGCAGGTTCGACACCCCCGCCTTGGCCCCGCGGTCGAAGCGGATCTCGCGCTCGGCGTCGGTGACGGCCGACTTGATCTTCTTGGCGGTGCGGCTCGGCTCGTCGAGCATCCACACGACACCCGAGTCGGTCGCCGCGGACTTGCTCATCTTCGACTCGGGCGACTGCAGGTCGTAGATGCGTGCGGACTCTTTCTGGATCGTCGCCTCGGGCACGACGAACGTCTCGCCGAAGCGGGAGTTGAACCGGGTGGCGAGGTCGCGGGTGAGCTCGACGTGCTGACGCTGGTCGTCACCCACCGGAACCGTCTCGGCCTGGTAGAGAAGGATGTCGGCCGCCATCAGCGTCGGGTAGGCGAACAAGCCGAGCGAGGCCGCGTCGGACCCCTGCTTCGCCGCCTTGTCCTTGAACTGCGTCATGCGGCTGGCCTCGCCGAACCCGGTCAGGGTGTTGAGGACCCAGGCCAACTGCGTGTGCGCCGGCACGTGGGACTGGATGAACAGGGTCGACCGGGCCGGGTCGATGCCTGCCGCGATGTACTGCGCGGCGGTGCCACGGATCTGGGCACGCAACGCCGCGGGGTCTTGCGGGACGGTGATGGCGTGCAGGTCGACGACGCAGAACAGGGCGTCGTGCGTCGTCTGCAGCGACTTCCACTGCTGCAGGGCGCCGATGTAGTTGCCGACGTGGAGCGAGTCGGCGGACGGCTGCATGCCGGAGAAGAGACGGGGCTTGGTCATGGGGTCCTCGGTCGGGGTGGTGCGAGAAGGGAGGGGAGGGGACGCGGGGTCAGAGTCGGTAGTCGACGACGACCGGAGCGTGGTCCGACCACCGCTGGTCGTAGGCGGCCGCCCGGTCGACCACGTAGTGCTCGACCCTGTCGGCCAACGCCGGGGTGGCCAACTGGTAGTCGATGCGCCAACCGGTGTCGTTGTCGAAGGCCTGACCGCGCCACGACCACCACGAGTAGGGCCCCTCGACCTCGCCCGCGAAGCGTCGACCCACGTCGACCCACCCGAGGCCTTCTCCGCCGGTGCCGTCGACCGTCGCGACCTGCTCGCCCGCCGGCCCGAGGAAGCGGTCGAAGTACGACCGCTCACGGGGGAGGAAGCCGGCGCGCTTGACGTTGCCCTTCCAGTTCTTGATGTCGAGCTCGCGGTGCCCCACGTTGAGGTCGCCCGTGACCACCGAGAGTTCGTTGTGGGCGGCGAGCTCGGGGAGTCGCGCCGACATGGCGTCGAGGAACTTCCATTTCTCGTCCTGCTTGGGGGTGTCGACCTCGCCCGAGTGGACGTAGGTGCTGACCACGGTGACCACGGTGCCGTCGATCTCGTAGTCCGCCTCGAGCCAGCGGCCGGCGCTGTCGAAGTCGTCGGGCCCGAGCTCGACGCGGTGCACGTGGGCCTTGCCCCGACTGGCGATGGCGACCCCGGCGCGGCCCTTGGCGGTGGCGGGGTCGTGGACGACGTTCCACTCGGGGCCGAGCAGGCCCTCGAGGTCGTCGGTCGAGGCGCGCACCTCTTGCAGCGTGAGGACGTCGACGTCGCGCGCCGAGAGCCAGTCGCCCATGCCCTTGCGGAAGGCGGCGCGGACGCCGTTGACGTTGACGGTGGCGAGACGGAGGCGCGTGGACATGGGCTCCAGACTAGCGGCGGGCACCGTCACGGGTGCCGTCCGGAGGGCCCGTGGGTGGGACGTCGGTGGGTGGGACGTCGGACGGGTCGCCCCGGCGGACGGCACGCAGCGACCGGGAGAGCAGGCCGCGGGCGCCGTCGACGAGACGACCGCCGCGCGACCGGGCCCGCGCCTCCTGGGCTCGCCGTTCCTCCTCGAGGCGTCGCAGGCGGGCCGCCTCTTCGTGCGGGTCGGCGAGGACGCCGAGGTCGTCCATGCCGACGGCGATCCAGCCGGCGCTGAGCAGCAGCACCTGGCACAGCAGGTTGATTACGATCAGCAGTCCGACGATCGCCGCGAACGAGGCGACCAGGGGGTTCGAGCCCGTGGCCCGCAGCACGACGCCGCCGACCACGGTCAGCGAGACGAACCCGGCCGCGCCGATCATCGCCCCCGAGAGCAGTCGACGGAAGGGGATGTGGAGGCCCGCCAGCACGCGGAACAGCACGGCGAGCACCGCGGTCTCGAAGACGAACACGAGCACGACGCCGACCACGCGAAGGGTCGCCTCGCCGACGATCGACCGGGTCGAGACGCCGACCCCGGACAACAGGCCCGAGACCGCCGTGGTGCTGAGCAGCGAGAGCGTCGCCGAGACGACGACCGCGGCGCCGAAGCAGAGCGCCAGGCCGAGGTCGCGCACGATCAGTCGACCGAGGGGCGTGACGGGTTGGGGCGCCCGGAACACGATCCGGACGCAGTCGCGCATGCTGCCGAGCAACGTGATGGACGACACGAGCAGGCCGAGCAGGGCGACGGCGCCGGTCCAGCCGAAGACCGACGCGTCGAGCAGCAGCTCGGGATCGACGACGCCCGTGCCGTCGACGTCCTGGATCAGTCCGGGCACGGCCGAGCGGATGAACACGATCAGCTCGTCGCGCAGCAGCTGGTCGCCCGAGACGACGAACCCTGCGACCGAGAAGCCCACCCACAGGGCCGCGAACAGCGCGAAGAGCGCCTGATAGGTCAGCCCGGCCGCGAGCAACGGCCCCTTCGCCGTGACGTGCCGCGCCAGCACGCGGGTCGGGCGCGACCCCACGACGCGCGACCCGGCCCGACGGGCGCGTCCGGACGGGCCGCCCACCGAGGAGGCGCGGGTCGCCTCGGCCGGGTCGGGCGTCGGTTCTCGGGTCCACGGCGCGCGCATTCCTCAAGGGTAGGGGTGGCCGGGCGAGGCGGTCCGGGTCGCCGGGGTCGACGCCGGGATCGGCACTGACCGGACGTCCGGGCGTTCCGTCTACGATGGACCGACCGTGGGCGTGCCCGGCGTCCTGCCGCACGTCCCCACCATCGAGACTCGAAGAGGTTCACCGTGGCACTACAGGGCGTTGGCGTCGGACGTGGAGTGGCCGTCGGCCCCGTCAAGAAGATGCCCGATCCGCTGCCCGAGCCGGGCACCGAGCCGCGCACGGCCGACGCGGCACTCGAGTACGACGCGGTGCTCACCGCCCTGTCCGCGGTCGCCGCAGACCTCACGGCGCGGGGCGAGAAGGCCGGCGGCGAGGCGAAGGACGTCCTCGACGCCCAGTCGCTGATGGCCCAGGACCCCACCCTCACCGACGACGTCAAGGCCCGCATCGACGACGGTCGCACCGGCGAACGCGCGGTGCACGAGGCGTTCGCGGCCTTCCAGGACCTCCTCATCGGCATGGGTGGCTACATGGCCGAGCGGGCCACCGACCTCGGCGACGTGGCACAGCGCGTCATCGCCTCGCTGCGCGGCGTCCCCGCCCCGGGCGTGCCCGAGAGCGACATCCCGTTCGTCCTCGTCGCACCCGACCTCGCGCCCGCCGACACCGCCCTGCTCGACCTCGACAAGGTGCTCGCGCTCGTCACGCGCGACGGCGGGCCCACGTCCCACACGGCGATCCTCGCCCGGTCCAAGTCGATCCCCGCGATCGTCGGGGTCACCGGTGCGCTCGACCTGGCCGACGGCACCGTCGTCGTGGCCGACGCCGCGAGCGGCGTCGTCACGGTCGACCCCTCCGCCGACGAGGTCGCCGACGCCGAGAAGCGCATCGCCGACCGTGCGGCCGCGGCCGCCGCCCCCCTGACCGACGGTGCACTGGCCGACGGCCACGCCGTCCCGCTGCTCGCCAACCTCGGCGCGCCGGCCGAGGCCGCAGGGGCGATCGAGCTGGGTGCCGAAGGCGTCGGCCTGTTCCGCACCGAGTTCCTCTTCCTCGGCAACTCCTCCGCGCCCACCGTCGAGAGCCAGACCGCGAGCTACACCGCGTTGCTCGAGGCCTTCCCGGGCAAGAAGGTCGTCGTCCGCGCCCTCGACGCCGGCGCCGACAAGCCGCTCAGCTTCTTGAACGACGCCCACGAAGAGAATCCCGCCCTCGGCCTCCGCGGCCTCCGCGCGCTGCGCGTCAAGGAAGACATCCTGCGCGACCAGCTCAGCGCCCTCGCGGCGGCGCAGGCCGCCACCACCGCCGACCTCTGGGTGATGGCACCCATGGTCAGCGACGCCGAGGAGACCGAGTACTTCGTCGCCCTCGGCCGCGAACTCGGGCTGAAGACCGTCGGCGTCATGGCCGAGGTCCCCTCGCTCGCCGTGCTCGCCGACCAGATCTTCGCCAGCGCCGACTTCGTCAGCGTCGGCACGAACGACCTGACCCAGTACACGATGGCGGCCGACCGCATGCTCGGCTCCGTGGCCGCCTATCAGGACCCCTGGCACCCCGCCGTGCTGCGCCTGGTCAAGTCGCTCGGTGACGCGGGTGCGGCCGCCGGCAAGCCCGTCGGCATCTGCGGCGAGGCCGCGGCCGACCCGCTGCTGGCCGTCGTGCTCGTCGGGCTCGGGGCCACCACGCTCTCGATGACGCCCGCCGCACTGGCCGACGTGCGTCTCGAGCTCTCGCGGTACACGCTCGACCAGGCCCGTGGACTCGCGACCGCCGCCGTCGCGGCGACCACGGCCGCCGGCGCCCGCCAGGCCGCCGAAGCCGCCACCGTCTGACGCCCGGGCGGCGTCGGCCCCCGGGGCCGACGCCGCCCGGTCCTAGACCCGGCCTCAGCGCGGGTCGGCCCCGGGGCGGCGTTCGTCGAGGTGGTCGGCGAGTTCGCCCCAGGCGACAACCACGTCGCGGAGTGCGCCGGCCGTGCTCTCGTCGAGCACGGAGACGAGTCCGCGAGGATCGTCGACGAGGACGAGTGCACTCGAACGCGAGAGCACCGCGTACGACGACGACCGGTCGCCGACGGGTGCGTTCGTGCCGCGCAACTCGAGGTGCAGGCGACCAGACGACCGCGTCAGGCGCGCCCGCACCGGGTCGCCGTCCGACGCGAAGAACTCGGCCAGCGCCTCCCGGTCGTCCGACAGGACGTCACGCTCCCACCCGTTCTCGGCGAGTCGTGAATCCGCGCCGGCCACGGACTGCCAGAGGACGACCGACCTCTCGGTCGGGGAGGCTCCGGGGCGCAGGCCGAACCGCGCCTCCAGGTTGTCCGCGACGGCGGCGGCCACCGCCGCCCGGTCGACCGACGGCGGCGGATCGAGCCGGTCCACCACGACCGTGACGACGGCGTCGAGTTCCCGCGGCCAGACCGACACCCGGGTCTCGTCGAGCAGGCGGTCGTGCTCGCCCGAGAGCAGGGTCTTCTCGACGAGTTCGTCGAGGCGGGCGAGGGCCCGGCCGAGCTCGCGGTCGCCGGTGGGTCGGAGGGGCGGTCTCGTCCGGACGGCGGCGGCGAAGGCACGGCGGCGTTCGCGCTGGTCGTCGGGGCGTTCGCCGTTGCGGTACGGGCGTCGCCTCACGAGATCGCTCGCGGGTCGGACCGGCGGGGTCGTCGGTCGAGACGTCGGACGTCGTGCATGGCGTGCCTCTCGAGGTCGGTGGCGATGACGGGGACCAAGCCTAGGCCGCGAGGGCCGTCCCGGGCCGCGCTGGTCCGAGTCCGCCGTGCATCCGGTCGCGGCCGTCCGCCACGGAGCAAAATCGACGGGTGGGCATCCCGATACGACACCCGGTGGTCGACGCGATCACGTCGCGCGCCGTCCGGGTCGACAGCAGGGCCCGCGTCGTCCGACTCAGTCGTCCGCTCGCGGACCTCCTCGGTCGACCCTCCACGAGCCGACGTGTCGTCCTGGTCACCAGCGAACGGTCGCGCCTCACGGTCGGACTCCGGGCCGCGCTGGTCGCCGCCGGGGGAGTCTGGGCGGTCCACGACGACCACGACCGTCTGCGTGACGGCCTCACGGGGGTGCCCTACCTCGACGTCGACGCGGCAGCCGCCGAACCGGATGCCGCGGCCGCCGCGGTGCCCGCCGCCGAGCGGATGCCGGTCATCGCCGACGCCGTCGACACCACCTGCCAGCTCAGCGTCGACCTCACGGTGCTGCACCGGGCGTCCCACGACACGAGCCTGGGAGGCGCGGTCGAGACCCTGGGAGCGGCCGCCTCGGGCTCCGTCCCGACGCGGTGGGGGACGACAGAGCCCCTCGGGCACGTCTGGGACCGCTGGGTCCTCACCCAGCACGCACGCCATCAGGCCCCCGACACCGTGCGGGTCGTCGTCGAGGGGCCGCATCTCTCGGCGACGATCACCGCTCGGGTCACCGATCACGGCATCGAGGAGACGACGGCGCTGACGGTCGACGTGACCGAGGGCTCGCTGGACGAGGCGATCGCGCGACTGACCGACGCCCTCGGCCACATCGCCGAGTCGTCTCTGCCGACCTTCGCCCTGGTCATCGCCCGCGAGGGTGAGTCCGACCGATGCGTCCGGGCGGTCACCTACCCGCCGCCGAACCCGGTCGCCCTGCTGATCGGGGCGCCGTCCGTCCGACGGCTCGGCCTCGAACGTTCCGCCCTCGACGCCGAACGTCCCGTCCTCGTGGTCGGTCGTCCACGCCTGCCCGCCTACGTCGTGCCGCTCGGCGACGCGGTCACCTCGGGCTGGAACGCCTTGCACCGCACGCTCGAGGCCGTCGGCCCCGAGCGGCTCGCCCAGCTCGTCGCCAGCCCCCTGCTGCAGGCCTGGGAGGAAGACCTGCACGAGCTCGACCTGTTGCACGAGAGCTCGACCGAGACCGAGTCCGAGCGTCCGGCCGAGGACGAGGCCTGATGCCCCGCGACATCACCATCCTGAGTCCCCACGTGTACGACCAGCTCGATCTCGCCACCGCGGCCCACGCGGTCGACGGGTCGCTCGGCGTGCGTGAGATCGACGGAGGCGACGCCCTCCAGGTGTTCGCGGTGGGCGGCGTGCCCCTGCTCACCGTCTATCAGGCGGCCGAGCTGTCCGAGGCCGGGGAGCTCGATCGCCTGCTGCCCGATCCGCCCTCGGTGCGCCTCCCGGTGTTCTGGATCGACGCCGTCGCCCCGATGGGCGACGAGGGCGAGACCGGTGTGTCGGTCGCGCTGCGCCTCGCTCTCGGCCTCGAGGCCGCGTGCATCGTCGAGGACGACTGACCGGGCGTCGACGATCGCCCAGGCACCGCCACGACGGGGTGGCACGAGAAGAGGGCCCGACCACCTGGTGGTCGGGCCCTCGTGCGTGGGGTGTCTCGCCGTCAGGCGCGACCGCGCAGCACGGCCTGCTTGACCTCGGCGATGGCCTGGGTCACCTGGATGCCCCGCGGGCAGGCCTCGGTGCAGTTGAACGTGGTGCGGCACCGCCAGACGCCCTCTTTGTCGTTGAGGATGTCGAGGCGGACCTGGGCGCCCTCGTCACGCGAGTCGAAGATGAAGCGGTGCGCGTTGACGATCGCCGCCGGGCCGAAGTACTGCCCGTCGGTCCAGAACACGGGGCAGCTCGACGTGCACGCGGCGCAGAGGATGCACTTCGTCGTGTCGTCGAAGCGCTCACGCTGGGTGGCGCTCTGCAGGCGCTCCTTCTCGGGCTTCGACGACGCCATCAGGAACGGCTGGATCTCGCGGTACGACTGGAAGAAGGGCTCCATGTCGACGACGAGGTCCTTCTCGAGCGGCAGGCCCTTGATGGCCTCGACGTAGATCGGCTGCGAGATGTCGAGGTCCTTGATCAGGGTCTTGCAGGCCAGCCGGTTGCGACCGTTGATGCGCATCGCGTCCGAGCCACAGACGCCGTGGGCGCACGAGCGGCGGAAGGTCAGCGAGCCGTCCTGCTCCCACTTGATCTGGTGCAGGGCGTCGAGCACGCGGTCCGTCGGCAGCACCTGGACGTCGAAGTCCTGCCAGCGGGGCTCGTCGTCGACCTCGGGGTCGAAACGACGGATGATCAGTGTGGCCGTGAACGTGGGGACGGCGTCGGAGCCCTGGGGCTTGTTCTCGAGGACAGCGGTGCTCATGTCAGTACTTCCGTTCCATCGGCTGGTAGTTCGTGATCACGACGGGCTTGGTGTCGAGCCGGATGTGGTCGCCGGCCAACGACGAGTGGGCGTCGCCGGTCAGGTACGCCATCGTGTGGACGAGCCAGTTCTCGTCGTCGCGGGTGGGGTAGTCCTCGCGGAAGTGTCCGCCACGGCTCTCTTGACGCGAGCGTGCCGAGTAGACGACGACCTCGGCCAGGTCGAGCAGGAAGCCCAATTCGATCGCCTCGAGCAGGTCGGTGTTGAAGCGCTTGCCCTTGTCCTGCACCGAGATGTTCTTGAACCGCTCGCGCAGGTCGGCGATCACGTGGGTGACCTCGTCGAGCGTTTCTTCCGTTCGGAACACCTGCGCGTTGCGGTCCATGCTGTCCTGGAGCTCTTTGCGCAGCGTCGCGATGCGCTCGGTGCCCGTGGCGTTCCGGACGTCCTCGACGAGACCGCGCACGAAGCCGGCGGGGTCGGCCGGCAGGGGCACGAACGGGGCGTCCTTCACGAACTCGACGGCGTTGTTGCCGGCTCGCTTGCCGAAGACGTTGATGTCGAGCAGGGAGTTGGTGCCGAGGCGGTTCGATCCGTGCACGCTGACGCAGGCGCACTCGCCGGCGGCGTAGAGGCCCGGCACGACCGTGGTGTTGTCGCGCAGCACCTCGGCCTTGACGTTCGTCGGGATGCCGCCCATCGCGTAATGGGCGGTCGGCAGCACGGGCACGGGCTCGGTGTAGGGCTCGACGCCGAGGTAGGTGCGGGCGAACTCGGTGATGTCGGGCAACTTGGCGTCGATCACGGCCGGGTCGAGGTGCGTGATGTCGAGGTAGACGTAGTCCTTGTGGGGACCTGCGCCTCGGCCTTCGCGGATTTCCGTGGCCATGCAGCGCGCCACGATGTCACGGGGCGCCAGGTCTTTGATGGTGGGCGCGTAGCGCTCCATGAAACGCTCGCCCTCGCTGTTGCGCAGGATCGCGCCCTCACCACGGGCGGCCTCGCTCAGCAGGATGCCGAGCCCGGCGAGGCCGGTCGGGTGGAACTGGAAGAACTCCATGTCCTCGAGCGGCAGGCCCTTGCGCCAGATGATGCCCACGCCGTCACCCGTGAGGGTGTGTGCGTTCGACGTCGTCTTGTAGATCTTGCCGAAGCCACCGGTGGCGAAGATGACGGCCTTGCCCTGGAAGACGTGCAGGTCGCCGGTCGAGAGTTCGTAGGCGATGACACCGGCCGGGCGCTCCTCGCCGTCGATCTCGCCCATGATGAGGTCGAGGACGTAGAACTCGTTGAAGAAGTTGATGCCGTGCTTGACGCAGTTCTGGTAGAGCGTCTGGAGGATCATGTGCCCGGTGCGGTCGGCGGCGTAGCAGGCCCGTCGGACGGGGTTCTTGCCGTGCTCGGCCGTGTGGCCGCCGAAGCGACGCTGATCGATCTTGCCCTCGGGTGTGCGGTTGAACGGCAGACCCATGTTCTCGAGGTCGAGGACGGCGTCGATCGCTTCTTTGGCGAGGATCTCGGCGGCGTCCTGGTCGACGAGGTAGTCGCCGCCCTTGACGGTGTCGAAGGTGTGCCACTCCCAGTTGTCGTCCTCGACGTTGGCGAGGGCCGCAGCCATGCCGCCCTGGGCTGCACCGGTGTGCGAACGGGTCGGGTACAGCTTCGAGATCACCGCGGTGCTGGCGTTCGGGCCGGCTTCGATTGCCGCCCTCATGCCCGCACCCCCGGCCCCGACGATGACGATGTCGTGCTGGTGGTAGTGGACACCGTCGACGACGGTGCTGGTGGGTGCGGGGGAGGGTGTGGTCACGGTTCTTTCCGGTGGGGGACGTGCGGCCGGAGGCCGGAGTGGACGGTGGGCCGGGTGGCTAGCCGGCGGTGCAGAACGACGGCAGCAGGTCGGCCGGGGCGTTCGCGGGGCACGGGTCGAAGGTGTAGATCACGAGCGTGCCGAGGACGAGCAGGACGATGGTCGACACGAGCAGCGTGACGAGCAGCACCTTGCGCACCGTGGGCTTCGACACGTAGTCGTTGACGATCGTGCGCATGCCGTTCGTGCCGTGGATCAGCGCGAGCCAGAGGAGGAGGGTGTCGTAGACCTGCCAGAACGGGCTGGCCCACTTGCCGGCCACGAAAGCGAAATCGATGGCCTTGACGCCGCCCTCGCTCGCGAGCAGGTTGATGAACAGGTGGCCGAACACGAGCACGACGAGCAGCAGGCCGCTGGCGCGCATGTAGATCCAGCCCCACTTCTCGTAGTTGGTGGAGCGTTGGGCCGCGCGGGCGGAGCGCGGGGCTTCGACGGTCTGGGTGGTCATGGCTCTACTCCGAGAAGACGTTCATCAGGTGGCGCGGCGCGAAACCGGCGAACAGGACCACGGCGAGGCCGATGACGATCCAGAACATGACGCGCTGGTACTTGGTGCCCGGGCCCCAGAAGTCGATCAGGATGATCCGCAGGCCGTTCAGGGCGTGGAACAGGATCGCCGCCACGAGGCCGGTCTCGCCGAGCCCCATGATCGGGTTCTTGTAGGTGCCGATCACCGCGTTGTAGGCCTCGGGGCTGATCCGGACGAGGGCGGTGTCGAGGATGTGCACCAGCAGGAAGAAGTAGATGCTCACACCGGTGATGCGGTGCAACACCCACGACCACATGCCCTCACGGCCCCGGTAGAGGGTGCCGGCGATCTTCCCGGGCGCCTTGGGCGCGCTGATCTTCGGTGCACCCGGTCTGCCTGCCGGTGATGCGACCGTTCCCGTCGACTGCTCGGCCATGAGCACTTCTCCTCGCGGATGGGGCGGACGACGCTCTCGCTCGGTCGGTACGAGGGACAGCCGTGTCCGCTGGTGGCGTTCTCAGAACCTGTCCAGTCTATGTTCCCGCCGAGCGGGGCCGCCGCCCCGCCCCGCCGAAGTCGTTCGACGTCGAGACAAGACGGACCCGTCGGCCCGCACCTCGATCAGCGGACGGAGGCGCGCTCGGCCCCGTCGCGGACGCTCGCCATCGCGCGTCGGTAGTGCTCGACGAGCTCGTCCCCGAGGGTCTCCCACGTGCGTCCGACGACCACGCGCCTCCCGGCCTCGCCGAAGCGGGCCCGCAGCTCGTCCGAGGCGACCAGGGTGCGGACGCTCCGGCGGAGCGAGTGGTCGTGGCGGGGGTCGAAGAGGAAGCCGTCGACGCCGTGCCGCACCAGGTCGAGAGGTCCGCCCGCGGCCGGGGCCACGACCGGCAGTCCACTGGCGTGGGCCTCCTGCACGGTCTGACCGAAGGTCTCGGTCGAGCCCGTGTGCACGAAGACGTCGAGGGCCGCGTAGGCGTCGGCGAGGTGCTCGCCGTGCAGCGGGCCGGTGAAGATCGGGTCGAGATGCCGCAGGCGGCGGCGCAGGGCGGGCAGCGAGGGACCGCCGCCGACGACCACGAGGCGCGCCTCCCGCAGGGGGCGCAGGGCGGCGAGCCGCTCGACCTGCTTCTCGGGGGCCAGGCGACCCACGTAGCCGACGAGCACGCGGTCGGGTGCGCCCCAGCTCTCGCTCAGGGCACGGACCGCGTCGCCCGACTTGCGGTTCGGGTGGAACAGGGCCGAATCGACCCCCCGGCCCCAGGTCGCGAGCCGGCCCACGCCGGCCGTCTCGAGATCGCGAAGGGAGGCGCGCGAGGGGACCAGCGTCGTCGTGGCCTGGTCGTGGATGCGGCGCACGAGCCGCCAGGCGACGGCCGAGCCGAGTCCGAGCCCGTTCGTCCCCGCGTACCGGGCGACGTCGGTCTGGAAGACGGCGACCGAGGGCACGCCCAGGCGAGCGGCCGCGGCGATGGCCTGGGCACCGAGCAGGAACGGCGAGGCGACGTGCACGACGTCGGGTCGGAAGCCGGCGATGGCGGCCGCGACCTGCGGGTTCGGCAGGCCGACCGGGAACTGACGATAGGCCACCGACGGCACCCGGTGGACCGGGAAGCCGGCGTAGCTCGTGGTCCCGCGCCCGGCCGGGGCGATGACCAGGGCCTCGTGCCCGCGTCGGGCCAGGTGGTCGAGCACGCGCAGCACGCTCGTGGTGACCCCGTTGACGGTGGGCAGGAAGCTCTCGGTCACGATCACGACTCGCATCGGTCCTCCTCGGACTGCTCGTGCTGCGAGCCTCACCGGCGACGGTGGCGGGAGGGGATCGGCTGCATGGAGGAAGGGCGTCGATAAGGTGAACGCATGACGATCCAGGAAAGCCTCGACCGGTTCTACAGCATCATCCCCGCCGGCGGAATCGGGTCACGGCTGTGGCCACTCAGCCGGGCCGACGCCCCCAAGTTCTTGCATGACCTGACGGGTAGCGGCTCGACTCTGCTCCGGGGCACCTGGGACCGCCTGGCCCCCCTGAACGGCGACCAACGGATCATGGTCGTGACGGGGCGGGCGCACCGGGCCGCAGTCGAGTCGCAGCTGCCGGCACTCGCCGACCACAACGTCGTCCTCGAGAGCGAGCCGAAGGACAGCACGGCGGCCATCGGGCTCGCCGCCGCCATCCTGCGCCGTCGTGAGCCCGACGTCATCATCGGCTCGTTCGCCGCCGACCACGTCATCGCCGACACCCGCGGCTTCGGTCGCGCGGTCCACGAGGCCATCGTCGCCGCCGACGAGGGATACATCGCCACGATCGGCATCACCCCCACCGAGCCCGCGATCGGGTTCGGTTACATCCACGTCGGTGCGCCCCTCGACATCGAAGGGGCACCGAGCGCCCGCACGGTCGAGTCCTTCGTCGAGAAGCCCGACCTCGAGACGGCCGAACGCTACGTCTCCGGAGGCGACTACCTCTGGAACGGCGGCATGTTCATCTCGCGCGCCGACCGGCTGCTCGAGCAGCTGGGCGAGACCCGGCCCGACCTGCTCGAAGGCATCGAAGAGCTCGCAGCCGCGTGGGACACCCCGAAGCGCGGCGCCGTCGTCGACAAGGTGTGGCCCGGCCTCGAGAAGATCGCCATCGACTACACGGTCGCCGAACCCGCGGCCGCGGCGGGCCGGTTGGCCGTCGTGCCCGGCGACTTCGACTGGGACGACGTCGGCGACTTCGCGTCCATCGCCAAGCTGCACTCCGGCGGCCGCAAGAGCGACCTGGCCATCCTCGGCGAGAACGCCCGCGTGCTGGCCGACAGTTCGAGCGGCATCGTCGTCGGCAACAGCGGACGCCTGATCTCGCTGATCGGCGTCAACGACATCATCGTGGTCGACACCCCCGACGCGCTGCTCGTCACGACGACGGCGAACGCGCAACGCGTCAAGAGCGTCGTGGACGCCCTCAAGCTCAGCGGGCGCAGCGACGTCCTCTGAGCTCCTCCGGGGTCGTGGACGTTTCGTGTTCGTTAAGTCGTGGTCGCGACTGTGTAACGCCTCGGCATCACTACCACCCGACGGTCGGCGGCGCTCGTCACAATAGGTAACCTGTCAGCCATACCCACCCGGCGCGCCTCGTGCCGGGCTGCACCCTGGAGGACAACTTGACTACAACTGCGCGCAAGGCCGTGCTCAGCGGCCTCGCCCTGGCGAGCACCGCCGTCATCCTGGCCGGCTGTGCCTCGGCCCCCGAGAGCGACTCTGGCTCGACCAGCGGCGCCTCGAGCGACTTCGTCCCTTGCATGGTCTCCGACGCCGGCGGCTTCGACGACAAGTCGTTCAACCAGCTCGGCTACGAGGGCCTCACCGAGGCCGCGAAGGCCATCGGGTCGACCCCCAAGACGGTCGAGTCGGCCGACGAGACGGTCTACGACGCGAACCTGTCGAACCTCGCCGACCAGGGCTGCAACCTGATCGTCACGGTCGGCTTCGCTCTCGCCGACGCCACCAAGTCGGCGGCCGAGGCGAACTCGGGCATCAACTACGCCACCATCGACGACGCGTCGATCACGGCCGACAACGTGCAGCCGATCACCTTCAACACCTCCGAGGCCGCCTTCCTGGCCGGCTACGCGGCGGCCAGCTACTCGAAGACCGGCGTCGTCGGCACCTTCGGTGGCATGCAGTTCCCGACCGTCACGATCTTCATGGACGGCTTCGCCGACGGCGTGAAGTACTACAACGAGCAGAAGAGCAAGGACGTCAAGGTCGTCGGCTGGGACGTCGACTCGCAGACCGGCACCTTCACCGGTGGCTTCGAAGCCGGCACCACGGCCAAGCAGAGCGCCCAGACGCTGATCGAGCAGGACGCCGACGTCATCCTGCCGGTCGGCGGCCCGATCTACCAGAGCGCCGCCGAGGCGATCCGCGACTCCGGCAAGGACGTCGTCCTGGTCGGTGCCGACAGCGACACGTACGAGACCGACAGCGCCAACAAGGACCTCTTCCTGACCTCGGTGCTCAAGGGGATCAAGCAGGCCACCGACGCGGTCGTCACCCAGGCCAGCGAGGACAAGTTCTCGAGCACGCCCTACGTGGGCACGCTCGAGAACGACGGTGTCGGCATCGCGCCGTTCCACGACTACGCCGACAAGGTCGACTCCGGTCTGCAGGACGAGCTCGACACGATCAAAGCCGGCATCATCGACGGCTCGATCGAGGTCGAGTCGCCGTCGGCGCTCACCAGCTGACGAAAGCGCCTCCCGTCATCGATTAGCATCGACTGACCCAGGGCCGGGAGCGACGGTCACCCCGTCGCTCCCGGCCCTCTCAACGCCCGTGGGCGGGCCGCCGAACCGGTGCCGTCCGACCCCACCCGAATGCCTAGACCCGAGGTAGCCACCTGAGATGAAGCTCGAACTGCGGGGCATCACCAAGCGATTCGGCGCGCTGACCGCCAACGACCACATCAGCCTGACCGTCGAGCCCGGCGAGATCCACTGCCTGCTCGGCGAGAACGGTGCCGGCAAGTCCACGCTGATGAACGTTCTCTACGGCCTCTACCAGGCCGACGAGGGCGAGATCCTGCTCGACGACGCCGTCCAGCACTTCTCGGGCCCCGGCGACGCCATGGGCGCCGGCATCGGCATGGTGCACCAACACTTCATGCTCGTGCCCGTCTTCACCGTGGCCGAGAACGTCATGCTCGGCCACGAAGAGACCAAGTCCGGCGGCCGGCTCGACCTCGCCGCGGCCCGCGCCAAGGTGCGTGAGATCAGCAGCCGGTTCGGGTTCGACATCGACCCCGACGCCCTGGTCGAAGAGCTGCCCGTCGGCGTGCAGCAGCGCGTCGAGATCATCAAGGCCCTGTCCCGCGACGCGAAGGTGCTCGTGTTCGACGAGCCCACCGCCGTGCTGACCCCGCAAGAGACCGACGAGCTCATGGTCATCATGCGTCAGCTGCGCGACGCCGGCACCGCCATCGTCTTCATCACCCACAAGCTGCGCGAGGTGCGCGAGGTCGCCACCCGCATCACCGTCATCCGCTTGGGCAAGGTCGTCGGCGAGGCCGAGCCGACCGCCTCGAACGCCGAGCTCGCCTCGCTCATGGTCGGGCGTGCCGTCGAGCTCACCGTCCAGAAGGCCCCCGCCGAGGCCGGTGAGCCCGCCCTGGTGGTCGAGAACCTCCGAGTCGTCGACCCGATCGGGCAGGTCGTGGTGGACGACGTCTCGTTCGAGGTCCGCCGAGGAGAGATCCTCGCCATCGCCGGTGTCCAGGGCAACGGCCAGACCGAGCTCACCGAGGCGATCCTCGGCCTGCAGCCCCGGGTCGAGGGCCGGGTCTCGCTCGACGGGCGCGACATCACGGGCCGCAGCGTGCGCCAGGTGCTCGACGCCGGCGTCGGCTTCGTCCCCGAGGACCGCAACCAGGACGGCCTCGTCGGCGAGTTCACCGTGGCCGAGAACCTCATGCTCGACCGCTCCCAGTCCGGCCCCTTCGTCAAGCGCGGCTCGCTCAAGCTCGCCGAACTCGCGGCGTTCGCCGTGGCCAAGGTGAAGGAGTTCGACATCCGCACCCAGGGCATCACCACGCCCGCCGGCCGCCTCTCGGGCGGCAACCAGCAGAAGGTCGTGCTGGCGCGCGAGCTCAGCCGCGACCTGCGGCTCTTCGTGGCCGCCCAGCCCACCCGTGGCATCGACGTCGGCTCGATCGAGTTCGTGCACAAGCGCATCGTCGAGACCCGTGACCAGGGCGTGCCCGTGATCGTCGTCTCGACCGAGCTCGACGAGGTCGCCGCCCTCGCCGACCGCATCGCCGTGATGTACCGCGGCACCATCGTCGGCATCGTGCCGGCGGACACCCCTCGCGACGTGCTGGGGCTCATGATGGCCGGCGAGATGCCGCAGGGAACGGAGCAGGCAGCGTGAGCGACGCCACGACCACCACGCAGGGCCCGGGCACACCACCCGCGCCGTCGTCACCGGAGTCGACCGAGGGACGCGGCTCGCGCCTCCTGCGAGAGATCACGACCGGCAACGCCGCCATCTCGGTGCTCGCCGTCGTGCTGGCCCTCGTCGTCTCGGGCCTCCTGATCGGGTTCACCGACACCACCGTCCAGGGCACCCTCGGCTACTTCTTCTCGCGCCCGGCCGACTTCTTCCAGGCGTTCTGGGCTGCTGTAGGCGGGTCGTACTCGTCGCTGTTCCAGGGCGCGATCTACAACTTCCGGGTCGACGGCTTCGCGGCGGGCATCCGTCCGCTGACCGAGACGCTGAACTACTCCGTGCCGCTGATCGCCGCGGGCCTCGGTGTCGCGGTGGCGTTCCGTGTGGGCCTGTTCAACATCGGCGCCCGCGGGCAGATGCTGATGGCCTCGGCGGCCGCCGGGTGGGTGGGCTTCTCGTTCCACCTGCCGCTCGCCGTGCACCTTCCGCTCGCCCTCGCCGCCGGCATCGCGGCGGGTGCGCTCTGGGGCGGCATCGTGGGTCTCCTCAAGGCCCGCACCGGCGCCCACGAGGTGATCCTCACGATCATGCTCAACTACATCGCCTTCTACCTGCTGGCCTTCATGCTGCGCACACAGGGCCTGCTGCAGGCCCCGGGCAGCGCGAACCCGAAGTCGCCCGCCACGCTCGACACGGCGATCCTGCCCGACCTGTTCGGCGCCCGGTACAACCTCAACTGGGGCTTCGTCCTGGTCATCGTCATCACCGCGGTCGTCTGGTGGCTGATCAACCGGTCGACGCTCGGCTTCCGGTTCCGTGCCGTGGGCGAGAACCCGCACGCGGCGCGCACGGCCGGCATGAACGTCAAGAACATCTACCTCTACGCGATGCTCATCTCGGGTGCGCTCGCGGGCGTCGCCGGCTCGACCCAGGTGCTGGGCACGCTGACCAGCGGCTTCACCTCGGGCATCGACGCCGGCATCGGCTTCGACGCGATCACGGTCGCGCTGCTCGGTCGCTCGCGGCCGTGGGGCGTCTTCGGTGCGGGCGTCCTGTTCGGGGCGCTCAAGGCCGGCGGGTACTCCATGCAGGCCGCCAACGGCGTGCCGATCGACATCGTGCTCGTCGTGCAGTCCCTCATCGTGTTGTTCGTGGCCGCGCCCCCGCTGGTCCGAGCGATCTTCCGTCTGCCGGCCCCGGGCCTCCGCCCGGTGCGCAAGGCCTCGAACAAGGAGGCGGTGGTCACCAAGTGAGCACGCTCACCCCCGACACCGCGGTCCCCGCCGCGCCGTCGCCCGACCTGGCCCGGGCCTCGACCCGCAGCCTCAAGGCCCCGATCGCGTTCGTGATCTTCACCGTCGTGGCCGCCGTGCTGTTCCTCGGCCTGGCCCGTGACGGCGAGAGCACCTTCCGCCTGTCGACCGCGACGGACTTCTTCGCCCTCCCCGATGCGGTCCTGCCGGCGTCAGGCACGGGCATCGTGCTCACGGTGCTCCTGGCGGTCATCACCCTCGTCGCGGTGCTGCGAGCCGTCCGCTTCGAGAAGGTGCCGATCTGGCTGATCGCCGTGTTCGGCGTCCTGTTCCTGCTCGGCTTCCTGACCTGGGCGAGCGCCGGCCAGACCATCCCGGTGCCCGGTCTGCTGCTCGGTGCCCTCGCGCTCAGCACCCCGCTCATCTTCGGTGCCCTCGGTGGCGTCATCAGCGAGCGGGTCGGCGTCGTCAACGTCGCGATCGAGGGGCAGCTGCTCGCCGGGGCCTTCGTCTCGGCGATGGTCGCCTCGGCGACCGGTTCGGCCTACGTCGGCCTGGTCGGGGCGATGATCGCGGGCGTGCTGGTGTCGATGGTGCTCGCCGTCTTCAGCATCCGCTACATCGTCGACCAGGTCATCGTCGGCGTCGTGCTCAACGTGCTCGTCACCGGCCTCACCAGCTTCCTGTACTCCCAGGTGCTGTCGAAGTCCGAGTCGCTGAACCGCGGGGTGCGCTTCCCGCAGCTCGACATCCCGGTGCTCAGCCAGATCCCGATCGTGGGCCCTGTCTTCTTCCGCCAGACGATCATCGTCTACCTGATGTACATCGCGATCGCGGTCGTTTTCTACGGTCTGTTCCGCACCCGGTGGGGGCTGCGCCTCCGTTCGGTGGGCGAGCACCCGCAGGCCGCCGACACCGTGGGCATCAAGGTCAACGCCACCCGCTTCTGGAACGTCTCCCTCGCGGGGGCCATCGCGGGCCTCGGCGGGGCCTACTTCACGCTCGGCTCGCTCGGCAACTTCCAGAAAGAGATGACGGCGGGCGCGGGCTTCATCGCCCTCGCGGCGGTCATCTTCGGCCGGTGGGACCCGATCCGGGCCACGCTCGCCGCGCTGCTGTTCGGCTTCGCGAGCAACCTGCAGAACGTGCTCGGGGCCATCGGTTCGCCGGTGCCCAGCGAGTTCATGCTGATGCTGCCGTACGTCGTGACGATCTTCGCGGTCGCCGGCCTGGTCGGGCAGTCCCGGGGCCCTGCGGCCTCGGGCAAGCCCTACATCAAGTCGTGACGGCCCGCAGCAGCGAGTCGGTCGTCGCCGAGACCGACTGGGACGCCCTCCGCGAGGCCGCCCGCGACGCGATGCGCAAGGCGTACGTCCCGTACTCGAAGTTCCCCGTGGGGGCCGCGGCCGTCACGGACGACGGCCGCATCGTCTCGGGCTGCAACGTCGAGAACGCCTCGTACGGCATCACCCTCTGCGCCGAGTGTTCGCTCGTGTCCGACCTCGTCATGTCGGGTGGCGGCCGCCTGGTCGCCTTCGCCTGCGTCGACGGCAACGGCGGGGTCCTCATGCCCTGCGGTCGCTGCCGTCAGCTGCTCTACGAACACTCGGACGAGGCCATGGTGCTCGACACCGTCTCGGGCTTCAAGACCATCGACGAGGTGATCCCCGACGCGTTCGGGCCGCGCCAACTCGAGCAGTACCGCGCCTCGCAGAGCTGACCCGCGCCTCCTCGTCCGTCCCCGTCGCGGCGTCCGCGTCGCGCCGACGGCCGCACGACCCACCGCACCATCGCTAGGAGCCCCACCGTGACCCAGAACGCCGTCGAACCGTTCGACACCGTCGACCTCATCCGCGTCAAGCGGGGTGGCGACGCCCTCAGCACCGAGCAGATCGACTGGCTGATCGACGCGTACACGCGCGGCTACGTGGCGGACGAGCAGATGTCGGCGCTCACCATGGCGATCTTCCTCAACGGCATGGAGCGTCGCGAGATCCGCGACATGACCATGGCCATGATCCGGTCCGGCGAGACGATGGACTTCACCGGGCTCGGCAAGACGACCGTCGACAAGCACTCGACCGGTGGCGTCGGCGACAAGATCACCCTTCCGCTGGCCCCGTTGGTCGCCTCGTTCGGCGTCGCCGTCCCCCAGCTCTCGGGCCGGGGCCTCGGACACACCGGGGGCACCCTCGACAAACTGGAGTCCATCCCGGGCTGGCAGGCCTCGATCTCGAACGACCGCATGCGCGAGATCATGGCCGACAGCGGGGCCGTGGTCTGCGCCGCCGGATCGGGCCTCGCCCCCGCCGACGGCAAGCTCTACGCGCTCCGTGACATCACGGGCACCGTCGAGGCCATCCCGCTGATCGCGTCGTCGATCATGAGCAAGAAGATCGCCGAGGGCACCGCGGCGCTCGTCCTCGACGTCAAGTTCGGATCGGGCGCGTTCATCCAGGACATCGAGCGGTCGCGCGAACTGGCCCGCACCATGGTCGACCTCGGCACCGACGCCGGCGTCGCGACGACCGCCCTGCTCACCGACATGAACGTGCCGCTCGGCCTGACCATCGGCAACGCCCTCGAGGTGCGCGAGTCGGTCGAGACCCTCGCCGGAGGCGGCCCGGCCGACATCCGCGAGCTCACCGTCGCCCTCGCCCGCGAGATGCTGACCCTGGCGGGTCGACCCGACGCCGACGTCGAGGCCGCCCTCGACGACGGCCGCGCCATGGACGCCTGGAAGCGCATGATCCGCGCCCAGGGCGGCGACCCCGAGGCAGCCCTGCCGACCGCCCGCGAGACGCACGTCGTCACCGCCGAGCGCACCGGCTACCTGACCGAGCAGCACGCGTTGCCGTTCGGCATCGGTGCCTGGCGTCTCGGCGCCGGTCGTGCCCGCAAGCAGGACCCGGTGCAGGCGGCCGCGGGCATCGAGCTGCACGCGAAGCCGGGCGACCGGGTCACCGAGGGGCAGCCCCTGTTCACGCTGCACACGGACGAGCCCGGGCGCTTCGAGCGTGCCCTCGACGCCGTCGACGGGGCGTGGACGATCGGCGACGAGGCTCCGGCGGCGCGCACCATCGTCGCCGAGCGGATCGGCTGACCCGGCCACGTCCGACGCGCGTCCCGCCGGCACCGCGCCTCCGTCCAGGAGGCGCGGTGCCGCTTCTCGTGGCGCGCGCACCTCTCTCGTGGCGCGCGTCCAGAGTCGTCGGCCGGACCGCTAGTAGATTGAGGGCATGAGCGCTCCCGACAAGGACTACCGGCTGCCGAACGGTGGCCCGCGGCTCGCGGCCCTGCCGAAGGTGTCGCTGCACGACCACCTCGACGGGGGCCTCCGGCCCGAGACCGTCGTCGACCTGGCGGTCGAGGCCGGCATCGACCTCCCCGCGTCCGACCCCGAGGCGCTGCGCCGCTGGTTCGTCGAGAACGCCGACTCCGGCACCCTGGTCGACTACCTCGCGACCTTCGAGCTCACGGTCGCGGTCATGCAGACCACCGAGCAGCTGACCCGTGTCGCCCACGAGTTCGTCCTCGACCTTGCCGCCGACGGCGTCGTCCACGCCGAGGTGCGCTGGGCCCCCGAGCAGCACCAGCGGCAGGGGCTCACCCTCGACCAGGCGGTCGAGGCCGTGCAGACGGGCTTCGCATCGGCCGTACGGTCGTTGGCCGCCGACGGGTACGAGATCTCGGTCGGGCAAATCCTCAGTGCGCTGCGCCAGGGCGAGCGGTCGCTCGAGATCGCCCAGCTCGCGGTCCGCCATCGCGAGAACGGCGTGCTCGCCTTCGACATCGCCGGCCCCGAGGCCGGGTACCCGGCCGCCGACCACAAGGTCGCCTTCGACCTCCTGGCCCGAGAGTTCATGCCCGTCACGGTGCACGCGGGCGAGGCCGACGGTCTCGACAGCATCCGCGGCGCCTTGATCGACGGGCGGGCCCTCCGCCTCGGCCACGGCGTGCGCATCGCCGAAGACATCCGCGTCGTCGCGAGCAAGGGCTCGACCTCCACGGTCGAGATCGGGCCGATCGCCTCGTGGGTGCGCGACCGCGAGATCCCGCTCGAGCTGTCACCGCAGTCCAACCTGCAGACCGGTGCCATCGCGGCCTGGGGCACGGACCTCGACGACCACCCCTTCGACCTGCTCTACCAGCTCGGCTACAGCGTGACGGTCAACACCGACAACCGCCTGATGAGCGACACGAGCCTCTGCAAAGAGCTCGCCCTCCTCAGCCAGGCCTTCGACTACGACCTCGACGACCACGAGACGTTTCAGCTCAACGCCGCGGCGTCATGCTTCCTGCCGCTCGAGGACCGCGAGGCGCTGGCCGACCGCATCACCGCCGGCTTCGAGGGGGTCTGAGCATGGCGCTCCCTCCGCTGCCCGACGAGGCGGTCGTCATCGGTGCCCGGGTCGCCGACTGGCGTGAGGCCGTCCGTGTCGCGGGGCACGCGCTGGTCGACTCCGGTGCCGCGCTCGAGGGCTACGGCGACGAGATGGTCCGCATGATCGACGAGCACGGCCCCTACGTGGTCATCGCGCCCGGCCTCGTGTTGGCCCATGCCCGTCCGGGCGACGACGTGGTCCGCGACGGTCTGGCGGTCGTGACCCTGGCCGAGCCGGTCCCGTTCGGGCACCCGCACAACGACCCGGTCAGCGTGGTCCTCGGCCTCGCGATCGTCACGGTCGGGGGCCACCTCGAATCGATCGCCGACCTCGCGAACGTCTTCAACGAGGCCTCCGTCATCCCCGCCCTCGCGGCCGCCACTTCGGTCGACGAGGTGCGTCGGTTGATGGGCGTCCCCGCCTGACCCACCCCACGACGGATCGAGACAGCCCCATGAAGATCGTCACCATCTGCGGCGCCGGCATCGGCAGCAGCGGAATCCTCAAGGTCAACGCCGAGCGTGTCCTGGCCAAGCTCGACATCGAGGCCGACGTCGTCGCGGCCGACATCGGCTCGATCGCCTCGGTCGGCGACGACGCGCAGGTGATCCTCACGTCGGCCGAGTTCGTCGAGGCCATCGGCTCCACGTTCGCCGACGTCATCGTGATCCAGAACCACTTCGACCAGGCCGAGCTGACCGAGAAGCTGCAGAAGTCGCTCGGCTGAGCGCGGCGTGCGGCACCGGGGCGAGCCGCCACAGCGCGGACGTGAGAGACCCCGGAGGCGCAGGTCGCGCCTCCGGGGTCTCTTTCGTCGTCAGGGCGGTCGCCGCCCCGACCGTCAGGCCAGCAGGGCCCGCATGCCCGCGTCGAGGTCGGCCACGGCCGCCTCGGCCGCTGCTCGGCGGGCGACGGCATCGCCCTCGGTGCTCGACGCGTCGATGTAGACCTTGAGCTTGGGCTCGGTGCCGCTCGGGCGGACGATGACGCGCGAGCCGTCGGTCAGCCAGTAGCGCAGGATGTCGCCTGCGGGGAAGGCCCCGAATCCGTCGCGGAAGTCCTCGACGCGGTCGACGCGGTGCGAGCCGATGGTCGCCGGGGGCCGCTGACGGAGACCGTCGGTGAGCGCCGTGATGGTGGCGAGGTCGTCGACCCTGATCGAGATCTGCGACGAGGCGTAGGCGCCGAACCGCTCGTCGAAGGCGACGAGGTGCTCGGCCAGGCTCGACCCGGCGGTGTGCAGCTCGGTGGCGAGGGCGAGCAGGTCGACCGCGGCCGAGATGCCGTCCTTGTCGCGGACGACGTCGGGGTCGACGAGGTAGCCGAGTGCCTCTTCGTAGCCGTAGAGCAGACCTCCGACGCGGGAGACCCACTTGAAGCCGGTGAGGGTGTCGACGTAGTCGAGCCCGTGCACCCGGGCGATCTCGCGCAGGGCGGGGGAGGAGACGATGCTCGCGGCCAGGGTGCCGTCGCGGTCGTCCCGACGCGCGCGCTCGGCGGCGCGCCAACCGAGCAGCGAGCCGACCTCGTTGCCGCTGAGTCGACGCCAGCCGCCGTCGACGGGGATCGCGACCGCGAGCCGGTCGGCGTCGGGGTCGTTGGCGATGACCAGGTCGGCCTCGACACGGTCGGCCGTGGCGAACGAGAGATCCATGGCGCCGGGCTCTTCGGGGTTGGGGAAGGCCACGGTCGGGAACGCCGGGTCGGGAGCGCTCTGCTCGCTGACCGGGATCGGCTCGGCGAAACCGGCGGTCGCGAACACGCGACGCGCGACCTCCCACCCGACGCCGTGCATCGCGGTGTAGACGACGCGCGGCTGACGACCGGTCGCTGCCGTGCCGGCCACGGCGGCGGTGCGACGCACGTACTCCATGACGAGGTCGTCGCCGGCCTCACGGTAGTCGTCCGAACGGGCCAGCCGGGTGACGGGGGACTGCGCCGCCTTCTCGATCTCGACCGCGATCTCGCCGTCGACCGGCGAGACGATCTGCGATCCGGCGTCGACGCCGCCGAGGTAGACCTTGTAGCCGTTGTCCTGCGCAGGGTTGTGGCTGGCGGTGACCATGACGCCCGCACTGACGTCGAGGTGGCGCACGGCGAAGGCCAGCACGGGGGTCGGCAGGGCGCGCGGCAGGATCGTCGCGGACACGCCGGCCGCCGCCATGATCTCGGCGGTGTCGCGCGCGAAGACGTCGGAGTTCTTTCGCCCGTCGTAGCCGATGACGATCGAGGGGCTCGACTCGCGACCGAGCAGGAACGCCGCGAAGCCGGCCGCGGCCTGCGCCACGAGGACGCGGTTCATGCGGTTCGACCCCGAGCCCAGGGCACCGCGCAGACCGGCGGTGCCGAACTGCAGGCGACCGGCGAAGCGGTCGGCGAGGTCGACGGCGGCGTCCGAGTCGTCGGACGCGGCACGGGCGATCAGACGGTCGAGCTCGTCTCGCGTCTCGGCGTCGGGGTCCTGGTCGCGCCAGTCCGTCGCCGTCGCGATCAGACCGTCGAGGTCGGGCGAGACCAGGGGACCGTCGCCGCCGGGCCCCGTCACGTCGCCGCTCACAGGGCCGCCACGATGCGGGCGAGCAGGTCGCTGATCTTGGCCTCGGCGTCGCGCCCGGCCTCGAGCACCTCGGCGTGGCTGAGCGGGGTCTTCTGGATGCCCGCGGCGAGGTTCGTGATCAGCGACATGCCGAGCACCTCCATGCCGGACTGGCGGGCGGCGATGGCCTCGAGGGCCGTCGACATGCCGACGATGTGGCCGCCGATCGCCTTGGCCATCTGCACCTCGGCCGGCGTCTCGTAGTGAGGGCCGCGGAACTGCGTGTAGACGCCCTCGTCGAGGTCGGGGTCGATTCCGCGCGCGACGTCGCGCAGTCGCGACGAGTACAGGTCGGTCAGGTCGACGAACGTCGCGCCCTCGAGGGGCGAGTCCGCCGTGAGGTTGATGTGGTCGCTGATCAGCACGGGGGTGCCGGGCTTCCAGGTCTCTTTGATGCCGCCGGCACCGTTGGTCAGGATCATCGTCGTCGCGCCCGTGGCGGCGGCCGTGCGCACGCCGTGCACGACCCGGCGCACGCCGTGGCCCTCGTAGTAGTGCGTGCGGGCACCCATGACGAGGGCGTGCTTGCCCGAGGGCAAAGCGATGCTGCGGATCGAGCTCGTGTGGCCGACGACGGCCGACGCGGCGAACCCGGTGATCTCGGTCGCCGGGACCTCGGCCACGGTCTCGCCGATCAGGTCGGCGGCCTTGGCCCAACCGCTGCCCAGCGTCAGGGCGATGTCGTGTCGGGCGACGCCGGTCTTCTCGGCGATCTCGGCGGCGGCGGTGCGGGCGACCTCGAAGGGGTCGGCGGCGCGGTCGTCGAGCGGGTGCGTGGTGGTCTCAGACATGGCGTCCACTCTAGGGTCTGCCGACCCGCCTCCCCGGTCGCCGCCGGGCTCGGCGCGGGGTCAGTCGATGCTGAGCAGGACGTGGCCCGACGAGACGGTCTCGCCGACGACGGCCGCGATGCCCGAGACGGTGCCGTCACGGTGGGCGGCGACGGGCTGTTCCATCTTCATGGCCTCGAGCACGAGCACCAGGTCGCCCTTGACGACCTGCTGACCGGCTTCGACGGCGAGCTTGACGACGGTGGCCTGCATCGGTGCCTTGACCTCGGCACCGGTCGCGGTCACGACCGACGACCGGGGAGCACCCCGGCGCTTGGGGGCGACCGCAGGAGGCGCGGTGCGCGACCCGAGACCGGCCGGCAGCGAGACCTCGAGTCGCTTCCCGCCCACCTCGACCACGACGGTGTCGCGTGCGTCGGCCGGGCGCGGAGCCTCGGCCTCGCCGCTCCACGCGGGGATGGTGTTGTCGAACTCGGTCTCGATCCAGCGGGTGTAGATCGAGAACGGTGCGCCGTCGGCGGGCGCGAACGCGGGGTCGTCGACGATCGCGCGGTGGAACGGCAGCACCGTCGGCAGGCCGGCGACCTCGAACTCGGCGAGGGCGCGACGGGAGCGCTCGAGGGCGTCCTCGCGCGACGAGCCGGTGACGATCAGCTTGGCGAGGAGCGAGTCGAACGAGCCGCTGATCTCGTCGCCCGCCTGGACGCCGCTGTCGACGCGGACGCCGGGGCCTCCCGGCGCCTTGAAGACGTGGATCGGGCCGGGGGCGGGCATGAACCCGCGGCCGGCGTCCTCGCCGTTGATCCGGAACTCGAACGAGTGGCCGCGGGCCTCGGGGTCGTCGTAGTCGAGCACGCCGCCCTCGGCGAGGCGGAACTGCTCGCGGACGAGGTCGATGCCGGTGACCTCTTCGGACACGGGGTGCTCGACCTGCAGGCGCGTGTTGACCTCGAGGAACGAGACGGTGCCGTCCTTGCCGATCAGGAACTCGCAGGTGCCGGCGCCGACGTAGCCGACCTCGCGCAGGATCGCCTTCGAGGACTCGTACAGCTTCGTGGTCTGCTCGTCGGTGAGGAACGGCGCGGGGGCTTCTTCGACGAGCTTCTGGTGGCGGCGCTGCAACGAGCAGTCGCGGGTCGACACGACGACGACGTTGCCGTGCGCGTCGGACAGGCACTGGGTCTCGACGTGGCGCGGCTGGTCGAGGTACTTCTCGACGAAGCACTCGCCGCGGCCGAAGGCGGCGACGGCCTCGCGGGTGGCCGAGTCGAACAGCTCGGGGACCTCGTCGCGGGTGCGGGCCACCTTGAGGCCGCGTCCACCGCCACCGAAGGCCGCCTTGATGGCGACGGGCAGGCCGTGCTGGTCGACGAACTCGAGGACCTCGTCGGCACCCGAGACGGGGTTCAGGGTGCCGGGGGCGAGCGGCGCCCCGACGCGCTCGGCGATGTGCCGAGCCGAGACCTTGTCGCCGAGCTGCTCGATGGCCTCGGGCGACGGGCCGATCCAGATCAGGCCCGCGGCCTGCACGGCTCGGGCGAAGTCGGCGTTCTCGGCGAGGAAGCCGTAGCCGGGGTGCACGGCGTCGGCACCCGAGCGGCGGGCGACCGAGAGGATCTTGTCGATGACGAGGTAGGTCTCGGCGCTCGTGGTGCCGCCCAGGGCGTAGGCCTCGTCGGCGAGGCGGGCGTGCTGGGCGTCGCGGTCCTGGTCGGCGTAGACCGCCACCGAGCCGATTCCGGCGTCACGCGCGGCCCGGATCACGCGGACGGCGATCTCTCCACGGTTGGCGATGAGGACCTTGCTGATACGCGGCATAGTTCCCCACCCTATTGCGCGGTCCGCGCCTGCCTTTGGCTGACGTGCACAAAAAGGACCAGGAGGCGCGAGGCAGAACCTACAAGGACCCGGCGGTCGGCGAGGTCCACAGCTGGTGCCACGGCACGCCGAAGCCCCGGACGAGCGACCGCAGCACGGGCACCGAGAGACCCACGACGGCGCTCGGGGTGCCCTCGATGTGGGTGATGAACGCGGACGCCCGACCGTCGATCGTGAAGGCACCCGCGACCTCGAGCGGCTCGCCCGTCTCGACGTAGGCCGAGAGCTCGTGCGGGTCGAGGTCGTCGGCGAAGGTGAGGGACGCGCTCGCGACCCGGCCCGCGCCTCCTGACGGGGTGTCGGCGCCGACTCGCGGAGCGCCGCCGCGGTGGTCGACCAGCCAGTGGCCCGACCAGAGGGTGCCGTGGCCGATCTCGGCCATCCGGCGCCACCGGTCGAGCGCCAGCGCGGGCTCGTGCGGTTTGCCGTGCACCTCGCCGTCGAACTCGAAGGCGCTGTCGCCCCCGAGCACCAGCCCGTCGAGGGGGCGGCCGTCGATCACGGTGTGGAGAACGGCCTCGGCCTTGAGCCGGGCGAGGTGCTGCACCGTCTCGGCCGCCGTGAGGTCTCGGCCGAGGCGTGCCGACTCGATCGCGACCGCGGCCTCCTCGTCGACGCCGGGGCTGATCAGCACCGGCTCGATGCCGGCGGCGCGCAGCAGCGCGAGACGGGCGGGGGAGGTGCTGGCCAGGTAGAGCGGGACGGTCATGCCGCCCAGCCTGTCAGACTCGTCGCATGGGAGACATGCTGGGCCGCGAGGTCGAACTGGACGTGACGGGCATCGCACACGGGGGCATCTCGGTGGCCCGACTCGACGGGCGGGTGGTCTTCGTGACCGACACCCTGCCCGGCGAGAAGGTCGTGGCGCGCATCGCCGACGACCGCAAGAAAGCCTTCTGGCGAGCCGACACGATGAGCGTCCTCGAGGCGAGCGAACACCGCCGACCACACGTGTGGGGCGCGGCGGCCCTCGAGGTCGATCCGGCGGACCGGGCCGGCGGTGCCGAGTTCGGGCACATCCAGCTCGCCCACCAGCGCGAGCTGAAGCGGCGCGTGGTGGTCGACGCGCTCACCCGGATGGGCGGGGTCGCCGACGCCGACGGCCGGGTCACGGTCGAGGCCCTCCCGGGCGACGACGAGCGTGACGGCACCGGGTGGCGCACGCGCCTCCGCCTCCACCTCGACGCCGAGGGGCGTCCCGGTCAGTACGCCGCGCGCTCGCACCGGGTCGTGCACGTGCCCGACCTGCCGCTCGCGTCCCCGGAGGCCGCCGAGGTGGCGCCGCTGGGCGACGCCTTCCCCGGCGAGGAACACGTCGACGTCGTCGCCCCGAGCGTGGGCGGCGCGCGTCTGATCATCGGACGTCAGGCTCGCTCCACCATCACCGAGGTCGTCGGTGACCGCGAGTTCCGCCTCGACGACGGCGGGTTCTGGCAGGTCCACCGCGAGGCCGCCGCCACGCTCACCGCCGCGGTGCAGACCATGATCGACCCCGAGCGCTTCGATCCGAAGGGCGCCAACCTCGACCTGTACGGCGGGGTCGGACTGCTCGCCGCCGCCGTGGGCGACCGGTTCGGCGCGGGGACGCGCATCACGAGCGTCGAGAGCGACGAGCGGGCGACCGAGCACGCCTCCGAGAACCTGGCCGAGTGGATCGGCGCGTCGGCCGTGACCGGACGCGTGGAGCGCTGGTTGCGCCAGACGGCGTCACAGGCGAGCGACGCCGAGCGCCAGCGCCTCGCCGCCGCGACGGTCGTGCTCGACCCGCCCCGCTCGGGCGCGGGACGCGACGTGGTGTCCGAGATCGCGGCCCTGCGCCCCGCCCAGGTCGTCTACGTCGCGTGCGACCCGGTCGCCCTCGCCCGCGACGTCGCCCTCTTCGCCGAGCGCGGCTACGCACTCGACGCCCTGCAGGCCTACGACCTCTTCCCGAACACGCACCACGTCGAGACGGTGGTGCGCCTGCTGCCTGCCTGAGCCGCGATCCCGTTACGATGTACCCCGTGCACGCCCGGGGTTCAGGGACCAGGGCACACGCCGACAGAAGGATCACCGTGTCAGACCTCACGACCGAGACCCCCACCGCCACCCGCGAGACCGCACCCGTGCGGGTCGCCGTCGTCGACGACCACGAGTCGGTGCGGCTCGGCATCCAGGCCGCCTGCCAGAACGAGGGCTTCGAGGTGATCCTCACCGCGGCCGGCGTCCAGGAGTTCGTCGAGAACCTCGCCGGTCGCGAGGTCGACGTCGTCGTCCTCGACCTGTCGCTCGGCGACGGCTCGACCGTCACCGAGAACGTCAAGCGCGTTCAGGCCACGGGGTCCGCCGTCCTCGTGCACAGCATCGCCGACCGGGTCGCCTCGGTACGCGAGGCGCTCGCCGCGGGGGCGGCCGGGGTCATCCCGAAGTCCTCCGCCACGAAGACCGTCATGGCCGCCGTCGCGACGGTCGCCCGGGGCGACGTGCTGAACAACCTCGAATGGGCGAGCGCGATCGACGCCGACCGCGACTTCGCCAAGGCCCAGCTCGGTCGTCGCGAGCGCGAGATCCTGCACCTCTACGCCTCGGGCCTGCCGCTGAAGCTCGCCGCCCAGCAGCTCGGCATCGGCTACTCGACGGCCCGCGAGTACCTCGACCGCATCCGCGTCAAGTACGTCGAGGTCGGCCGACCGGCACCCACCAAGGTCGACCTGCTCCGCCGCGCCGTCGAGGACGGCATCCTGCCGGGGCTCGACGCAGACGGCGGCGATGGCCGGTGAGGGTCGGCTGAGCGCCCCGATCCCGCTCGGAGCGCTCCGGCCCCCGCGCAACCCGATCAGCCGCGCCCTGCTCGACAAGGTGCTGGGGCGGATCATCGCCGCGGCCGGACTCGTGTTCGGCCTGCAAGCCCTGCCCGGCATGATCGGTCAGGTCGACAGCATGCAACTCGCCTGGGCCTGGGTCATCGGCCTGGCGATGTTCGGCGGGTTCTTCGCGTTGGTCGTGGCGAGCCTCGTACAGCGCGGCGTCACGACGGTCGAGGCCTTCGTCGCCATCGCCTACCTGATCGCCCTGGTCACCTGGCCCCTCGCCGTCGACGATCCCAGCGCGGTCCAGTCGAGCGTGCCGTGGCTCTGGTACCTGTGCACCGTCGCGACGGCCTCGGCCGCCTCGGCGTTCTCGACCTGGATCGCCACCGGCTACCTCTTCGTCGCCCCGGCCGTCTACGGCTTCATCCGCCTGACGCCGTCGGGCGGGGCGGTCTCCCCGCAGCGGGCGACCCTCGACTCCGTCTACGCCATCCTGCTCGGCGGCGCGGTGCTGATCCTCGTGGTGATCCTGCGCCAGGCGGCGGCCAACGTCGACCAGGCCCAGGCGACCGCCGTCGCGCGGTACTCCGAGGCGATCCGCGAGCACGCCACCGAGCTCGAGCGGGTGCAGGTCGACGCCATCGTCCACGACAGCGTCCTGACGACCTTCATCCAGGCGGCCAGGGCGTGGTCGCCCGACGAGCGCGAGCTGTCGACCAACATGGCCCGGAACGCCATGTCCCACCTCTCGGCCGCGGCGAGCACCACGCCGTTCGACGAGTCCGACACCACGATCGCCGGCATGGTGGGCCGCATCGAGGCCGCCGTGGCCGACCTGGGGGTCCCGGTCGAGCTGCGTCGGGGCCCGATCGAGGGCGACGGCATCCCGTCCACCGCCGCCGAGGCGCTCTACTCGGCCGCCGTGCAGGCCCTCGTCAACAGTTCGCAGCACGCCGGCGACGGGCCCGGCGTGGAGCGCTGGGTGCACGTCACCCGTGATCCGGCGGGCCTGACGACCGTCGAGGTCGGCGACACGGGCAAGGGCTTCGAACCGACGACGGTGCCGACGGAGCGTCTCGGGGTCCGCGTGTCGATCCACGAGAGACTCAACAACGCCGGCGGGCTCGCGACCATCGACTCGGCACCGGGGCGCGGAACCCTCGTTCGCCTGCGGTGGCCGGTCGACGCGCTCCTCGACGGAGGCCGGACGCCCGACCCTTCGCCCGACCCCGCCGACGAGACGGGCACCTCGGGGGGCGCCGCGTGAGGGTCTCCGTGCCGCGGTGGCTGATCGTGTCGCTGGCAGCGGTCTTCTCGGCATACCACCTGGTCCTGGCCGTGGCGTCGCTGGACCGGTTCACCGATCCGCTGCCCGTCGTCGCGTGCATGGCGTTGTACGGCGCCGCCACCGTGGCCGTGCTGTGGCCCAGCAAGCACGTCATCATGCCCGTGTGGATGGCCTCGTTCTGCCTGGCCGTGAGCATCGTCCTGCCGCTCGTCGTGACCTCCGAGCTCGACAGCTCGGTGAAGAACGGCTACGCCACCTGGTACGTCGCCGCCGTGGGCACGCTCATGGTGATCGTGTCCACGAGGCGTCGACAGGGCTTCGCCTGGCTCGGGGTCGGCTTCATGGCGGTACACGGCGTGCTGTGGGCCGGCGTCGAACAGATCGCCGACCTCGGCATCGTCGGCAGCGTGGTCTGGGTCGCCTTCAGCCATGCGATGTCGAGCACGCTCACGCGCGCGGGGCGCGAAACGCGCGAGTTCATCCTCGCCGAGCACGAAGCGGCGGACTGGCAGGCCGCACAGGAAGCCCACGTGAACGAGCGTCAGTACCGGTTGCTGCAGACGGGTCGTACGGCACGGCCGATGCTCCAGACCATCGTCCGCCGACACGGCGACCTCACCGCGGCCGAGCGACAGGAGTGCCTCAACCTCGAGGGAGCGATCCGGGACGAGATCCGGGGGCGGCGCCTCCTCGACGACGACGTCCGTCACGAGGTCATGGCGGCGCGCCGTCGCGGGGCCGTCGTCAGTCTCCTCGACGAGGGAGGCATCGACGACCTCGGACCGACGGATCTGCGACGGGTCCATGCCGTGCTCGCCGGGGCCCTGCGCGATTCGCTCGCCGATCGCATCATCGTCCGGACCGTCCAGGGCGGGGGAGACGACGCGGTCACGGTCGTCGGGCTCGGCTCGGCAGACCTGTCCTCGAGCGCGCTCGGCCGGGGGGTCTCGGCCGACGCGGACGAGGACGACGACGGCGACGAAGTCCAGCTCTGGTTGCAGATCCCTCGCTCGGCCCCCTGATCATCCGACGGCCCCCGGCGCGACGGGCACCCACGACATGAGGAAGGGCCGGACGATCGTCCGGCCCTTCCGAGAACCTGAGCCAGGGCGGCAACCCGAATGCCGCCCTGACTACCCCCGGCAGCGACCCGTTCACCCTGGTCGGCCTCTGTTCGGTGGTGTGACTCCACGAGACACCCAGCACGTGCAAGCATGGTCGCTCGAGGCCGCCTGTGCAGTCGTCATTTAGGGGGACAGGCGGGCGAGGACGGCCGCGTCCACCGCCGTCCCGGGGGAGTCAGCCCGCGAAACCTCGCCAACGGCCCTCGCCGGCCGCGATGGCGGGACGGGGTGCCCGGGCCGACCGCGTCCAGGCCGACGTCGTGGGTCGGGAGGGCGTCGTCGCCGCCGCCTCGGCCCGGCCGGCCTCGACGGCGGCTAGCAACGCCGTCACCGCCGCCAGTTCGTCGGGCGTCGGGTCTCCGGCGACGACCCTGAGCAGGGGCGCCGACGGCTGCTCGTCCGCGTCGGTGGGGCGTTCCGTCGCGTCGGGGGAATCGGCTGCGTGGCGCCCGCTCACAGGGGGATGTTCCCGTGCTTCTTCGGCGGCAGGGTCGCCCGTTTGGTCTTGAGGGCTCGCAGCGCCTTGATCACGGCGACCCGGGTCGCCGCCGGTTCGACGACGCCGTCGAGTTCACCCCGCTCGGCGGCGAGGAAGGGGCTCGCGACGTTGTAGGTGTACTCGTTCGCGAGCCGTGTGCGCACGGCTGCGACGTCCTCGCCGGCTTCGGCCGCCGCCTTGATCTCGTTGCGGTAGAGGATGTTGACGGCACCCTGCCCGCCCATCACGGCGATCTCGGCCGTCGGCCAGGCGAGGTTGATGTCGGCGCCCAGCTGCTTCGACCCCATGACGATGTAGGCGCCGCCGTAGGCCTTGCGGGTGATCACCGTCACGAGCGGGACCGTGGCCTCGGCGTAGGCGTAGAGCAGCTTGGCGCCGCGGCGGATCACACCCGTCCACTCCTGGTCGGTGCCGGGCAGGTAGCCGGGTACGTCGACGAGGGTGAGGATCGGGATGTTGAAGGCGTCGCAGAAGCGCACGAAGCGGCTGGCCTTCTCACCGGCCTCGATGTTGAGCGTGCCGGCCATGGCGGACGGCTGGTTGGCGATGACGCCCACCGGGCGGCCCTCGACCCGGCCGAAGCCGACGACGATGTTGGGCGCGAAGAGCGGCTGGACCTCGAGGAACTCCCCGTCGTCGACGACGTGCTCGATCACCGTCATCACGTCGTAGGGCTGGTTGGGGCTGTCCGGGATCAGGGTGTTCAGCTGGCGGTCGTGGTCGGTGGTCTCGAGTTCGACCGGCACGTCGAAGACGTGCGGGTCGGCCAGGTTGTTGTCGGGCAGGTACGACAGCAGGGCCCGGGCGTAGTCGAGGGCGTCGTCCTCGTCGCTCGCGAGGTAGTGCGAGACGCCCGAGACCTTGTTGTGGGTCAGGGCGCCGCCGAGTTCTTCGAAGCCGACGTCCTCGCCCGTCACGGTCTTGATGACGTCCGGCCCGGTGACGAACATGTGGCTCGTCTTGTCGACCATGATCACGAAGTCGGTCAGCGCGGGGGAGTACACCGCGCCTCCGGCCGCGGGGCCCATGATCAGCGAGATCTGGGGGATGACGCCCGAGGCGGCCGTGTTCAGCCGAAAGATCTCGCCGTACTTGCCGAGGGCGACGACGCCTTCCTGGATTCGCGCCCCGCCCGAGTCGAGGATGCCGATGATGGGCACCCCGGTCTTGAGGGCCAACTGCATGACCTTGATGATCTTCTCGCCCGCGACCTCGCCGAGCGAGCCGCCGAAGATGGTGAAGTCCTGCGAGTAGACCGCGACCTGGCGGCCGTGGATCGTGCCCGTGCCCGTGACGACCGCGTCGCCGTAGGGTCGCTTGGCCTCCATGCCGAAGGCGTGCGTGCGGTGCCGGACGAACTCGTCGAGCTCGACGAACGAGCCCGGGTCGAGCAGCTCGTCGATCCGCTCTCGGGCCGTCTTCTTGCCCTTGGCGTGCTGCTTGGCGATCGCGGCCTCGCCGCTGGCCGTCACGGCCTCGTGATAGCGGGCCTTGAGATCGGCGAGCTTGCCCGCGGTGGTGTGCAGGTCGGGCGCGGCGTCGGTGTGGGGCGCGGAGTCAGGAGTCACGCGCCTCACTCTACTGACCGACCCGTGGCCATCCGTTGGAGGTTTCCACGCGTGGACGCCCCCGGACGTCGTAGGAGTCGTCAACTGCGGTTCCGTAGGCTGGGACGATGGCCTTCCCCCTCAGCGCGTCAGTCAGTCCCCGTCTCGTGGTCCTCGAGTCCACCGGGTCGACCAACGCCGACCTGCTGGCAGCCGTCGACGAGCCGCACCTGTCGACCTGGCTGACCCTCGACCAGTCCGCGGGGCGGGGCAGGCTCGACCGACGGTGGCACACCACGCCCGGTCGTTCCCTCGCGGTGAGCGTCCTGCTGCACCGGGGCGACCTGCCGGTCGACTCGCTCGGCTGGGTGCCGCTCCTCGCCGGGGTGGCGATGCGCGCCTCCGTGCGGGGCGTGGTCGAGAGCGGCGACGTCACGCTGAAGTGGCCCAACGACGTGCAGGTCGACGGTGACAAGGTCTGCGGCCTGCTCGCCGAGCTGCGACCCGACGCGAGCGCCGTGGTCGTGGGTGCCGGGGTCAACCTCACGGTGCCCGCCGACGACCTGCCCACCCCGACCTCGACGTCGCTCGGTCTGCACGGTGCGCGGGGCGCGGCCCTCGAGCTCGCGGACGCCGTGACGTCGTCGTGGGTCTCGGGCCTGGCACGGCTCGTCGGCGACCTCGCCGCAGCCCGCGGCGACGCGATCGCGAGTGGCGCCCTGGCGCTGGTCCGCGAGGACTGCGCGACCCTGGGACGCGGAGTCCGCGTCGAACTACCCGGCGGCGCGGCCCTGGTCGGCGAGGCGGTGGACGTCGACGAGGCGGGTCGGCTGGTCGTCCGTTCCGCCTCGACCGGCGAACTGACGGCCGTCGCTTCGGGTGACGTCACGCATCTGCGGTATGAATGAGCCTGTGAGCACCGACGGACCGCAGCCGACCGAGTACGTCGTCGCGCGGCTGCGTCCCCATGCCCGGGTGCTGTTCTGGCCCTCGCTCGCGCTCGTCGGCATCTGCGCCGCGACCGGCTACTTCGGCGGTCGCTTCGACGTCGAGTGGCAGAACTACGTCGTGCTGGGTGCGGCCCTCGCCCTGATCGTGCTGCTCTGGCTGGTCCCCGTGCTGATCTGGCTCGGCAAGCGCTACGTCATCACCTCGCGACGCCTCGTCGTGCGCAAAGGGCTCTTCGTGCGCACTCGCCAAGAGCTGCTGCACAGCCGCGGGTACGACCTCACGGTGCGCAAGAACTCGGTGCAGAGCGCGTTCCGCAGCGGAGACGTCCTGATCAACACGGGCCTCGACCGTCCGCTCGTCCTCTGGGACGTCCCGTCGGCTGATCTCGTCCAGTCGACCCTGCACGACCTCATGGAGTCGAACCTCAACAGCGTCGCCCAGCGTCGCCAGCACGAGCAGTCCGTCGGGAACGACGAGACGACGGCCTGGGGTCACGGGCCGGTCGTCTGACCGCCGCGGGCACGCCATAGGGTGTGTGCATGCGAATCTCCGTCATCGGTTGTGGGTACCTCGGAGCCGTGCACGCCGCGTGCATGGCCGACCTCGGGCACGAGGTCGTCGGCATCGACGTCGACCCCCGCAAGATCGACATGCTCTCGTCGGGCCACGCGCCCTTCTTCGAGCCCGGCCTGCCCGAGGCCCTCCGCCGCGCCCTCGACTCGGGTCGACTGCGGTTCTCGACCGACCCCGCCGACGCCGCGGGTTCGCAGGTCCACTTCGTCGCCGTCGGCACCCCCCAGACGGCGGGCAGCGACGCGGCCGACCTGACGTACGTCGACGCCGCCGTCCAGGGGCTGCTGCCCCACCTCGCCGACGGCGACCTCGTCGTGGGCAAGTCCACCGTTCCCGTCGGCACCGCGAGCCGCCTCGCCGACCTGGTCCGCGCCTCCTCGGGGGCCGATCTGGCCTGGAACCCCGAGTTCCTCCGCGAGGGTTTCGCCGTGGCCGACACCGTCGCTCCCGACCGCTTCGTCTACGGCGTGCCCTCCGGCGACGCCGGTGAGCGTGCGACGGCCGTGCTCGACGAGGTCTACGCGACGGCACTCGCCACAGGCACGCCCCGCCTCGTGACCGGGTACGCGACGGCCGAGCTCGTGAAGGTCTCGGCCAACGCGTTCCTCGCGACCAAGATCTCGTTCATCAACGCGATGGCCGAGATCGCCGAGGCCACCGGCGCCGACGTGACGCAGCTCGCCGACGCCATCGGGCACGACGCCCGCATCGGCCGGCGGTTCCTCAACGCAGGCCTGGGCTTCGGCGGCGGATGCCTGCCGAAGGACATCCGGGCCTTCCGGGCCCGTTCGCGCGAGCTGGGCCTCGAATCCCTCGACTTCCTCGCCGACGTCGACGCCGTCAACCTCCGTCGCCGCGACCGCGTCGTCGACCTCGCGGGCGAGATGCTCGACGAGGTGCGGGGGGCGCGCATCGCCGTGCTGGGTGTGGCGTTCAAGCCCGACAGCGACGACGTCCGCGACTCGCCGGCACTCGACGTCGCCCGCCGACTCCACGCCGCGGGCGCCGACGTGGTCGTCCACGACCCCGAGGCCAACGAGACGGCCGCCCGGCTGGCCCCCGACCTCGGCTACGTCGACGACGTCCCGAGCGCGCTCCGCGGCGCCGAGCTCGTGTTGGTCCTCACCGAATGGAAGCAGTTCAAGGCGCTCCGGCCGGCCGAGGTCGCCGCGCTGGTCTCGAGTCGTCGCATCGTCGACGCCCGCAACGTCTTCGACCCCGCGGAATGGCGCGACGCGGGCTTCGAGTACCGGGCGCTCGGCCGGCCCTAGCGGGTCGCGGTCTCGAGACGCGTCTCGTGGCCCTGCGAGGTGTCAGCCTCCAGCGTCGGCCGCGTGCGAGACGGGTGGAACACCCACAGCCGGTAGAGAGTGAACCGGAACACCGTGCCGAGGGCGAGCCCCACGACGTTGGACGCCACGTTGTCGGCCAGGGCGGAGCGGTGCCCGAGCACGTAGTGAGACACCCACAGGCAGGCCAGCCCGATCACCATGCCGCCGAGCGCCACCGCGAAGAACTCGACGGCCTCGCGCGCGGCACCGTCACGGCGAGTGTCGCCGAAGGTCCAGAACCGATTGCCCAACCAGACGACCACGATTGAGACGATGCTCGACGCGACCTTCGCGAGGACGGGCCCGCCCGCCGTTACCTCAGGGTCGAGGACCGTCAGGCGCAGGGCGTTGAAGACGCCGAGGTCGACGACTAGTCCGCACAGACCGATGAGCCCGTACCGAACGAGCTGTCTGGCGAGGCGCAGCATGCATCTCCTTCGGGGATCGGCCAAGATGGATCGGGCCCGGCCGGACGGTTTCGGGTCGACCGCGATCGTTCGCGTGCCCGCCATCCTCGCATCCGTGGGGCGGTCGCGCAGTCAGGAGTCGAAATGACCTACCGCGTCGGAGTCGTCGGCGGAGGGCAGCTGGCCCGCATGATGATCCCGCCCTCCGTCCACCTCGGCATCGAGATCAGCGTCCTCGCCGAGGCCGAGGGCAGTTCGGCCCGGCTGGCCGCGACCCGGGTGGGCGACTACCACGACGTCGACGTCGTCCTCGACTTCGCCCGCACGGTCGACGTGATCACCTTCGACCACGAGCACGTTCCCCAGCACGTCCTCGCCGCTCTCGTCGACGCGGGCGTGCGCGTGCACCCCGGGCCGTCCGCGCTGGCCGTCGCGCAGGACAAGATCGTGATGCGTCAGCGGCTCTCCGAGCTCGGACTGCCCGTTCCCGACTGGGCGTCCGTCCGAGACGCCACCGAGCTCGAGGCGTTCCTCGCCGACCACGGTGGCCGGGCGGTCGTCAAGACCGCGCGGGGTGGCTACGACGGCAAGGGCGTTCGCGTGGTCTCGGCGGCCCACGACGCCGACGACTGGTTCGGCGCATTGGCCGAGGACGGCAACGGAGGCGCGCTCCTGGTCGAAGAGCTCGTCTCGTTCCGGCGCGAACTGTCGCAGCTCGTGGCCCGACGGCCGAGCGGCGACATCGTCCCCTGGCCCCTCGTCGAGACCATCCAACGCGACGGGGTGTGCTCCGAGGTCTTCGCCCCGGCGCCCTCGAGCGCCGGTCGCCTGGCCGACGTGGCGGACGAGATCGCGCGGACGGTCGCCGAACGGCTCGACGTCACCGGGGTCCTGGCCGTCGAGCTCTTCGAGACGACCGACGACCGCCTGTTGATCAACGAGCTCGCCATGCGGCCGCACAACACCGGGCACTGGACGATCGACGGGTCGACCACGAGCCAGTTCGAACAGCATCTCCGGGCCGTGCTCGACCTGCCCCTCGGCGACACGGCCCCCCACCGGCCGTGGAGCGTCATGCTGAACGTGCTGGGCGGGCCCGCGACCGGGTCGATGGCCGACCGTCTGCCCGCCCTCATGGCCGACCAGCCGGCGGTCAAGGTGCACGACTACGGCAAAGATCCCCGGCCGGGTCGCAAGGTCGGGCACGTCACCGTGGTCGGCGACGACCTCGACGAGGCCGTCTTCCGGGCGCGCGCCGCTGTCGAGTTCTTCACCGACTGACGGCTATCCTCTAGTCCGTGTCCGACCCGAAGAGCACCGACGTGCGCCCGAACGACCCCGCCGTACCCGCGAAGGTCGCCATCGTCATGGGCTCCGACAGCGACTGGCCCACCATGCAGGGGGCCTCGACCGTCCTGTCCGAGCTGGGCATCCCGCACGAGGTCGACGTCGTCTCGGCCCACCGCACGCCCGACAAGATGATCGCCTTCGGTCGCGATGCCGCCGGTCGTGGACTGTCCGTCATCATCGCCGGGGCCGGGGGAGCCGCGCACCTGCCCGGCATGATCGCGTCGGTCACGACCCTTCCCGTGGTGGGTGTGCCCGTGGCCCTGGCCAAGCTCGACGGCCTGGACTCGCTGCTCTCGATCGTGCAGATGCCGGCCGGCATCCCCGTGGCGACGGTCTCGATCGGCGGCGCGGTGAACGCCGGTCTGCTCGCGGCCCGCATCATCGGCTCGCACGACCCGGTGGTCGCCGAGCGGCTGGCCCGCCACGCCGAGTCCCTCGCCGAGCTGGTCGAGCAGAAGAACGCCGACCTGCGTCGATCGCTGTGAGCGCTTCTCTGCCCGTCCGTCATCCTGACGTCACCTCCGAGCCGTTCATGACGAAGCGGGCGTGGGTGCTCGTCCTGCTGAACGTGGTCGTGCCCGGGTCGGCGCAGGTGCTCGCGGGTAGTCGCCGCCTCGGCCGGTGGGGGCTCGCCTCCACCCTCGTCTTCTGGGCGGTCGCGGTCGTCGTCGTCGTCCTGGCGTTCGCCTTCCGCTCGCCCCTGATCGAGATCGCGACCAACGTCGTCGCCCTGACCGTCGTCCAGGTCTTCCTCGCGTACTACGCGGTGCTGTGGGTGGTGCTGACCGTCGACACGCTCCGGTTGGCCCGCATCGTCCGGACGGCCCCCTCGGCCCGCGGCCTCATCGCCGGAGCCATGGTGCTGTTGATGGTGGTGACCGTCGGACCCGCCGCCTACGGGGCCTACCTCGCCGGGGTGCAGCACGGTCTGCTCAACAGTCTCTTCACCTCGAGGGCCGACGCCGCGCCTCCCGTCGACGGGCGCTACAACATCATGTTGCTCGGCGGCGACGCCGGGGCCGACCGCACCGGTCTGCGCCCCGACAGCATCTCGGTCGCCAGCATCGACGCCGAGACCGGCGCGACCACCATCGTGGGCATTCCCCGCAACCTGTACGACGCACCCTTCGTCGCGGGGTCGCCGCTGTACGGCGACTACCCCGACGGCTACGACTGCGGCGACGACTGCCTCGTGAGCTTCCTCTACACCTACGGGGAGGAGCACCCCGACCTCTACCCCGACGCCGAGTCGAAGGGCAGCAACCCCGGTGTCGAGGCGATGCGTGATGCGGTCGAGGGCATCACGGGCCTGACCGTGCAGTACTACGCCCTGATCGACATGCAGGGCTTCGTCGACCTCATCGACGCCCTGGGTGGCATCCAGGTGGACGTGCAGCAGCGCATCCCGATCAACGGGGGTGTCGATCGCAACGGCCAGCCGATCAACGTCGACGGTTGGATCGAGCCCGGAGACCAGAAGCTCGACGGCTATCACGCGCTCTGGTACGCGAGGGCCCGGCACGGCACCAGCGACTACGACCGCATGGCTCGTCAACGAGAGGTCCAGCAGGCTCTGCTCTCCCAGTTCCAGCCGGCGACGGTGCTGTCGAAGTTCCAGGCCGTCGCGTCGGCAGGGGTGCAGACCGTCGACACCGACATCCCGCAAGGGGCCCTGGCCGCCTTCGTCGACCTGGCCGTAAAGGCCAAGTCGCAGCAGATCACCAGCCTCGAGCTCGTGCCGCCGACCTACGACAACGTCTACCCCGACTACGACGCGATGCGGGCCGCGGTGGCCCAGGCCACGACCTCGGCCCCCACACCCTGACGTCCGACCTGGAGCGTCCCTCGAGGGCTGCCGTCTGACGACGCAACCCGGCGGGACGAGGAGGCGCGGCGCGGCACCGTGGGGCGCTCACGTCGCCCCTCGGGCCGCGCTGTGGTTCAGAGGTCGGCGTGGAGCTGCCACACCTTGTCGGCCGAGTCCCGCCAACTGAAGGCTCGTGCACGGTCGATCCCGGCGATGCCGAGACGAGTCGACAGTTCGACGTCGGAGACGACCTGGAACATGGCCTGCGCGAGCCGCTCAGGGTAACCCGCAGCGTCTTCACGGGCCACGCTGACGGCTGCGTCGGCCGCGACCTCGAGCAGGGCGGGCGCGTCCGAGACGATGGTGGGCGTGCCCAGGCTGAAGGCCTCCACGACCGGCAGCCCGAAACCCTCGGCGAGACTGGGGAACACGAAGACCGAGGCCCGCTGCAGCAGCACGGCCAGCTGTTCGTCTGACACGAAGCCCATGGTGCGGACCTTGTCGGCGGGCAGGCCGGCGGCGGCCACCAGGTCGGCCACCTTGACGTCACCCCAGCCCTCGGGTCCGACGATCAGCAACGGCAGGTCGGGCGCGTCGGGGTGTGCAAGAGCCTGGATGAGCGGCTCGATGCCCTTGCGCGGTTCGAGCGTGCCGACGCTCAGTGCGTAGCGCTCGGGCAGGTCGAGAGAATCGGCGACCTCGTCGGCGTCCGCAGGAACGGCGAGCTTGGGGCTCACCGCCCCACCGATGACACGCAGGCGGTCTCCGAAGGGGAAGAGTTCGGCGAGTTCGCGGGCCACGCTGTGGGTCGGCACGACGACGCCGTCGGCGTGCTTGAATGCGCGCTTGGTCATGGCCTTGTGCCAGCGGACGCCGCGTGGGGTGAGGGTCTCGGGGTGAGTCCACGGGACGGTGTCGTGGACGGTGACGACCGTCTGTGTTCCCGGGTCGAGCGCACGGTCGTGCCGGTAGAGGGGGGCGAACAGGCTGGTCGCATGGACCATGCCGCGCCCGGGGAGGCCGACGACGCCGCCCTGCCACGCCAGTGCCAATTCTCGGCGACCGAGCGGTGACTTGGCGACATGGGACAGCCCGGGCAGCAGGTCGCTCAACCGGTCGTAGTCGGTCTGCGGATGGGCCGCCACCACGCCTGCGACCTCGCAACCGCGGGGAGCGGTCTCGATGAGGGCCCGGGTCAGCTCTTCGGTGTACCGACCGATGCCCCCGGGGATGGGAGCCAGGATCTGGTCAACGACTACTCGCAGCGTGGTCATCGGTCTGCAACACTCCCCTGTTCGCGGCCTCGGCCAGCGCTTCTCTCCACGGACGCATCGGCGTCAGCCCGGCCCGTGTCCATGCATCGTGGCCGAGGACGCTGAAGCTCGGTCGCGGTGCGGGTCGGACGAAGGCCGAGCTGTCCGTCGGCAGCACCCGGGCAGGATCGAGGCCGGCCTCGTCGAAGACCGCCTGGGCGAACTCGAACCAGCTCGCGCTGCCCGAGTTGGTGCCGTGGTACACGCCGGCAGGGGCGTCGGAGTCGAGCAACGCGACGATCTGCGTCGCGAGGTCGGCCGTCCAGGTCGGCTGCCCCAGTTGGTCGTCCACGACCGAGACCGTGTCGTGTGACGCCGCCAGCTTGACCATGGTCTTCGCGAAGTTGCCCCCGTGGGCGCCGTACAACCACGCCGTGCGCACGACGTAGGTGCCGTCGGGGTTGGCCGCGAGGGCGAGCTTTTCTCCCTCGGCTTTGGTGCGGCCGTACGCACTCACCGGCGCGATGGTGGCGTCCTCGGCGTAGGGCTCGGTGGCGTCGCCGTCGAAGACGTAGTCGGTCGAGACCTGGACGAGCTTCGCCCCGACGGAGGCGGTGGCCTCGGCCAGGAGGCCGGCTGCGGTGCCGTTCACGGCGAGCGCGGCCTCTTCGTCGGTCTCGGCCGCGTCGACGGCGGTGTACGCAGCGGCGTTGATGACGACGTCGTGCCCCTGGACGGCAGCGAAGACGGCGTCCCGGTCGGTCACGTCGAGGTCGGCACGGCCGAGCACCGTGACGTCACGTCCGAAGAGCGCTTCGAGGAGATCGGTGCCGAGCATGCCTCGGGCCCCGGTGACGAGGTACTTGGAGTTCTGGGCGGTGGCCATCAGAGGGCGGCGCGCTCTTTGAGCGGCTGCCACCACTCGCGGTTGTCCCGGTACCACTGGACGACGTCGGCGAGGCCCTTCTCGAAGGGGACCTGGGGCTCGTAGCCGAGCTCGTCGCGGATCTTGGAGATGTCGACGGAGTACCGCAGGTCGTGGCCCAGACGGTCTTGGACGCGGTCGACGTACGACCAGTCCTTGCCGGTGGCCTCGAGCAGCATCCCGGTGAGCTCTCTGTTGGTGAGCTCGGTGCCGCCGCCGATGTTGTAGATCTCGCCCGCACGGCCGCTGACGAGCACCATCGCGATGCCGCGGGTGTGGTCGTCGACGTGCAGCCAGTCACGGATGTTGTTGCCCTCGCCGTAGAGCGGGACGTGCACGTCGTCGATCAGGTTCGTGACGAAGAGCGGGATGACCTTCTCGGGGAAGTGGTACGGGCCGTAGTTGTTGCTGCAGCGCGTGATCGAGACGTTCAGCCCGTGCGTGCGGTGGTAGCTGCGGGCGAGCAGGTCGCTGCCGGCCTTCGAGGCGGAGTAGGGCGAGTTCGGCTCGAGCGGGCGGTCCTCGGCCCACGAGCCCTCGGCGATGGAGCCGTAGACCTCGTCGGTCGACACGTGGACGAAGCGCTTCAGGTCGTTGCGCAGGGCGGCGTCGAGCAGCTGCTGGGTGCCGAGCACATTGGTCTCGACGAAGATCGAGGCGTCGCGGACCGAGCGGTCGACGTGCGACTCCGCGGCGAAGTGGACGACGGCGTCGACCTCGGGGAAGAGCGTGTCGAGCAGGGCGCCGTCACGGATGTCGCCCTTGACGAACGTGTAGCGGGGGGAGTCGGCGACGCTCACCAGGTTGGCCTCGTTACCCGAGTAGGTGAGCGCGTCGAGGACGACGACCTCGGCCCCTTCGAGGCCCGGGTAGGCGTCTTCGAGCGTGCGGCGGACGAAGTTGGAGCCGATGAAGCCGGCTCCGCCGGTGACGAGGATTTTCACGCTTGTTCCTTGGGGTGGTCGTTCTCGGACGGATCAGTCGATGCTAGCGGGTGCGCTCTGCGCGGCCGCATGCGCGCGTACGCAGTTTTCTTCGCCGGAAGCGCGGGGTCCGGCCTGGTGGGGGACCGAGATCCGCCCCCACACGGCCGTTGCTAGACTCTCGGAGTGCAGACCAGAGAACTGGCAATCCCTGGCGCCTGGGAGTTCACCCCGAAGCAACACGGGGACGACCGCGGCGTCTTCTTCGAGCAGTACCGATACGACGTGTTGCAAGATGTCGTCGGCCACCCCCTCGACCTCAAACAGACCAACACGTCGGTGTCCGCGCGCGGCGTCGCACGGGGCATTCACTATGCGCTCGTTCCGCCGAGCCAGGCCAAGTACGTCTCGGCCCCCCGAGGGGCCTTCATCGACTTCGTCATCGACATCCGGGTCGGCTCGCCGACCTTCGGTCAGTGGGACTCCGTCATCATCGACGATGTCGACCGTCGCGCGGTCTACCTCTCCGAGGGGCTGGGGCACGCCATCGTCGCCCTGACCGAGGGCGCGACCGTGAACTATCTCGTCACCGAGACCTTCAACCCCGAGCGCGAGAAGGGCCTCAGTGTCCTCGACGCCGACATCGGGCTCGTCTTCCCCGACGACATAGGCGACATCCTCCTCTCGCCGAAGGACACATCGGCCCCTACCCTGAGTGAGGCCGAAAGCCTCGGGCTCCTCCCGACCTGGGACGAGTGCCAGGCCTTCTACGAACAGCACCGAACCGAGAACTAGGCAGACATGCGCGGAATCATCCTCGCCGGCGGGTCCGGCACACGTCTCTACCCGATCACCAAGGGCATCTCGAAGCAGTTGATGCCGATCTACGACAAGCCCATGGTCTACTACCCCCTTTCGACGCTGTTGTCGGCTGGCATCCGCGAGATCCTGATCATCACGACCGCCGATGACGCGCCCCAGTTCCAGCGCCTCCTCGGCGACGGGTCCGACCTCGGCATCGAACTGACCTATGCCATCCAACCCTCACCCGACGGCCTGGCCCAGGCATTCATCATCGGCGAAGAGTTCATCGGCGACGAGAAGGTGGCCCTCGTCCTCGGCGACAACATCTTCCACGGCGTCGGGCTGGGCTCGAACCTCCGCGCCAATACCGACCCCGACGGCGGCGTCATCTTCGCTTACCACGTGTCGAACCCCCGGGCCTACGGTGTCGTCGACTTCGACGAGACCTTCACGGCCCGCTCCATCGAGGAGAAGCCCGAGAATCCCAAGAGCAATTACGCCGTCCCTGGCCTCTACTTTTACGACAACTCCGTGGTAGAGATCGCCAAGGGAATCGAGCCGAGCTCGAGGGGAGAACTCGAGATCACGACCATCAACGAGCGCTACCTCGAGGCGGGCAAGCTGCAGGTGCAGGTTCTCGACCGGGGCACCGCCTGGCTCGACACCGGCACCCATGAGTCGATGATGCAGGCATCCGAGTATGTCCGCGTCATCGAGCACCGACAGGGGTACAAGATCGGCTGCATCGAAGAACTCGCCTGGCGGCGTGGCTGGATCGATGACGAGCAACTCCGCCGGCTGGCCAAGCCCCTCGTCAAGAGCGGCTACGGCGCCTACCTGATGGGCCTGCTGGGCTAGTCCCCCTTTCTGCCGACTCCCGCTCGGGGGGTGGCCTGATCGTGACATCCGTGCAATCTTCGGAGTATGCACTCCTCTGTTGATCAGGCAGAGTCGGGGGACAAGATCACGCGCGGAATCCATCGTCGCCACTTGCTCTCGCTCGCCGCCGCCTCTGTCGTCGCCACAGGTGCGGCCGCCGTGTTGCGGCCCGCCGCCGCACACGCCGCCGTCAGCCTGGGCGAAACCTCGGCGGCGACCGACAGCATCGCCGAGGCCCTGGCCGTCGCCGAGCTGAGCGCCTGGGGCGGTTACGCAAACGGCAACATCCCCGCCAGTGCATTGACACCCGTCTCGGCGAGCGTCGCCGGCTCGGGCTATCTGCGGACCGATGCGGCACGCCAGTACCTCGCCCTCAGCCTCGCCTTCTCGAACGCCGTCGGCCACCCCCTCGCCATCACCGAGGGGTACCGCACGTACTCGCGACAGGTCGACTACTGGAACGCCTACCAGAACGGCACCGGCAACCTCGCGGCCTACCCGGGGACCTCGAATCACGGCTGGGGCATCGCCTGCGACTTCGGTGCCGGGGTCGCGACGGCCGGTTCGGCGGCCAAGCGCTGGATGGACGCGAACGCGCCCTCGTACGGTTGGATGCCCACGGGCAACTCGTTCAGCCGGCCTGAGCCCTGGCACTTCGACTACACCCCGGCGTACGTCGGCGACATCCCGCTCGAGGTCGACAGGGACTCCGAGGTCATCATCATCCGAGCCAATGAGAGTCTCACCGAACAGGCGCTCGGCTACACCGTCCTCGCGGGCGTCCGAAGCCTCCGCCATCTCTCGACCATCGACATGATCAACTCGATGCGCGTTGCCGGCACTCCGTTCTACGAGGTGAACCGAGCCCAGTTCTACGACGTCATCAATTCTCTGGGCATCGCGCGATCGGCATTGACCCAGAACGCGGACTACTGGCGACGCTGACCGCGCGCCGGACCCGATCCCCACGACAGAAGGACACCGACATGCTCATCATCCGTTGCACCGACAACCTGCCCGAGGTCGGAAGCGGCTACGTCTGCATGGTCGGCGTCCGCTCCCTGCGTCACATGACCACCATGGACATGGTCTACGCCATGCAGGCCGTGGGCGTGCAGTACAAGAACCTGAACGCCACCGGCTTCTACGCCGCCCTCGACTCGCTGTCGATCCCGCGGAGTGCCCTCAAGACGGGCGCTGACTGGTCCGGTCGCTGACGCTGCGGTGTCGCAACCCCGGCCGCGCTCAGGCCGGGCGACGACCCGCCGCGATGGCGACCCTCGCACGCAGCCGCAGCCCGATGCCGACGGCGGCGACGACGGGACGCCAGAGCGGCCCCGGGTGGGTCTTGGCGATGTAGCGGTGCGCCGACCTGTGGTGTGCCGTGATCATCACGTCGGCCGACCTCGCGGTGCTCTCGCCCCCGATGTGCATGACCTCGGCGCCGGGGACGAAGAGGTTCGACCAACCGGCCTCGGCGAGCCGGCGCCCCAGATCGACGTCTTCGAAGTACATGAAGAAGTCGGGGTCGAAGCCGCCGACCTGGTCGAAGGCCTCGCGGCGCAGTAGCAGGAACGCGCCCGACAGCCAGCCCACGGCGGACGTGCTCTCTGACTTCGACACGTCGCGCTGCTGGTAGCGACGTGTCCACGGGTTCGACGGCCATGCCCCTGAGAGCAAGGCGTGGCCGATCCCGGTCCGGATGGACGGCAGCGCCCGAGCTGACGGGTAGACCGTGCCGTCGGGGTCGAGCACCCTGGGACCCAGGGCGCCGGCGCGCGGGTCAGCGCGGCCCGCGGACAACAGGGCCTCGACCGTGCCGGGCGTGGCCACCACGTCGGGGTTGCAGATCAGGTACCACTGCTCGTCGTCCTCGGCCAGCGTGGCGCCGAGGTTCGCGGCGCGACCGTAGCCGACGTTGCCGGGGGACCTCACCAGCGTGACCTCGTCGTGGGACGCGGCCACCGCCTCCGGGGCCCCGTCGGTCGACCCGTTGTCGACGACCAGCACTCGGCCGGGCGGAAAGCCGTTCGGCGCGAGCGAGCCGACGAACGTCGCGAGCGTGTCGCCGGGAGAGAAGGTGACGGTGATGCAGAGGATTTCGCTCATCAGACGCCTCCGGCCGCGTGGCGGTACACGACCGCGTGTTCAGCGGCCGTGCGATCCCAGGTGAAACCGAGTGCCCGCTCGCGGCCGCGGCGGCCGAGGGCGTCGCGGCGGCCCTCGTCGTCGAGCAGCGCCTCGAGCGTCGTCTCGAGCGAGTCGGCGTCGGGCTCGCAGTAAACGGCCACGTCGCCACCGACCTCGGGGGCCGCGAGTCGGTCGGTCGTGACCACCGGGACGCCGCTGGCCAGGGCCTCGAGGATGGGCAGGCCGAAGCCCTCGCCGACACTCGGGTATGCCACGAGCGTCGACGACGACACGAACGCGGGCAGGAGGCCTTCGTCGACGTAGCCGAGCCACTGGTAGGGGGACGTGGGTCCCGCTGCCTCGAGACGGGCGATCGTGACGTCGTCCCAGCCGCGGCCGCCTGCGAGGAGGAGGCGCGGTGCCAGGTCGGAGCGCCGCTCGTCCAGTCGAACGATCGCGTCGAGCAACGGGCCGACGTTCTTGCGGGGCTCGATGGTGCCCACGAATGCGCAGTAGCCGCCGTCGCCGATCGCCAGGCGCTCGCGCATCGCCGCCTCGTCGCTACGACTGTCGGGGGAGTAGCGCACGGTGTCCACCCCGTGGAACGACACGACGATCGGCCGGAGCCGACCCGGCACCCAGCGAGTGACCTCGTCGGCCGTGGCCTGGCTCGGCGTGATGCACCTGTCAGCCCGCCGGGCCGCGAGGCGAATCCAGGTGCGGAAGAAGGGACCCTTCAGTCGGCCATGGAGGTCGGGGTGCGAGAAAAACGTCGCGTCGTGCAGCGTGACGACCCGACGTCGACGGCTGAGCAACGGCATCGTGTAATGCGGCGAGTGGATCACGTCGACGCGCAGGCGCCGGGCGAGCCTGGGCAGGACGAGCTGCTCCCAGAGAAGACGCACACCGACCGACGTGGTGCGGGGTGACACCTGGTGCAGAAGGGCATCGGGTGCGCCGTCGCGCAACCAATCGAGATCACGCGCCTGGCAGGCGACATGCAGGACGACGTCGTCACGACGCGCCAGGGCCGGCACGAGTTCTCGTAGATAGCGACCCACGCCGCCCGAGTCGGCGGGTATCGACGTGGCGTCGAGGAGGACGGTGACGCTCACGGCGGTACTCCTCGGTCGGTCGGTGTGGTGGTGCGCGGACGGTGGCGGGTCCGCGTCAGAGGTCGGCGTCGACCATCGCGTCGACCACGTCGGTGAACGAGCGGGTCGGTGACCAGCCGAGGGCCGCGCGGATCTTCGTCGAGTCGCCGCGGAGTTCGGCGGCGTCGGTCGGCCGGACGAACTCGGCGTCGCTGCGGACCAGACCGGTCGTGTGGGTGATGCCGACACGGGCGAACGCTGCGTCGACGAAGTCCTGGATGCTGTGCGACTCGCCGGTGGCGACCACATAGTCTTCCGCCGTATCGGAGGTAGCCACGAGCGCGAGTGCCTCGGCGTAGTCGGGTGCCCACCCCCAGTCCCGACGGACGGTGAGGTCGCCGAGGACCAGTTCGCTCTGCTCGCCGCGGGCGATGCGCGCCGCCGCGGCGGTGATCTTGCGGGTCACGAACTGCTCGGGCCGCCGGGGCGACTCGTGATTGTAGAGCACGACGCTCGAGGCACGCATTCCGGCCGCGCGGTAGGCGCCCACCAGCAGGTGCGCATAGGCCTTCGACGCGCCGTAGGGGTTGACCGGGGCGACCGGGGTCGTTTCGTTCTGCGGCGAGACGGCGGCCTGCCCGAAGATCTCGGCGCTCGATGCCTGGACGAACGCCGCGTCGTGACCGCCGTCTCGCAATTCGGCGACCGCGGCGAGCAGTCCCGCCACGGCCGCTCCGTTCAGCACCGCGGTGTCGACGGGTAGTCGCCAGGACGCCGCGACGCTGCTGAGCGCGGCCAGGTTGACCACGACGTCGGGTCGGACGTCGAGCACGGTCGACCGCATGCCCGGCAGGTCGGTCAAGTCACCCCGGTGCAGGATGACCTCAGGGGGCAGGTCGGCCGGCGGCCCGTCGTCGCCCCCGTCCCGGACGACGCCGTGGACCTCGAGGCCGCGGGCCACGAGGTTCTCGGCGAGGTAACTGCCGGTCTGACCGGCGACTCCGGTGACGAGGGCGCGCAACATGCCTTACTTGCCCTGCGTCGCCTTCTCGCGTTCGAGGTCGGCGTCGACCATCATCGTCACGAGGTCCTCGAACTTCGTGGCGGGCGTCCAGCCGAGCGTCTCACGAGCCTTGGCCGAGTCGCCGATGAGCAGGTCGACCTCGGCGGGACGGAAGAACTGGGGGTCCTGGAACACGTGCTTCTCCCAGTCGGCGATGCCCACGTGGTTGAAGGCGATGTCGAGGAACTGACGCACCGAGTAGGTCTCGCCGGTCGAGATGACGTAGTCGTCGGCCTCGTCCTGCTGGAGCATGCGCCACATGGCCTCGACGTAGTCACCCGCGAAGCCCCAGTCGCGCTTGGCGTCGAGGTTGCCGAGGCTGAGCTGGTCCTGCAGGCCGAGCGAGATGCGCGCGACTGCCATGCTGATCTTGCGGGTGACGAACTCGGGCCCGCGCAGAGGTGACTCGTGGTTGAAGAGCACGCCCGACGAGGCGTGCATGCCGTACGACTCGCGGTAGTTGATGGTCATGTAGTGCCCGAAGACCTTGGCGACGCCGTAGGGCGAGCGCGGCCACAGCAGGGTGGTCTCGCGCTGGGGGACCTCTTGGACGCGGCCGAACATCTCGGAAGACGAGGCCTGGTAGAAGCGGACCTTGCCGATGTCGTCGCCGGCGTACAGGCGGATGGCCTCGAGGATGTTCAGCACACCCAGGCCGGTGACCTGGCTGGTGAGCTGGGCGTTCTCCCATGAGTAGGCGACGAACGAGATCGCACCGAGGTTGTAGACCTCGTCGGGACGCGCGCTGTTCAACGCCCGCAGCAGGCTCGACTGGTCGAGGAGGTCACCCGTCAGGATCTTGACCTCGGGGGCCCACTCGTTGATCACGGGGATCTTCGGGTTGTTCTGGCCGCGGACGAGGCCGTAGACCTCGTACCCCTTCGAGAGGAGCAGGCGGCTCAGGTACATGCCATCCTGGCCCGTGATACCGGTGATGAGGGCGCGCTTGGTCAATTCAGATTCCTTACGTTGGTTTCAGGCCGACACGACATCATAGCCGGGCCGTTCGCTCGGCTCGACGCGATCAGTAGACCTGGGCCGAGTCGATGAGCAGGGTGGAGTCGGTCGAGTCCTGGTAGATCTCGAATTTGAACTGCGTGTGGTCGTCGTGGGTGATCGGCACCTCGAAGGTGACCTTCGTCCACGCGTCGGTGGTCGTGAAGGAGGAGCTGCCCGCCTCGGTCGCGCCACCCAAAGCCCACAGGGCGAGCCGGCCCTTGAAAGGCGTCGGGCCGCCGGACCTTACCCATAGCTCGGCGGTGTACGTCTCGCCGGCCAGGGGCCGGGCGCTCACCGTTTGGTAGAGCGACGAGGCCACCGGCGTGTTCGTGGCCGCGAGGTAGGTGCCGTCCTTCGGAGGCAGCTGGGCCTTCGAATAGACGGCGAGGTTCATGCGGGAGTCGCCCCGCACCCACCCGGTCGACGAGGCGCCCTCGAACGATCCCGACGAGAGCAGGTTGTCGCTCAGGCCACCGCCGTCGAGCCACAGGGTGGCGTTCGTGGTCTCCATGTACACCTCGGCCTTGAGCTGTTTCGACGCCGTCGAGTTCATGTCGGTCGAAACGGTGATCTTCTGCCAGGTCGAATCCACGGTGAACGGAGTCTGTTCGACCACGTTCGCCGAGCCGCCGAGGCCCCAGAGGGCGAGCGTTCCTTTGAAGGGAGTTGTGGCGCTGTCCGATCGCAGCCAGATCGAGAACGTGTACCGCTGGTTCGTCGAGGTGGTCGATACGGGGACCGTCTGTGCGAAGCTGCGCCCCCGGGCGGGGGTGTTCGACGCTGCGAACCACGACCCGTCGACGGCCTCGTTCTCATCGCGGTAGATCTGCTGGTTGACGAAGCCGTTGCCGGGGATCCACTGGGCGAATGACCCCTCGAACGAGGCGTTGCTGAGCTCGTTCTGCGGTTTCGGAGCGGCACCGAAGGTGAGCTCGGTGTTGTCGAGCCACAGGTCGCCCGTGTTCGAACCCATGTAGACGTCGAGACGGATGGTCGAGTGCGCCGACGCGCGGACCGGCAGCTTGACCTGGATCTTCGTCCACGAGGTGCCGACGGTGAACTTCGAGATCGCGACCTCTTGACTGCCGCCCAGGCCCCAGAGCACCATCTCGCCCGAGTAAGACGCGGCGGAGCCTGACCGGACCCACGCCGTAGCAGTCGCCTGTTCGCCAACGTTGGTCGTGCGGGTGACGTCTTGCGTGATGGCCCGGCCGACGACGGACGTGTTCATGGCGAGGAAGTAGTCGCCGTTCTGGCTGAGCGCCGGCGAATTGACGGCCGCCCGGTTGATCGCGCCGTTGCTCCAGCCCCAGCCCGACACGGACCCGCCCTCGAACGACGCCGACTGCAGCCAGTTGGACGGATTGCCGAACCAGTCGGTGAAGTAGAGGTAGAAGTTGCGGTTGCCGTAGGCGCTGCACGAATCGCCCGTGCCGTAGCCGGCGTTGAGGGCGGCCTGGTTAGGCGTGTAGGGGGTGTAGAGGTACAGGTTGGCCGTCGCCTGGTTGACGATGTAGACCGTCTTCGTCCCGCATCCGGCGTTGGGGTGGTAATAGACGTTGTTGTTGCGACCTGGCTGGTAGCTCCACGACGAACTGGTCTTCGTGTAGCGCTGGAACTGGCTGGCCGCGTTGTAGACCTGGTTGAAGAAGCCGTAGTACGCGGTATCGCAGGGGGCGGTGTCGGGGCAGCCGTAGCCCATAGCGATCTTGTAGGCGGTGGCCGTCGGGCTCACCGACTGGACCAGGCCCTGCTCTTTCTGCAGCATCACGAGCAGCACCTGTGGGTTGATGCCGCAGACCTGGCCGACCCGGTAGATGATCGACGCCGCGCTCTCGTTGTTGCGACCGTCGATCGCCGAGCAGTACGGGGTGGCGGCCCGACCCGAGGTCGTCTGCGTGTAGTCCTTGAGGCACGACTGGCCCGCGGCCGCCCTGCAGGTCACGACCTTCGAGTTCAAGAACGATTGGATGCTCTCGGGCGTCATCGCGGCAGAGTTGTAGAAGGTGTCGTTCGAGATGATGTTGCCGGCGTCGAACTGCCGTGCGTCGGCGGCCGCCGAGGCGGGGGCGGCGGGGCCGGTGACTGCCGCGGCGGTCATCAGGCCTGCCGCGACGGCGACCGACGCGACGAGCGCGATCAGGCGTGAGGGGCGTCTCATGGGATGGTGACCTCGTAATCGGTGACGGAGCCGACCGAGGTCGACGAGGCGTACGCGACGCTCACCGACCAGGTGCCGGTCGTGAAGGTGTCGCTCTGCAGGGGCATGGACCCGCAGTCGGTGCTGGAGGCCGTGGCTTGGGCGGTGAACGTCCCCGCGACCGCGAGGCCACCGTTCGTGGCGGTGACCGTGCAGGTGCCGTCGTCCTCGAGCGTGCCGGGTACCGTGGCCCCGATCGTCAGGGTGCGGGTGTCGGCCGACCACTGGTCGAAGGTCACCAGTGGCGTGACGGTCGCGGCGTCGGGGATCGGTTCCGGTACCTTCGTCGTCGTCTGCCCTGGCCCGACGGGAGTCGCGGTCGGCCGGGGGGTCGAACCGGAGGTCACCGAGGGGCTGGGCGTCACCGGGGCCGAGGGGGTGGGCGAGGCCGAGGGTCTCGTCGACGAGGAGGACGCCGTCTGCGCGTCCTCGGGACCCGGTGCCCCGTTCGAGATGACGACCGCCGTGACGACACCGGCGACCACGACGACGCCTGCGACCATGCTCAGCGTGACGACGGTGGCTTTGTTCATGGCTCGCTCTCTTCGGACCGGACCCTGCTCCGACCCTGGTGGGTTAGACGATATGCTAACCGGGCGCTCCCGCCGATCGGGTCGGTCGGCCTGTCGTCGATGCTCCTGTTCGGGGGTCCAGCCCGCGCTCTCGTGGGTTCCGGCAGACCTGGCGGAGCGCCCGAGACGGAGAACGAGCGATGAACGAAGACCAGACGAGCGCCGCGAGAGACCTCGAAGAGCTGCGCGAGGCCGTGCTGGACGACTGGCTGATGGTCACGTCGAACGTGACGGACGCCCTGCGTGACATCCAACAGACGGTGTCATGGCGCGTCACCCGGCCATTGCGCGCCGCCAAGACCTTCTCCCGCAAGGCCGAAGAGGTGGGTGTCGTCCCCGCCGGTCGACTCGCCGCCGTCGAGGTCGCTCGACGCCTGGGGCGCCGGTGACGCGCGTCGCGCCGGTCACGGCCGAGAACGTCTCGGACGAGATCGGAGCACTGCGTGCTGCGCTGGGCGCCCGCCTCGAGGTGGTCGCTCCCGCCCTCGGCGTCGACGTCTCGGGTCTCACCCCGGCCGAGCAGCTGGACCGACTGGCCCGGTCGGTGCACGCGAGCGCCGACCCCGCGTCGGCGTGGTTGCTCTTCGTCGGTGTCACGGCCACGTTCCCGTCGACCGCAGACCTGGCGGCCCTCCGGCGGGCACTGTTGCTCGCCACGTCCGCCACGGCGATGCTGGCGGTCCTCGAACGCACGATGGACGTCCAGTCCCGCACCCACTCCGGCCTGCGAACGATCGAGCTGGTCTCCGACACCGTGGTGGTCGACGTCGACTTCTGCGCCAAGTACGAGCACAACACGGGCATCCAGCGCGTCGTCCGGCACATGCTGCCCGAATGGAGCGACGACCGCGACGGTCGTCACCGCCTGGTCGCCTGGAACCAGGACAGCACCGGCTACCGTGAGCTGACGCCTCAGCAGGCCGACCGCGTGCTCCACTGGAACGACCGACGGCTGTCGAAGAAGGACGACCCCGTACTCACCGACGCCGACCTCCGTCGCGAGCACGTCCTCGTGCCTTGGCGAGCGACCCTGCTCATCGCCGAGGTGCCGGCGTTCCACGTGTGCGACTCGCTGACCTCCATCGCCCGCTGGTCGGGGACGGCCGTCGACCTGATCGGCTACGACGCCATCCCCCTCGTCAGCGCCGATTCCGTGCCGAACGCCGAGTCAGAACGCTTCGCGCACTACCTCACGATCGTCAAGCACGCTCGCCGCGTGTACGGCATCAGCGTCTCGGCAGCGGACGAGTTCCGCGGGTTCGTGGCGACGCTCCCCAGTCAGGGCCTCTCGGGCCCCGAGGTCGTCGACGTCACCCTGGCCACCGAGGTCTCGCCCGTTGCACGGGCCGCCGCGTCAAGGGCGACCGTGGACCCGTCGGCCGAGCCGGTCGTGCTCTGCGTCGGCAGTCACGAGCCTCGCAAGAACCAGGACGCCACGCTCTTCGCGGCCGAGTTGCTGCACCGTGAGGGGCATCGGTTCCGAATCGTGTTCGTCGGTGGGGGCAGTCGTCTGGCGACCATGCACTTCGACAAGCGCGTCGCCCAGCTGTCCGCCTCCGGGATGAAGGTCGAGTCACACAGACGACTCGGCGACGCTGAGTTGTGGGGCCTCTACGGCGTCGCACGCTTCACCGTCTTCGTCTCGCTCCACGAGGGATTCGGCCTGCCGGTGGCCGAGTCGTTGGCCCTCGGCGTTCCGGTGGTGACGAGCGACTTCGGCAGTCTCGACGAGATCGCCCGGGTCGGCGGCTGCCTGCAGGTCGATCCCCGTGACGACACGGCCGTCGTCGACGCCATGCGCACCCTGCTGACCGACGACGCCGAGCATGAGAGGCTCCTGGCCGAGATCGCCGAGCAACGACCGAAGACCTGGCGCAGCTACGCCGACGAGATCTGGACGGCGGTCACCGCATGAACCTCGCATCACTCGCACCCAAGATGCGTGCACGACCGGGTCACGATCTTGCCCTCCGCGCGGCCGGACGTCGCGCCTCCTCGGCTCCCGTCGACTGGGACCGCCTCTCAGGTGGCGAACTCGTCGACGCGCTCTCGCGCGACCTCGGCGAGGCCAGCGACCGGCTCTCGTATCTGCTGCTGGCCTTGCTCGAACGTCGCATCCCGTCGAGCGCCCGCGTCGTGGAGTTCACCCGACGCTGGCGTGTCGAGGGTCTGTCCGAGCCGTTGACCGTCGAGTACCGTCGTCTGCGCCCGCCCCGCCGGCCGACCCCGTTCGTCATAGTCGACGGCGTCGTCATGGACGTCACCGACACGAGCCGCAGCACCTTCACTACCGGCATCCAGCGGGTCGCCCGCGAGACGGTCACCCGCTGGACGCGCGAGCACCGCGTAGTCCTGGCGGCGTGGGACGTCACGGGGCGGCACATGGCCGGACTCACGTCCGAAGAGACCGGACGCGTGCTGCTCGCCGGCGCCGGCGCCGTCACGGCGGTTCCCGCCGGCTCGGTGGTCATCCCGTTCGACGCGACCTTCGTGCTCCCGGAGATCACGGTCAACGCCGACCGCACCGCGAGCCTGAGGTCGGTCGTCGCATTCGGCGCGGCCCGGTCGGTCGCCATCGGCTACGACTGCATCCCCGTCACGACGGCCGAGACGAGCGGCCCGGGGATGCCCGGCGCGTTCTCCGAATACTTGGCGACCCTGTCGACGTTCGACGCGATCGCCCCGATCTCCAGCGCGGCCCGGACCGAGTACTCCGGCTGGGCTTCGATGCTGCCCGGTGCCGGGCTGACGCCTCCCGCCATCACGACCGTTGCGCTGCCGGCGCAGGTCGGCAGCGTCGACGACGACACCGTCGAGAGCGTGCGGCGTGAGCTCGGCCTGGCTGACAGCACGATCGTCCTCTCGGTCGGCAGCCACGAACCCCGCAAGAACCACCTGGCGCTTTTGACCGCGGCTGAGCTGAACTGGCGACGCGGGCACGAGTTCACCCTCGTGCTCGTGGGCGGCAACGCGTGGGGGGACGGTGAGTTCCAGGCGTTGGTCCGTCGTCTGCGTCGCAAGGGTCGGTCGGTCCAGATGCTGTCCGGCGTCGACGACAGCGTCGTCTGGAGTCTCTACCGCATGGCCCTGTTCAGCGTCTTCTGCAGCGTCAACGAGGGCTTCGGCCTGCCGGTCGTCGAGTCGTTGGTCAGCGGGGTTCCGGTCATCACGAGCGACTTCGGCAGCATGCGAGAGCTCGGCGAGGGCCACGGGGCCGTCGTCGTCGACCCGCACTCGCCGCTCGACATGGCTGCGGCCATGGAGCGACTGCTGACCGACGACGGCCTCCGTGCCGAACTGGTGGAGGCGTCCACCACGCTGCCCCGGCCGACGTGGGACGACTACGCGGCCGAGATGTGGACGCTGGTCGAGGGCTCGACGGTCTAGTCCCGACGGTGTGGCAGCCGGGCCCTGACCCGATCGAGGGTCGTCATGGCCTCGAGGTGCTGCACGTGGAGGAACAGTGCGTGGTTGCTCTGCGTCAACTCGTGGTGTCGTGCCTGCAACTCGGCGAACCGTTCGTTCAGGTCGGCCGCCTCGATGCGTTGCGCCTCGACGACCGCGGCCATTTCGCGGGCCTGCGCGAGCTGCTCGGTCAGCCAGCGAAGGTACGGAGCGGCCACGGCGTCGTGCGGGATGCCCGGTGTCGACGCCGACGGGGTGTCCCCGCTCGCCCCCACCTGTTCGCTCGGCGACGTGACCTCGCAGAGATCGTCGAGCGGAGCGTCGGCCTCGGGTGCCGAGGCCAGGGTGTCGGCCCACTTCGCCCGGAACGCTGCTCCGTTTCGCAGCCCCAGAAACTCCCGGTAGAAAGGCATGGCGTCGGTTGAGGCACCCGACGAGTGTCGGACCACGGCGTCCGGTGCGATGACCACGGGCCGCCCGGCGGCCCGGAGCCGAAACTGCAGGTCGACGTCTTCGAAGTAGGCGGGTGCGAACCGCTCGTCGAACCCTCCCACCATGTCGAAAGCGGCTCGGTCGACCCAGAGGGCAGCAGCCGAGCAGTAGTCCACCTCGCGTGAAACCAGCAGGCCGGCCGCCCGGGCGTCGTCGACGGTCAGGCCGCGCCCGAACTGCACGGTTCCGGCAGTGGAGAGCACGCGACTGCCGGCCTCTTGGACGGTCCCGTCCACGTCGAGCAGCAGACTGCCGACGGCTGCAGGGCGGTCGTTTGCCGAGGCCCTTGCGGCCAGTCGTGCGAGCCAGTCCGGTTCGGCGGCGGCATCGTCGTTCACGAAGACGAGTGCGGAGCCCCGAGCTGCCGCGGCTCCTGCGGCGCAGCCGCCGCCGAAGCCGGCGTTCTCGTCGAGCTCGACCAGCACCACACCGTCGACCCGGCTGAGGGCCTCGTCAGCCGCCGGGACGACGCCGTTGGCCACCACGACCACCTCGAAGGGCGGGGCTCCGCGCTGGGCGGCCAGGGCGTCCAGGCAGTCGAGCAGTTCGTCGCCGAGGCGCCAGGCGAGCACGACCATCGAGACCTCGGGGGACGGGTGAGACGGAACGGTGACCCGTCGGGCCGGGTACGTGTCGGTCGACGTCATCGTCGGACGCCTCCTTCGTTGAGTGACATCAGGGTGCGGTGGATGCCCGCGGCGATCGGTGTGAGCGACCGCCGGTCGAGCTCCGGCCACACAAGCGACCGGAACCGCAGGTCGAGGGCCTGTCGGGACGCCGAGGCGTGACTACCCCACACGATGCGGGGACGCCGCTTCACGACGTTCTGCAGCTCGTTGATCAAGGCACCGATGGTCACGCCCAGACCCGACGCGATGATCTTGGTGACGACCGTTCCCGAGTCGAGCCGGGAGGCGCGCTCAAGCGCGTCGACCGTCATCGCGGCCGCGTCGTCGATGAACACGTAGTCGCGGATCGTGTCCATCGGCACGTAGATCGACGACGGCCGTCCTTGGAGGTGAGCCAGACAGAGCTGCGAGACGAGCCCCTGGGCCTTGGTGAGGTCCTGACCCGGGCCGTAGAGGTTGGCGAACCGCCCGACGACGACCGGCACGCCCGAGTCGGCAGCCCAGCGGGTGAAGAGCTCTTCGACGCCGAGCTTGTTCCAACCGTAGGGAGCGAGGGGGCTGGGCTCGGTGTACTCGTCGAAGGGCGAGCCCGACGACCCTGCGTACACGCCGCCGGCGGACGACGCGACGAACGTGCTGCCGTGGGCGGCGCCTCCGTCCGTGGTCGCGTCCGTCGTGGCGAGCAGGCGGCCGAAGGCAGCGAGCGACGCTTCGACGACGCGACGCTCGCGGTCGAGGGCGTCCGGGCTGCTGGCGACCACGCCGGCGCCCGCGCACCAGACGAGCGACCACGGTGATCCGGTCGCGACGATCTCGGCGAACTGCTCGGACAGGGCGGCGACCGACGCGGCCTCGTCCTGCCACGGCACCGACGCCCGGGTGACCACCGCGTCGGCTCGACGGTCGAGTTGGGCGGCGACCGCACCTCCGAGCAGGCCACCGGCGCCGACGACGAAGTACCGCCGGGAGGCGCGGACCGAGTCGACGCTCACGGTGCGGTCCCGACCATCATCTCGGCTGACTGCTGCGGGGGACGTCTCGTCGCCCTGCCACGGCGCGTCGTGCCAGCGGCCCCCGACCGGGATCGCTCACGATCAGGTAAGAGGGGCGGCCCATGGCCATGTTGACCGCGACACCGATGTACTCGGCGACGATGCCGAGCGAGAAGAGGATGGCCCCCGACGACAGCAGCACGACCACGATGGTGGACGACCAGCCGGCCTCGAGCTGTCGACCGACCAGGGTCGAGATGATGACGTAGAGCGCGAAGAGCAGGCCCAACACGGCCAGGACGACCCCGAGGACGCTGACGATGCGCAGACCGCGGGTGCCCGAGGTCAAGACCATGCGCCAGAAGTGCGACAGCAGCTTGCGCAGGGAGTAGCCGCTCGTGCGGTCTCCCTCGTCGCGCAGCAGGACCGGGCTGGTGGTGACCCGGCGAGTGACCCAGCTGATCGCGACGTCGAGGTAGACGCCCGACCCGGCGTACGCGGAGACGCTCCGGCCCACGTCGCCGAGGATCAGCCGGTAGGACTGGAACAGCGACGCATCGCCGTCACCGAAGACGGCGCGCAGCACGGCCTTGGCCCCCTTGGACGCTGCGTTCCGGAGGTGGCCGTGGGGGGCGGCGTTCGTCGGACGCGCGTAGACCAGCGCAGCCTGCTCGCGCATGGCCGTGTCGAGCATCGAGTCGAGATAGGCCGGGTCGTGCTGGCCGTCCTCGTCGATGGTGGCGATCCAGTCGCCACCGGTCGAGGCCATGCCGGCGAGGGTGGCCGCGTGCTGGCCGAAGTTGCGGCTGAGCCACACGCCTCGGACGAGGTGGTGGGCCTGCTCGAGCTCGCGGATGACGCGGTCGGAGCCGTCGGGCCCGTTGTCGTGCACCAGCAGGATCTCGGTGACTTCGCGGCGGTGGCCGTCGGGTGTCTCGCGGACCGATGCCAAGGCGACGATCTCGTCGATCAGGCTCGGAAGCGTCTTCTCGCCTTGATAGACCGGAACGACCACCGACAATCGGTGGACCGGCGTCTCGTCGTCGGGCAGGGTCGGCACGGGTCGTGACTTTATCACAGGGCCTCTCGTCGGGTCGGGTGTGGCATCGTCGGCCCGCAGCGCCTCACGGGGTCAGGTCGAGGGCCTCGACCGAGGGTTGCAAGACGGCGATGGAGGTGAAGCCGACGGCCGCGGACTGACCGAGGGTCGTCTCGCCCCCGTCGGTTGATCCTTCGATCGTCACCGTCGTGACCCCGGGCGCGAGCTCGAGGTCGAGCGTGACGGTGGCCGAGCTCTCGTTGACCGGGACGACGCGCGTCGTCCCTGAGGTCGTGACGACCACGCTGGTGACGCTGGGCAAGGTGGTGAGGTCGATCTCGAGCGTCGCCGGCACGGCGGTCTCGCGGTCGTTCTGCACGACGACGCTGTTCACGGTGTCGTCGCCGCCGCTGGCGACATCGGTGCTGCCGGGCCGCGCCACCGGGGGATCGGTGATCTCTTCGGTGAGCTGCCGGCGTTCACCGGCGGGAAGCGAGGCGGCCGCCTCGGCGAGATCAGCGGGGATCGAGTACAACGCCCAACGCCCGCCGGGGGACTCGAGGGTCGGGGCGCCGAAGGACGGCTCGAGGGACGCCTCGACCTCGTCGCCGGAGTCGGCGTAGCCCTGACGGTCGACGAGGACTGCCGCGAAGCCGACGACGGCGAGCTGGTCGGCGATGGACGCACCCGGGTACTCCTGCAACGACTGGACCCACTCGCTCGTCGCGCGACCCTTGATGCCGCCCGCGGACCAGTGGACGTCCTGCGTGTGCAGGTACGGCTTGAGGAACTCGGTGTAGCTGAGACCGTTCGGGGTGCTGGCCTCGGGGAAATCGACGTAGGGCAGTTGCAGCACGTCCGAGCCCCGCCCGACCTCGTCCTGCACGGCGGAGAAGAAGGCCTGGTCGGACGCGAAGGCCGTGTCGTTCGCGGCGTAGGTGGGAACGGCACCCGAGTTCGTCTGGTCGTAGACACCCCCGCCGAGGAGCACGAGCGCCACCAGACCGCTGACCACCATGGGCGCCCGCCGCCAGCGAGGACGCCAGCGGGCCAGTCGCGTGAGGACCACGTCGACGATAAGCCCCACGGCGGCCAACGACAGCAGGCCGATGACGATCGAGAGGCGGTTCCACCCGCGGAGGTCGCTCGTCAGGAACGACAGGAGGCTCGAGACGCCGCCGAGGGTGCCGAAGAGGAACGCGAGGACGGCCAGGGCGGAGAGCACACGCAGCGTGCGGAAGCGCTCGGAATCGAGCGGAGTCGTCGACGCGGCGGTCCGGCGGCGGCCGAACAGCGTCACGAGTGCCAGCACGAGCAGGGCCACGAACCCGGCGGCGGCGACGGCCCCGAGGACGGGGGTCTCGGACGGGAAGGGGTAATAGGCATCGTAGAAGTGGCGCAGGTCGCCCAGTGCGGCGATGCGGTGGTTCGGGATCGGCAGCAGCAACTGGGTCAATTTGAAGGCGTAGAACTCGGTCTCGACCGGAGACCTGGTCAGGCCGCCGTTGGACTCGCCGTTCTGCCAGGCATAGATCGTGTCGGGCAGCATGTTGGCCACTGCGCTGGCGGCGAGAACGGCACCGGCGGCGATCGCCCCGACGAACCGTCGCCACGAGCGGTGCCGCCAGAACGCGGCCACGCCGGCGACGGCCAGCAGGACGATCGAGAAGAACGCGTAGTACGTCGAACTCGCGGCGGCGAGGGCGAGGCCGACGAAGACGCCGGCACCCCGTCCGGTGAACGCGCCGACCACGCGGTTCGAGACGCCCGCTCGACGCAGCCAGAGCGGCTGCCCCGTTCCGACCAGCCAGACCACCCAGAGGGCGATCGGCAGCAGGAAATACGACGCGAGCCAGAGGTGGTTCTCGTTGCGGACGAAGTGGTAGGGCGCCAGGGCGAAGAGCACCGAGAGGGCCATGGCCAGGAGACGCGACACGCCCACTCGGGAAAGGAAGAACAGTCCCCCCATCGCGCAGAGGACGAAACCGGCGACGTAGTAGACGTTCATGGCGACGGCCCAGTCGCCGAACAGCACGCCCAGCACCCGGCCAGCGGCGAAGTTCAGGTTGTCCGCCGTCGGGAAGTCATGGTAGGTCTGGCCGATCGGGGCTCCGAGCAAGGGCTGCGACTCGTACCACCCCGTCTCGAGCAGCGTCTTGAAGTGGGCCGAGACGGCCAGGGCATCACCCGCGTAGTAGAACGGGACGCTCCAGTCCGCGCGCCAGAGCTTCAGCACCCAGGTCGTCGCCGCGAGGGTGACGAGTGCCGTGACGAGGTAAGAGAGGCCGGCGGAGTGGACGACGCGGCGCAGGCGGCTCTCGTCGTCGGGTCGGGCAGTCGTCATCGGGTCTCCTCCTCGTGTCGGCCTGCCCCCGAGGCCATGCGCCGTCTCAGGACGACGTAGGCGAGGCGGCGCGTCTGGGCGACGAGGCGTGCACGCAGGTCGCCGAGACGCCGGTCGGCCTCGCTGATGACCTCGGGGTGCGTGCGGCGCAGTTCGGCATGCAAGCCGCGGGCCTGGCGCGACTGCTCCGTCGCCAGGGCGACGCTCCACTGTGTCGAGCTCAACCGGAACCCGCCGGCGAGCTCGGGGACGGCGGCGAGGTCGCCCAGCATCAGCGCGCGGCAATAGCTTGCCTGGTCGATGAGGTAAGGGAACGACGAATCCCACCCGCCGGCGCCGACGAAGGGCTCACGGCGGAACGTGACGCAGAAGGGCTCGCCGAACAGGTTCGTGCCCGCCCGGACCGTCGCCCGGACGGCCTCCGTGCCGGGCACCAGGCGGGATCGCCAGCGCGGGCCCCGGCGACCGATGATCGTCTTCGTCGACGCGTCGACCAGCGAGCGGGGGGACGAGGCGATCGTCGCGGAGGGGTGGGTGTCGAGAGCCGCCACATGCTGGGCGAGGGTGTGGGGGAAGAGAACATCGTCTCCCGGCACGAGGCGCAGGTACTCGCCCGTCGCGGCCTCGGTGACGCGGCTCCAGTTCGCCAGCGCACCGCCGCCCGCAGGGGTGCGCAGCAACGTGACGCGCTCGTCGTGCGCGTAGCGCTGCAGCACCTGCCAGGTGTCGTCGGTCGACGCATGGTCGGCGATGATCAACTCGAAGTCGTCGAACGACTGGTCGAGGATCGACCGCACCGTCTCGTCGACGAACTCGGCGTTGTTGTAGGCGGGCACGACGACGGATAGACGGGGTGACATTCACGCAACTCTCTGGCTTGACCAGAGGCAGAGTCTACCGATGCCCTGGGGTGGGACGGGTAAGCTGCCCCGGGCTGTCGGTGACGGCCTGTGATAATGATTCGTCGCCATGACCTCGACACCGCCGGTCCGGCGGGTCGTGGACGTCGTGGCGTCGAGAGTCTTGGAGAGTCGTGAGTACTGAATCGCAGACGCGCATCGAACGCATCGCGACGCTGCCCTTCGAGAAGGCAGGAGCCCCAGCCGGCGGCCTCGTGAGCGGCATCTCGCCGGCGGTCCGCGACATCTGGGCGCACCGGAGCCTCCTCGACCTCCTCATCCGCCGTGAGCTCAAGGCGCGCTACAAAGACAGCGCCCTGGGCTTCGTCTGGAGCTTCATCCGCCCGCTGACCATGCTGGCCATCTACTACTTCGCCGTGGGGCAGGTCCTCGGAGCGGCCCGCTCCGTGCCTCAGTTCGCCATCTACGTCTTCGCCGGTCTCACCCTCTGGGGCTTGTACAACGAGATCATCGCCAGCGGCACGACCTCGATCCTGGCCAACGCCGGGCTCATCAAGAAGGTCTACGTCCCGCGCGAGCTCTTCCCCCTCGCTTCGCTGGGGTCGGCGTTGTTCAACTTCGGCGTGCAGTTCCTGGTGCTGATGGCGGCGGTCGTCCTGCTCGGGCAGTTCCCGGTCTCGTGGAACCTCCTCTACCTGCCCGTCGCCCTCGTGCTGACCGTCATCTACGGCCTCGCCCTCGCGCTGTTGCTCTCGGCGCTGAACGTCTACCTCAGGGACATCCAGTACCTGGTCGAGGTGGCGCTGCTGATCCTCTTCTGGGCGTCGCCCATCGTGTACTCGTTCGGCATGGTCGTCGACCGGGCCGCAGCACGCGGGCAGGAGTGGATCGTCAACCTGTACCAGCTCAACCCGATGACCGACATCATCCTGGCCTTCCAGAAGGGCATCTGGCGGGCGGGCACCGAGACGACGACCCTCGCCGACGGCACGGTCGTCGGCCCGCAGCCCTACCCCGTCGACCTCGACTTCCGCCTGCTGGTCATCGGCGTCGTGGGGCTCGCCCTGCTCGTCGTCGCCCAGCGCATCTTCGCCCGCCTGCAGGGCAACTTCGCACAGGAGATCTGACCCGTGAGCCCAGCTACCGTTCCCGTCGTCACGATGGCCGACGTCTCCAAGCGCTTCGTCATCCGCAAAGAGAAGTCTCTGAAAGAGCGCATCGTGAACCTGGCGCGCTCGAACAAGCACAAGGACGACTTCTGGGCCCTCCGTGGCATCACGCTCGACATCGAGGCGGGCACCACCGTCGGCCTCATCGGCGCGAACGGCTCGGGCAAGAGCACGCTGCTGAAAGTCATCGGCGGCATCTTGCAGCCGTCGACGGGCGAGGTGAAGCGTCGAGGGCAACTCGCCGCGCTCCTCGAGCTCGGGGCGGGCTTCCACCCCGACCTCACGGGTCGCGAGAACGTCTTCCTGAACGGGGCGATCCTCGGCCTGTCCCAACAGCAGATCGCAGGCTTCTTCGACTCGATCGTCGAGTTCAGCGAGATCGGCGAGTTCATCGACACCCAGGTGAAGTTCTACTCGTCGGGCATGTACGTGCGACTCGCCTTCGCGATCGCCATCCACGTCGATCCCGACGTCCTGCTGGTCGACGAGGTCCTCGCCGTCGGTGACGAACCGTTCCAGCGCAAGTGCCTCGACAAGATCGAGGAGTTCCAGCGACAGGGCCGCACCATCGTCATCGTCACCCACGACCTCGGCACCGTCGAGTCGCTCTGCGACCGTGCCATCGTCCTGGCGCACGGCAAGGTCATCTTCGACGGGGGCGCCGTCGACGGTGTCGCCGCCCTGCGCGCCGAGTTCGGGTGACCGCGAGCGCGAGCCCCGGTGAGGGCGCTCCGGCCCCGCGGAACCCGGTCGTCGGCCTCGCGGCCGGCACGATCGTCCTCGGGGCGAGCAACTACGTCTACCTGGCCCTCGTCGGCAACGTCGTCGGAGGCGTCGAGAGTGCTCCTGTCTCGGTCCTCTGGACGATGATGGCGGGGCTCGCCGTCGGACTCTTCCAGCCCGTCGAACAAGTTCTGTCGCGGGCTCTCGCCCGTCGTCGGGCGAGAGGGCTCGACGTGCGGCCGTCGCTGCGCCGGGTTGCCCTGCTCGCCTGCAGCCTGCTCCTGGCTTCCCTTGTCGTCCTCGCCGTTGCCTTCGAACCCGCGTCGAGACTGCTCTTCTCCGGTCGTTCGGCCTTCACGCTCCTGCTGGCCGCTGGCCTCGTCTCGTCGACCGTGCTGTTCTTCGTCCGCGGTTGGCTGGCCGGTCAGGGACGTTTCGGCTCGTACGCCGTCGAGATGGCCTTCGAGGGGTTGCTCAAAATAGGGGCCGTCGCCGTCCTCGCCGGTGTCGGCCTGCGTGATCCGATGTTTCTGGCGGTCCCGCTCGTGGTCGCGCCGCTGGCCGCGTCCGCGGTCGCCGTCCTCGTCACGGGTGCGGGCCGCCGCTCAGGCGCCCGAGCACCGGTGGAGAACGCGTTGACGCCGGGAGGCGTCGCCGACGCGGCTGCCGCCGACGCCGCTGCCACCGCCCCTCACGAGGGCGTCGGCTTGCGGTCGTTCGCCGCCCTCACGACGGGGTCGCTGCTCCTGCAGCTCTTCGTCAACGCTGGTGTGCTGCTCACGCAGTTGTCGGTAGGCGGCCAGGCGACCGCCTTCACCGCGAGCCTGGTCGCCGGGCTGGCCATCGCGCGCATCCCGCTCTTCCTCTTCAACGCCGTGCAGTCGTTCCTGCTGACGCGTTTCTCCGTGGACGCCCAGGCCGGTCGGTTCCGTTCGCTCGCCCGGTCGGTCGGCGTCTGGAACGCCGTCGTCGTGTTGCTCGGCGTCGCGTGGGTGGTCCTCGTGAACATCACGGGTGCGACCGCGCTCTCGCTCTTCGGGCCGGGCTACGAACTGGCCACCCTGCAGCTCGTCCTGCTCGCCGCCTCCTGCGTGTTCCAGATCGCGACGATGGTCACGGTTCAAGGGCTCCTGGCCCTGCACCGCGACCGCACATCCATCGTGGCCTGGCCGGTGGGTCTGGTCGTCCTGCTCGCGGTGTTCGCGCTGCCATGGTCCGACCTCGGCATCGCCATCGGCGCGGCCATGCTCGCGGGGACGGCGACCGCCTTCGTGACGGCCGTGGCCGGTCTGGTCTGGTCGATCCGCCGCAACGCGGCCCCGCGGGCGTCCGCCGACCTCACCACGGGCGCCGACCCGGTGCACTAAACTCCAGCGGTGCGACCAACAGACCACCGGCCCCGTTCCCTCGTCGTCCTCCCCACCTACGACGAGGTCGAGAACCTCCCGATCATCCTGGGTCGACTCTTCGCCGCCGTCCCCGAGGTCCACGTCCTCGTGGTGGACGACGGCAGCCCCGACGGCACCGGGGAGCTCGCCGAGACGATGGCAGCGGACGACGAGCGCATCCACGTGGCACACCGCACCGGCAAGCTCGGGCTCGGCTCCGCCTACGTCATGGGCTTCGGCTGGGGCCTCGATCGCGACTACGACGTCGTCGTCGAGATGGACGCCGACGGCTCGCACCCGCCCGAGAAGCTGCCTGAGATGATCTCGCTCGTCAGCGCGGCCGGTGCGTCCGCCCCGAGCCTCGCGATCGGCTCTCGGTGGGTCCCCGGTGGCTCGGTCGTCAACTGGCCGGTCTCCCGCCAGGTCCTCAGCCGCGGCGGAAACCTCTACGCCCGTCTCGCCCTCGGCCTCCAACTCAAGGACGTCACGGCCGGGTTCCGCGCTTACACCCGTGAGGCCCTCGAAGCGATGGACCTCACGGGCATCGACTCGAAGGGCTACTGCTTCCAGGTCGACATGACCCTCCGCGTCCTGGACGGCGGCGGTCGGGTCGTCGAGGTGCCGATCGAGTTCCGCGAACGCGAGCTCGGCGAGTCCAAGATGAGCCAGGCCATCGTCGTCGAGGCCATGCTCCGGGTGACGAAGTGGGGCGTCCAGCGACGTCTGCAGACCCTGCTGGGCAAGCGACCCGGACCCCGCTGGGTCGTCGAGGACTGACGACGAGCCGAGGGTGCCGGGCCTGGCTCGGGATCGGCCACGGGTGACCGACCCGGCCCGCGCCTCCTACCGGCCGGCCGCCTGCGGCAACCGTGACCGCCACGACCTCTTGCGAGCCGCGATCGTCGCGATGGTGACGAAGGTCATCAGGGTCCCCTCGAAGAGGACGAAGCTCTCGGCGACGGCCGTCACCCCGATCAGGACCAGCACGAGCGCCGGCCAGACGTAGGCCACGATCGGGTGGCCCGAGGCCGTGATCCAGCTGCGCACGAACGCGAGGGTGCCGGCCACGGCGAGCAGGAGGCCCCCGACGAGGCCCAGCTGCAACCAGATGTCGAAGAACGCGTTCAGGCCCGTCTCGTGCGGTCGGCCGTTCGGGGCGATGATCGTCGAGTAGGGGAAGATCTCGGTCGGCCACTGCCCGACGAAGCCCCAGCCGACGATGTCGTGCACCGCGGCCAGTTCGCGGATGCGAGCCCAGAGCAGCGACCGGACCGAGAGGTCGTTCGTGGCGTCGACGGCATCGAGGAGGCGCGAGCGGCCCGCGTAGGCCAGCGCGCCCCCCAGCACCACGATCACCGCGAAGACCGACTGCATCAGCGACCGTCTCGACTCGGGGGCCCGCCTCAGCGCGTCGAGCGCCACGCCCGCCACGATCAGGACGATGACCGCGATCGCCGTCGCGGGGGAGCGGGCGAAGCCGAGCGCCGTGAGGGCGAGCACGCCCGAGGCCACGGCCTGTCGTCGGGGAACGGACCGGGTGAGGAACTCGACGGCGAAGGTGATGACGGCGAGCGTCGCCAGGAACCCGAGGTAGTTGCGGGTGCCCGAGATGCCCTGGATGGGCCCGCCTGCGGCGAGGTTGCCCTGGATGCCCAGGAACGCGATCGGCTGGTCGATCAGCAGACCGCTCAGCACTTCGAGCGACAACGAGACCACGAGCAGGATGCGCAGGGCGTCGCCGAACGCCCTCACGACCTGCACGAGGTCGCGTCCGAGTGCCAGGTAGAGCCCGAGCGCGCCGAACCCGACGGCGTAGGCCACCCCGCCGATCGTCACCCAGGTGTACTCGCTCCAGAAGACGCTGAGGCCCATGAACCCGAAGAGGGCGATGAGGGACACGGGCAGGATGCCGTGCCATTCGATGTGGTGCCGACCGCCGACCAGCGAGAGGGCCGCGAGCACGACGAGGGTGCCCAGCACGGCGAGCGAGCCCGGCCAGCCCATCAGTGCCCGGACCGACTGGGTCGAGAACGCGTAGAGCACGATGGCGACCGACAGGGCCTGGGAGAAGTGCCCGCCGGCCGAGAAGCCGATCCAGGCCGAGAGGTACCGGCGCAGGGGGTCCCGGTCGCGGTCGAACCCGTGGTCGTGGCCGGAGGTCACCGGTCGTGGCCCGTCCAGCCGAAGGGGTCGCGTCGGGTGACGAGCACGACGATCACGAACGTGGCCCACCCCCATTCGACGATCAAGCGGGACTCCGTCAACCCGTGGACGAGCAGGGCCGTCACGAGCAGCAGCGGCAGCAGGTCGAGGGCCGACCAGGGGGCCGCGACGTCGCGGGCCAGCATCCGACGGTCGACGGCCCACCACCAGGACCGCAGCACGACCCCGACGATGGTCAGGGCGAAGAGGATGAGGCCGATCCACCCCAGCTGGAACCAGACGTCGAGGTACGCGTCGTGCGCCTGCAGGTACACGACGCCGTTGCGCTCGGCGAGGTCGGTGAACGGTTCGACGAACGGGAACCAGTAGCTGACCCAGCCCCAGCCCACGACGGGGTGCTGGACGCCGAGATCGTAGACGGCCGACCAGATGTCGGTGCGACCCGTCAGGTCGCCGCTCTTGCCGAGCACGGCCAGCAGGGGGCCGCGGGCGAGCACGGCGACGGCGAGGCCCGCGACGACGACGAAGGCCGCCACGCCGAAGACGGGGGCCCGGCGACCGGGCTCGCGACGGCGGGTCGCCAGCACCAGCAGCAGGACGAGGCCGACGGCGACCGCGACCACCGCGACCGTCGCCGACCGGGTCAGCGCGAGGGCCAGCAGCGCCGCGGCGAGCCCGACGACCGTCGAACCGCGGGTGATCGACCGGTCCGCCGCCTGGACGGCCGTGACGATCAGGGCGAGCAAGGCGATGATCGCCAGGATGTTGCTGTTGCCCTGCAGCCCTTGGATGCGTCCGCCCTCGAACAACACGTCGCGCGACCAGAACCACGCCGCCGGCCGCCCCGTGCAGTCCAGGTAGACCGGGCAGACCGGCTGTCGGACGAACAGCCCGACGACGACCTCGAACAGCAGGGAGGCCACGACGTGGAGGCGCAGCGCTCGGCCGAGAGCGGTCACGATGGCCGGCCACGGGGCGACGACGGTGATCGCCAAGGCGCCCACGGTCGTCATCAGCGTGAGGACGATGCCGATCGCCGACCCGGCCGGGTACTGGGACCACGCGATCGAGGCGACGGCGAAGACCAGGAAGAGGACGAGGAGGCGCGGGAGGGTCCGCACCCGGGGCGGGTGCCGCACGACGAGGACGACCGCCGTGACGACCATCGCGACGCAGGCCGCCCCCCAGCCCCACCAGCCGGTTCCGTTGCGCAGGACGTCGCCGCCGAAGAGCACGAGGAACGCGAGCGTCGCGAACGTCGTGGCTCCGCGCGCGGGCGCCACTCGGGCGGGCCGCGCGGGCAGCGTCGAGGTCATGGGCACCAGGCTAGACGACGGGGGAGGCGCGGCGGGGCGACCAGGGGTCACCCCGCCCGTCGGATCAGACGAAGGCCGCCTGGCCCGTGATGCTGCGGCCCACGATGAGGGTGTTCATCTCGCGGGTTCCCTCGTAGCTGTACAGCGCTTCGGCATCGGCGAAGAACCGGGCGACGTCGTATTCGAGGACGATGCCGTTGCCGCCCATGACCTCACGGGCGTATCCGACCGTCTCTCGCATGCGGGCCGTCGTGAACGCCTTGGCGAGGGAGGCGTGCTCGTCGCGCTGGGTGCCCTCGTCGAGCATCTGGGAGCACCGCACCACCATGCCGATCGACGCCGTGATGTTGCCGATGCACTTGACCAGCAGGTCCTGGATCAGTTGGTGCTTGGCGATGGGCTTGCCGAACTGCACGCGCTCGTTGGCGTACGCCAGGGCGGCCTCGTACGCGCCGATCGAGTTGCCCACGGCCGCCCAGGCGACCTCGGCCCGGGTCAGGCGGAGCACGGCCGCCGTGCTGCGGAACGAATCCGCCTGCTGCAGCCGGTTGCGTTCGGGCACGCGGACGTCCTCGAGGGTGATGTCGGCGTTCTGGACGATGCGGAGGCTCTGCTTGTCCTCGATCTTGGTCGCCGTGTAGCCCGCGGTGTCGGTCGGGACGATGAAACCCTTGACCTGGCCGTCCTCGGCGCTCTTGGCCCAGATGATCGTGATGTCGCTGAACGTGGCGTTGCCGATCCACCGCTTGGAGCCGTTCAGCACCCAGTCGTCGCCGTCACGGGTCGCGATCGTGCGGAGTCCCTGGGCCGAGTCGGACCCCGACAACGGCTCGGTCAGGCCGAAGGCGCCCACCAGGTCGCCGCTCGCCATGCGGGGCAGCCACTCTGCGCGCTGCTCGGGCGAACCACCGACGCCGATCGACCCCATCGCCAGGCCGTTCTGCACGCCGACGAAGGTCGCGACGGACGCGTCGACGCGGGCGAGCTCGAGTGCGACCCAGCCGCGGAAGACGGCGGAGTTCTCGAAGGGGCGCGTCTCCTCCCACGGCATGCCGAACAGGCCGAGGCCGGCGAGGCCCTTGACGATCTCGTGCGGGAAGGTCGCGTCCGCCCAGTGGCGGTTCACGCCGGGCTTGACCTCGGTCTCGAGGTAGCGGCGCAGATCGGCCAGCACACCCTTCTCGCGGTCGGAGAGCAGGTCTTCGTAGCCGTAGAAGTCGCTGACGAGAGAGGTGAACGAGGTGAGGGTCGCTGATGACATCCGGGCTCCATTGCTTCGTGTCGGGACGACAGGAGCCTAGGCAGCGCTTCGGCCGTGACCAAGGGATTGGTAGCTTTGGTCAACGCCCCGGCGCCGTCGACCGTACGGCTTTGTAGGGGGCGACCAAGCACGACCTCGACAAGCAGGTAAAGCCATGTTCCTCCCCATCACCAACACGCCCCGCGACTACGCCTGGGGTTCGACGACGGCCATCGCGGACCTGCTCGGTCGTCGACCGAGCGGCCGCCCCGAGGCCGAGCTCTGGCTCGGCGCACACCCGGGCTCGCCGAGCGTCGTCGTCGCTCCGGCGGTGGTGGGCGGGGCCGACACCCTCGCCGACTGGTTCGCCGCCGAGCCGGCCCGGGCCCTCGGCCGCGATCGGGACCACCTGCCGTTCCTTCTCAAGCTGCTCGCGGCCGACGGCCCGCTGTCGATCCAGGCGCACCCGACCCCCGAGCAGGCCCGCGAGGGATTCGCTCGTGAGGACGCCGCCGGCATCCCGCTCGACGCCCCCGAGCGCAACTACAAGGACTCGTCCGCCAAGCCCGAGATCATCGTGGCGCTGAGCGACACCTTCGACGCCCTCTGCGGGTTCCGCGAGCCGACCGAGACCCTGGCCGACATCGACCTCCTCGACGACGGCTCGGGGCGCCTCGACACGCTCCGTCGGTACCTGGGCGAGTCCCTCCGGTCGACCCTCGCCTTCCTCTTCCAGGCCGACGACGACTCGGCCGCGACCATCGCCGCGGTCAGCGAGCTCGCCGCCGCCCACCGGGCCGACGGCGCGAGCGTCGCGACGGTCGTCGACCTGGCCGAGCGCTACCCGGGCGACCCCGGCGTCGTCCTCTCGCTGCTGCTCAACCGGGTGACGCTCCGCGCCGGCGAGGCGCTGTTCCTTCCCGCCGGCAACGTGCACGCGTACCTCGGCGGCTTCGGCGTCGAACTCATGGCCCCGTCCGACAACGTGCTGCGCGGTGGGCTGACACCCAAGCACGTCGACGTCCCCGAACTGCTCAAGGTCCTCGACTTCGAACCGCTGCCCGTGCCCCGACTCGAGCCGACCACGGTCGCCCGGGGGGTCGAGCGCTTCGCGCCGCACGGCACGGGGTTCGCCATGCTCAGGGTCGACGCCTCGGGACCGGGGGCCGTCGTCGAGATCGGCGGGCCGAGCATCGTCCTGGTCACCGACGGCGAGGTCCACGTCAAGGGGCAGGACGGCACCATCCGGCTCGGTCGTGGTGAGTCCGCGTTCGTGACGCCCGACGAGGTCCGGCTCGCGATGACCGGCGACGGCACCGCGTACGTGGCCACGCCGGCCTGAGCCGGGCCCGCCACCACCCGCCGGGCACCCGGTAGGTTGGCCCCATGTCATGGTTGGTCACCGGCGGTGCCGGGTACATCGGTTCTCACGTCGTCCGCGAGTTCACGGGGGCGGGCATCGACGCGGTGGTGCTCGACGACCTCTCGTCCGGCCTCGAGGGCTTCGTGCCCGCCGACGTGCCGTTCGTCCGAGGCTCCATCCTCGACCGCGAGCTGATCGAGCAGACCATCGACCGTCACGGTGTCACGGGCGTCGTCCACGTCGCGGGCTACAAGTACGCCGGGGTCTCGGTCCAGCGTCCGCTGCACACCTACGACCAGAACGTCACGGGGACCGCCCGCCTCCTCGAGGCCATGTCGAGCCGCGGCGTCGACCGGATCGTGTTCTCGTCGAGCGCGGCCGTCTACGGCACCCCGCCCACCGAGCTCGTCACCGAGGACACCCCCAAGGCGCCCGCGTCACCATACGGCGAGAGCAAGCTGATCGGCGAGTGGCTGCTGCGTGACCAGGCCGTGGCCGAGGGGCTGCGACACACGAGCCTGCGCTACTTCAACGTGGTGGGCTCGGGACGACCCGACCTCTGGGACGCCAGCCCGCACAACCTCTTCCCGCTCGTCTTCGCGGCTCTCGTCGAGGGACGCGTCCCGCGCATCAACGGCGAGGACTACGACACCCCCGACGGCACCTGCGTCCGCGACTACGTCCACGTCGCCGACCTGGCGGTCTCTCACGTCGCCGCGGCCCGCCGACTGGACGCGGGCGAGTCGGTCGAGCCCGCCTACAACCTCGGTTCGGGCGGGGGCGTGTCGGTGGCCGAGATCATGGCCGCGATGCGCGAGGGAACCGGCATCGACTTCACGCCCGAGATCGCTCCGCGCCGCCCCGGCGACCCCGACCGCATCGTCGCGGACGGCAGCCTGGCGGCGCGCGACCTCGACTGGGAGATGCGGCACACGCTCCTCGAGATGGTCACGAGCGCCTGGCAGGCCGCGCCTCGCGGCTGACGGACGACTCCGCGCCCGACGTCACCCGTTCCGGTCGAAACGTCCCCCGACACGCCGGGGCTCCCTTGCCCCTGATCGGGGGGTGGAGGGTTTATTGGCCCTCGACTTGACGGATGGGTAATGACACCGGTGTAATTACCTTGTCGCGTACATTCACGGGCGATCGACACGAGGGGAGATGCGCTGTGGGCATCCACGAGAACCGCGCCGGCGTCCCGGACGACTGGCACGTCGACCCGATCCAGCTGGGCGTCCCCGGCGTCGGATCGTCGGCGTCGCGCATCACCGTCGCCGACGACGAGAACCAGCTGGCCTGGCAGGCGGATTCGCTCTGCGCCCAGACCGACCCCGAGGCCTTCTTCCCCGAGAAGGGCGGCTCCACGCGGGACGCCAAGAAGATCTGTGCCTCCTGCGACGTCCGGGCCCAGTGCCTCGAGTACGCCCTGCAGAACGACGAGCGCTTCGGCATCTGGGGCGGACTGTCCGAGCGCGAGCGTCGCAAGCTCCGCAAGCAGGCCTGACCCGCGCCTCCTCGGCTTCCGACGGCATCGACCCCTCCGGGTCGGTGCCGTTCCGTCGTCCCGGGCCGAGGTCGAGGGACCAGGAGGCGCGGGTCGCCACGTCTCGCTCGTCGCGTCGGCGCGCCGAGCCGGTGCCCGCGTCGGTGCGACCTAGGCTGCACGAGTCATGCAGCCGAGAGTCACAGCGATCCTCGTCGCCCCTGGTGGAGCGACCTACCTCGACCGAACCCTCGACGGGCTGTCGCGTCAGACGCGGCCCCCCGAGGCGTTGGTGGTGGTCGACACCGGCGGCAAGGACTCGGCCGCGGGCCGACTGTCGCTCAGCGGTGCCGCCCAGCTGGCCTCCCTGCCCGACGCGAAGACCTTCGGTGCCGCCGCCGCGCACGGCGTGCGGCTCTCCGACCCGGGCGACGGCGACCCCGACGAATGGGTCTGGCTGCTCGGCCACGACAACGCGCCCGCGCCCGAGGCGCTCGAGCACCTCATGACGACCGTCGAGGTGTCGCCGTCCGTCGCGGTCGCGGGGCCCAAGCTGATGCGGTGGGGCCAGCCCGGCGTCATCGCCGAGTTCGGCGAGACCGTCACCCGGTACGGCGCCTCGCTCGCCCGCGTCGAGAACGAGCTCGACCAGGGCCAGCACGACGTCACCGACGACGTGCTCGGCGTCGCGGCCGGCGGCATGCTCGTCCGTCGCACCGTCTGGACCGCGCTGGGCGGCTTCGATCCCGCGCTGCCGCACGTGGACGCGGCGCTCGACTTCTCGATCCGCGCCCGTCTCGCCGGTCACCGTGTGGTGCTCGTGCCCGATGCGAAGGTCGACAGCGCCGGACCGCCGGAAGAGTTCGGCCACGGACCCGTCGGTCACGCCCGTCGAGCGCGCCTCCACCGTGCGGCACAACTGCATCGACGCCTCGTCTACTCGGCGGCCGTCCTGTTGCCGCTGCACTGGCTGAGCCTCGTACCGTTGGCGGTCGTGCGCAGCGTCTGGCACCTCCTCACCAAGAACCCCGGAGCCGTGGTGGGCGAGTTCGCCACAGCCTTCCGGGCTGCCTTCGGCGGCTCGCACGTGCGGTCCGCCCGCCGGGCCCTCGCCCGGACCAAGAGCGTCGGCTGGAGTTCGGTCGAGCCCCTGCGGGCGTCACGCGCGTTGCTGCGTGAACGTCGCGTCACCGAACGCGATGCCCAGGTCGCCGTCGTCGAGGACGCACCCGATCCGCGGGCCAGCTTCGTCCACTCGGGCGGTCTCTGGGTCGTCCTGGTCGCAGCCGTCGTCGGCGTGGTCGCGTTCCTGCCGCTGCTCGGCAACCCGGCCGTGACGGGTGGGGGACTCCTGCCGCTCAGCACCTCGGTGGGTCAGCTGTGGTCGTCGGTCGGCTACGGCTGGCGCGAGATCGGCACCGGGTTCCTCGGTCCCTCCGACCCGTTCGCCGCACTCGTCGCCGTCCTGGGCAGCCTGACGCCCTGGTCGCCGTCCACCGCGGTCGTCGGCGTCTACGTCGTGGCCCTGCCGCTCTCGGCGCTGGGGGCCTGGTTCGCCACCCGCCGCGTGACCCGCCGCACCTGGGTGCCCGCCGTCGCCGCCGCGCTCTACGCCCTCTCGTCGCCGCTGCTCTCGGGGTTGCAGTCCGGACACCTGGGCGCCGTCCTCGCGCACGTGGCGCTCCCGTTCCTGGTCTGGGCGATGATCGGCGCCGCGAGGTCCTGGACGGCCGGGGCCACCGCCTCCTTGCTGTTCGCCGTCGTCGCCGCTGCTGCTCCGTCGCTCGTCCCGGCGCTGCTCGTCGGCTGGCTCGGGTCGATCGTCAGCCGCCCGCGCGGCACCCATCGCCTCGTCGCGGTGCCCCTGCCCGCGCTGGCCCTCTTCGCCCCGCTCGTCGTCGCCCAGCTGCAGCGGGGCACCTGGTGGGCCGTGTTCGCCGACCCCGGGGTCCCGACGAGGTCGGACCCCGCGTCGCCGCTGCAGCTGCTGCTCACGTCGCCCGAGACGGGTCTCAACGGCTGGACGGCCCTGATCGCCGCCACAGGCTTCTCGTCCGCCACGCTCGCCGTGCTGGTCGCCGTCGCGATCGCCCCGCTGGCGCTGCTCGCCGTGGCCTCGCCGTTCGTAGGCTCGCAGCGCCGCGCGGTCCCCGCCCTCGCGCTCGCCCTGCTCGGCTACCTCACGGCCGTCGCCGCGACCCACGTGTCCGTCACGGGCGTCGGCAGCGACACGACCACGATCTGGGCCGGCAGTGGGCTGAGCCTGTACCTGCTGGGACTCGTCGGCGCCGCGGCCGTGACCCTCGACCGGTTGCCGAGGGTCGCCCCGCCGGCCGGTGCCCTGGTCGCCGTGCTCGCGGTGGCGGCCGCGGCCCCCACCGTCATCGCGTCGTTCGGTCCCGTGGCCGACGTCCGTCCGAGCTCGGGCCGCATCCTGTCGGCCTACGTCACGGCGGAAGCCGAGGCGACGCCGGACGTCGGGACGCTCGTCCTGACGCCTCAGCCGGACGGTTCGCTCGCCGTGTCGCTCGAGCACGGGCAGGGAGCGACGCTCGACGACCAGTCGACGCTCGACTCGACCGCCCAACGCCTCACCTCGGTCAACGAGGACCTCACGGTCCTGGCGGGGAACCTCGTCAGCCGCAGCGGTTTCGACCCGACCGACGACCTGCGTCGACTCGGTGTCGGGTTCGTGCTGCTGACGGCCACCGACGACGACGGCGACGCCGACCGGCTCGGCCAGCGAGCGGGCGAGGCCCTCGACGCCGACGCCGACTTCCTGCCCGTCGGCGACACGTCCAACGGCCTGCTCTGGCGGTACGTGGAGGCGCAGGACGAGCGCGACGCGCGTCCGGCTGCCGGACCGCTGCGTCCGATCGTCCTGATCAGCTGGGGACTCGTCTTCGGTTCCGCCCTGCTGCTCGCCATCCCGACGTCGCCGCGGCGACGTCGATCCCGGGCCGGGACGCCCGAGGCAGAGCAGCCCGCCACGACCTTCGACGAGGAGCGAGATGAATAAGCGATCGGTCTTCTCCACGACAGGACGAGTGGCGGTCGGCGTCGTCGGCCTCGCCGTCGCCGCGGCGGTCGTCGGGGGTGCCGCGGTCGTGCGCCTGCCCTCGTTCGAGACGGTGCCGGCGGGCCAGCTCGTGACCCCGGTGCCCGTCGACCAGCAGCGGGTCTGCACCGGTGCGCTGCTGCAGCTCTCGGACGCCGAGGGGCAGCAGGCCACGACCGCGAGTTCGGTCGGTCGGGCCGCCGTCGCGCGGCAGTCGAGCGAGGGCGACGTCGACGTCGACGAACTCGCCGGTGCCGACGGCAGCGACTCGCGGCCGTCCGTGGTCACCGCCCCCGTCGAGGGCACCGACGTGCCCCTCGTCGCGGCGGCCCAGAGCCAGTCGGTCGACGAGGGCGACCTGCGCGGCTTCGCGTCGGCGCCGTGCACCGAGCCCACCAGCTCGACGTGGCTGATCGGCGGCTCGACCGAGACGGGGCGCGTCTCGCTGATCAGCCTCGTGAACCCCAGCGACGTGAACGCCACCGTCGACCTCGACATCCGGTCCGAGACCGGCGAGGTGCAGGGCCCCGGCATCGACGGCGTCGTCGTCGCGCCACGCAGCCAGAAGGTGGTGCCGCTCTCGGGCTTCGCCACCGGACTCGTCTCGCCGGCCGTCCACGTGTCGAGTCGCGGTGGGCAGATCGTCGCCACCCTCCAGCAGAGCGTCGTCCGGACCCTCGAACCCGGCGGCGTGGACATCGTGACCGGGTCCGCCGCACCCTCGCGCGAGTCGGTCGTCACGGGGATCGTCGTCCGCGACTCGGCGAACCTCGAGGGTGCGCTGGCCGACCCGTCGTCCTCCGACCTCCAGTCCGTGCTGCGCGTTCTCGTCCCGGGACAGGATTCCGCGCAGCTGAGCGTCTCGTTGGCCACCGACGACGGCACCGGCACCACCTTCGAGACCCGGGTCGAGGGGGGGCGCGTGACCGACGTGCCGATCGACGGGCTCGAGGACGGCGTCTACACCGCCACCGTGCGATCGTCCACGGCCGTGGCCGTGGCCGCCAGGACCTCCACCGTCGCCGCCGACGCGGGAGGCGTGGACCTGAGCTGGGCCGCCTCGTCGCCGCGCCTCTCGGGTGACACCGAGGCCGTCGTGCCCGACGGTGAGGGCGGACGCCTCTGGCTCGCGAACCCCGGTCAGGACGCCGTGACGGCCAAGGTCACGGTGGGTGACGGCGACGAGCGGGACGTCGAGGTGCCCGGTGGGTCGACGGTCGGCGTCGACGTGGCCCCGGGCGACGCCGTCCGGCTCGAGGACGCCGACGACCTGCGGGCGGGCGTCAGCTTCTCGGCGCCCGCGGCCATCGCCGCCTGGCCGGTGACCTCGCCGTTCCCGGCGTCGACGCCCGTGACCGTCTACCCCTGACGACGCCGGCACGGGCCCGTGGACGTCCGGGGTGGCCCCGACGACCCGGGTGGCCCCGACGACGCACCGGCTCGGTTCAGCCGTCGCGCCAGCGGTCGGGCGCGAGCTCCCACGGGTCCTTGCCGAGCAGGTCGGCCACGGCGCGGAACACGTAGCCCTCGACGAGCACGCGGTGGTTCCACTCGTCCTCGGCGGCGCCCCGTCGGTCGTGCGACGGAGCGAGCCGCTCGATCGGCAGGCGGTACAGCACCACCCGGCCGGCGGCTCGATCGACCGACCAGCGTTCGACGCGGGTGCGGTCGGGTTCCGCGGGGAGGCCGGCGACCTCGAACGACGTGTCGGCGAGTTCGTCGGGCCACGCCTCGCGCAGGTAGTCGGCGGTGGCGGCCACGATGTCGTCGAAGAGGTCGACCCGCGTGCGCAGGAAGGGCAGGTGGGGCCCTGCGGCGGACGACCGCAACCCCCGCCCGTGGCGGTCGCGCCGACGGGACCGGTCGGTGACGCGTGCGCGGCGGGCCTTGCTCATCCGCCCATCGTAGGCCCGCCGGGGAGGCGCGGGTCGGCCCCCGGGGGACCTCGCGATAGTCTGTCCGCCAGATGAACGGTCGACCCTGCAGCAAGGTGACGTGCCGCGACGAGGCCGTCGCGACGCTGACGTACGTGTACGCCGACTCGATGGTCGTCGTCGGGCCCCTGAGCGACCGCGTCGAGCCCCACGGCTATGACATCTGTGGCCGACACGCTGCCTCGCTGTCGGTGCCTCAGGGCTGGCAGGTGCTCCGCCGGGTAGTTTTGGGTCATGACAACTGAGAACGACCCCGTCGACCTGACCGCCTTCGTCAAGACCTACGACGTCCGCGGGCTCGTAGGCAGCCAGTTGACCGAGACTGTGATCGAGGCCTTCGGTGCGGCTTTCTCCGACGAGATCGACGGTGCCGGCCGCGACCTGGTCGTCGGCCACGACATGCGCGACTCCTCGCCGGGCTTCGCCGACGCCTTCGCCCGGGGCGCCCGCGCCCGGGGAGCGAACGTCGTCGCCCTGGGCCTGTGCTCGACCGACGAGTCGTACTTCGCCTCCGGCTCGCTCGACGCCCCGGCGGCCATGTTCACCGCGAGCCACAACCCGGCCACCTACAACGGCATCAAGATGAGCCGGGCCGGTGCCCAGGGCGTCAGCCTCGACACGGGGCTGTCCTCGATCCGTGACCGCGCCTCCTCGTTCCTGGCCGACGGCATCGAAGCCGTCGCCGAGCCCGGCACGATCCGAGAGCACGACGCGCTGCCCGACTACGCCGCCTACCTGCGCGGACTGGTCGACCTCTCCGGCATCCGGCCGATCAAGGTCGTCGTCGACGCGGGCAACGGCATGGGCGGGCTGACGGTCCCGGCGGTGCTGGGCGAGGCCGCGGGTCTGCCGAAGCTGCCGATCGAGATCATCCCGCTGTACTTCGAACTCGACGGAACCTTCCCGAACCACGAGGCCAACCCCCTCGACCCGGCGAACCTCGTCGACCTGCAGAAGACCGTCCTCGAGCACGGGGCCGACCTGGGGCTGGCGTTCGACGGCGATGCCGACCGCTGCTTCGTCGTCGACGAGAAGGGCGACGCCGTGACCCCGTCGGCCGTGGCCGCGATCGTCGCCGTCCGCGAGATCGCCCGCGTCCGTGCCGCCGAGCCCGAAGCCGAGATCTCGGTGATCCACAACCTCATCACGTCGCGCGCGGTGCCCGAGGCCATCGAGGCCGCCGGGGCGACCCCGGTGCGCACCCGCGTCGGCCACTCGCTGATCAAGGACGAGATGCGGGCGACCGGCGCGATCTTCGGCGGCGAGCACTCGGCGCACTACTACTTCCGCGACTTCTGGAGCGCCGACAACGGCATGTTGGCCGCCATGCACGTCCTGGCCGAGTTCGGGGCGCAGGTGGAGCCGCTCTCGACCCTGACCGACCGCTACACGCCCTACGCGGCGAGCGGCGAGATCAACTCGACCGTCACCGACGTGCCGGCGGCGTACGCGCGCATCGTCGAGGCCTATGCCGGGGTCGGCGACTTCGACGAGCTCGACGGGCTCACGGTCAGCGGGACGTCCGACGACGGCTTCTGGTGGTTCAACGTCCGGCCGTCGAACACCGAGCCGTTGCTGCGCCTCAACGCCGAGGCGGCGACGCCCGCCGGCATGGAGCGTGTCCGTGACGACGTCCTCGGGCTGATCCGCGGCTGACGGTCGGCCGAGCCGCGGCCGCGGGGCGGACTCGTTACCCCCTGGGGGTATCCTGGCGACCGGACGACACGGGCAGGAGGCGCGGGTGGCGCAGCAGGGTGAGCACGCGACGGCGACGCACGTCGGCTACAGCGGCGACAAGGAGCAGATCGTCAAGCGTCTGCGCCGGGCCGAGGGTCAGGTGCGGGGCATCCAGCGCATGGTCGAGGACGACACGTACTGCATCGACGTGCTGACCCAGGTCAGTGCGGCCACTCGCGCCCTCGAGACCGTGGCGCTCCAGTTGCTCGAGGACCACCTCGCCCACTGCGTCGCCCAGGCGGCCCGCGAGGGAGGCGACGTCGCGGACGCGAAGGTGCGCGAGGCGTCGGCGGCGATCGCGAGGCTCGTCCGGTCGTGAACCGGCGCGCCGCGGGCTGCCGCGACGACGACCGTCAGCGCCGGGGGAAGCCCGGGACGGTCTCGGTCAGGGCCGGGGTGAGGCGGTCGAGCAGTGCGGACTCGCGAGCCAGGGCCGCGGATTCGCGCTGCCGACGGAGCGCCGAGACCCCGGCCAGGAAGAACTCGGGATCGCCCGACGGCAGGGGCGACACGTAAGGGGTCGTCTCGGCCGCCAGCTCGTCGGCGACGCGTCGCCGACTGGCGGGGGAGAGCTGCGGTGCCTGCTGCAGGAACGACGCGATGCGACGGGCCAGGCCGTCGGGCAGGCGCCCGACGTCCGCGATCTCGGCCCACCCCTGCAGGTGAGACGGCACGCCGTAGACCACGTGGGCGGCCTTGGGCACGCGCTCGTTGCGACTGTAGGTGCCGGCCATCAGGTCGCCCAGGCGGCGGGACGAGCCGTTCAGCAGGGCGACCACGACGGCCAGGCCCCCACTGGTCAAGACGATCTCGAGCAGCCCCACCAGTGCCCGGGTGAGGGCGTGGCGCAGGCCGATCGCCCCTCCGTCGGTGCGGACGATCCGCGCACCCACGGCGAGCTTGCCCAGGGACCGACCGTGGCTCGCGGTCTCGACCACCGTCGGCACGACGATGAAGCAGACCGCGATCGACGCGACGAGGAAGGCCTGCGACAGGGCGTCGTCCAGCACCCCGCCCTCGTTGAGCAGCGAGACGAGCAGCAACGCGCCGACGAGCAACAGGGCGTAGGCCAAGTAGTCGATGAGCACACCGGCGGCCCGCAGCACGAAGCTCGTCGGCCGGAGGTCGAGCGCCACCGCCTCGCCCGTGACGAGCTCGTCCCCACCCGCCGTGAAGGCCTCGACCTGGTCCGGGCGCAGCACCACCGGGGAGGCGCCTCGTGCCTTCTTGCGGGACATGCCTAGTATCTAAGCAGAATGGACATCGACGCCTACGCCGCCGCCCACGGCCACGACTGGGCCGAGCTCGACCGCCTCGCCCGACGCAGCCGACCGAGCGGGCCCGAAGCCGACGAGCTCGTGCGCCTGTACCAGTCCGGGGCCGGGCAGCTGTCGGCGCTCAAGACGGCGACCGGCGACTCGGTGGTGGCCGACCGGCTCTCGATGTCCCTGTCGCGAGCACGCCTGCGCTTCACGGGTGCCGGCCGCAACCTGTTCAGCCAGCTGCCCACTTTCTTCGTCGCGCAGCTGCCGGCCGCCCTCTACCGGGTGCGCTGGCTGTCGCTCGTGCTCACGCTCGTGACGGTCGTCGTCGCGGCGGTGTTCGCGATCTGGGCGGCGAACACGCCGGCACTGTTGGCCTCGTTCGGCAGTGAGGAGTTCCGTCGGCAGTTCGCCGAGCAGGACTTCGTGAACTACTACTCCGAGAGCGCCTCGACCTCGTTCACCGGCCAGGTGTGGACGAACAACGCGTACATCGCGGCCCAGTGCGTGGCCTTCGGGATCACCGGGGTCTGGGTGCCCTACGCGATCCTCAGCAACGCCATGAACGTCGGCATCTCGGCGGGGCTCATGGCAGACCAGGGGCGGCTGGACCAGTTCTTCCTGTACATCGCCCCGCACGGCCAGCTCGAGCTCTACAGCATCTTCGTCGCCGGGGCGGCCGGTCTCATGATCTTCTGGTCCTGGGTGGCGCCCGGTGCCCGCACCCGGGGGCAGGCATTGGCACAGGACGGCCGCGCACTCGTGACCATCGCCGTCGGGCTGACGCTCTCGTTGTTGGTCTCGGGCGTCATCGAGGGGTTCGTCACCCGGCAGGCCTGGCCGTGGTCGATCAAGATCGGCATCGGCACCGTGGCCCTGCTCGGCTTCCTGACCTACCAGTGGCTGCTCGGCGGGCGGGCCCACCGGGCCGGGCAGACCGGCGACCTCGACGAGTTCGAGGCCGGGGCGACGCAGCTCGTCGCCGACTGATCCCGCGTCGCCGCCCCGCCCCGCGCCTCCGTCAGAGGCGGCCGGCCGCCTTGAGTGCGAGGTAGCGGTCGGCCAGGGCGGGGGGCAGGTCGGCCGGTGCGCCGGTCACGACGTCGGCGCCGACCTGACGCAGGGCGGCGGCGACCCGACCCTGGTCGAGCCGGGCACGCTCGGCCGAGGCCGCCCGGTAGACCTCGTCGCGGGTGCCGCGTCGCAGGACCGTCTCGTCGAGGGCCGGATCGGTGACCGACGCCACGACGACGAGGTGCTGGCGGGTCAGCTGGGGGATCGCCGCGAGCAGCGACCGGGAGGCGCCGGGGCTGTCGACCGTGGTCGCCAGGACGACCAGAGCCCGACGGGACGTGACCGAGCGGACGAGGGCCGGCACGGCGGACCAGTCGGTCTCGACGAGTTCGGGCTCGACCGGAGCCATGGTCTCGACCATCGACGACAGCAGGGCGGGCCCGGTCGCGCCCTGCACGCGGCCTCGGACCCGACGGTCGAAGAGGACGACGTCGACCCGGTCGCCCGCCCGCGAGGCCAACGCCCCGAGCAGCAGGGCCGACTCGAAAGCCGTGTCGAGGCGGGGTTCGTCGTCGATGCGAGCCGCCGACGTGCGCCCCGTGTCGACCACGACGACCACCCGACGGTCGCGCTCGGGTCGCCAGGTGCGCACGACGAGGTCGTCGCGGCGCGCGGTCGCCCGCCAGTCGATAGAGCGGACGTCGTCCCCGCGCACGTACTCGCGCAGGCTGTCGAACTCGGTGCCCTGGCCGCGGATCATCACGCTCGTGCGGCCGTCGAGCTCGCGCAGCCGGGCCAGACGCGAGGGCAGGTGCTTGCGCGACGAGAACCGTGGCAGCACGCGCACCGCGCCGGGCACCTCGTGCGTCGCCTGGCGACCGGCGAGCCGCAGCGGGCCGACGGTCCGGACGGTGACGCCCCCGGCGCGGCGCTCGCCCCGACGGAACGGGGTCAGCGTCACGGTGAGGGTCGTGGCCCGTCCCGGCCGCAGGGAGAGACGGCGGCGGGTGGGTGTGGCGCCGGCCGACGGCTGCCAGGCATCCCGCAGGAGTCCGCGCAGGGTGCGTCGACCGTCGTTCACCACGGTCAGCCGGGCGGGTGCGCTCTCACCGAGACGGATCGCCCCGGGCAGCTCGCGCCGGATCGTGAGCGACCGGGGCGATGCCGCGAGAGCCACGTCGACCACGGTCAGCGCGGTGACGACACCGAGCCAGCCGACGATCGCCCATCCGCTGCCGGTGACGACGACGGGTACGACGCCGAGCGCGACGAGCGCGACGAACCATCCGGTGACGGCCATGGCTAGAGCGGCACCCGGACCTGCTGCAGGACCGAGCGGACGATGCCGTCGGCGTCGACGCCCTCGAGCTCGGCCTCGGGTCGCAGCTGCAGGCGGTGCCGCAGCACGGGCAGGGCCATGGCCTGGACGTGGTCGGGCGTGACGTGGTCGAAGCCGGTCAGCCACGCCCACGCCTTCGAGGCGGCGAGCAGGGCCGTCGACCCGCGGGGGCTCACGCCGATCTTCACCGACGGGCTCTCGCGCGTGGCCCGGGCGAGGTCGACGATGTAGGCGAGCACGTCGGGGGAGGCGCCGACGCGGGCCACCTCGGCCTGGGCGCGGGCGAGGTCGTCGGGGCCGAGCACCGGGGTGACGCCGGCGGCCCGCAGGTCGCGGGGCGAGAAGCCCGCGGCGTGGCGGCTCAGCACCTCGACCTCGGCATCGCGCGGCGGCAGGTCGAGGGTGAGCTTCATCAAGAACCGGTCGAGTTGGGCCTCGGGCAGCGTGTAGGTGCCTTCGTACTCGACGGGGTTCATGGTCGCCGCGACCAGGAACGGCGTCGGCAGTGCGCGGCTGACCCCGTCGACCGAGACCTGGCGTTCCTCCATCGCCTCGAGCAGCGCGGACTGGGTCTTGGGCGGCGTGCGGTTGATCTCGTCGGCGAGCAGGACGTTGGTGAACACCGGGCCGGCCCGGAACTCGAACTCGCCCGACTTCGCGTCGTAGACGAGCGACCCGGTGATGTCGCCGGGCATCAGGTCGGGCGTGAACTGCACCCGGGCGGTGTCGAGCGACAGCGAGTGGCTGAGGGCGCGCACGAGCAGGGTCTTGGCCACGCCGGGGACGCCCTCGAGCAGGGCGTGCCCCTGTGCCAGCAGGGTGACGATCAGGCCCGTCACGGCACCGTCCTGGGCCACGACGGCCTTGCCGACCTCGGTTCGGACTCGGGCGAAGGTCTGCTGCAGTTCTGAGCTCATCTGGTGGTGTCCTCCGGGGTGGGGATCGGTGCGGGGGCGAGCGGACGAGGCGCAGGAGGCGCGGGTCGGGTCACGACGGAGCCACCGCCCGTCGCACCGCGCGCTCGAGGTCGAGCAGGCTGTCGCTCAGCGAGACGAGTTCGCGGTCGTCGGCCGGGTCGGCGTCCACGAGCACGTGCCGGAGGCCCCGGGGGTCGGCCGACATGAGCGCGGCCACCCGGGCGACGACCTCGTCGACCGAGGCGGTCGACGACAGGCCCGTCGCTCGCGCGAGTCGCCCGAACGTGCCGATGCGGAGCTGGTCGAGGGCGTGGCGGCGCTGCCCGGACCGTTCGTACAGCCGGGCCCGACCCTCGGTGGTCTCGGACGCCTTGACGGTCACCGGCAGTCGCTCGACGACGAGGGCACCGAGGCGTCGACCCCGCCACACCATGGCGGCCACTCCGGCCAGGAGGAGCACCACCAGCGACGGCGTCACCCACGGGGGCGTGAGCGTGGCGAGCGTGCCCTGGCCCTCGGGCAGGTCGCCGGCCGAGGGCAGGTACCAGGTCAGCTCGGAGGACCCGCCGAGCAGGGCGAGCGCGAAGGCCGCGTCGTCGTCCGTCGCGATCGCACCGTTGGTCAAGGCGCCCGTGGCACCCAGGACGGACACCCTCGTGTCACCGTCGTCGAGCTCGACGAGTCCGTAACCGCCGTCGGTCGGCAGACAGCGGACGGCGCCCGGGGCGTCGACGGCGTAGGCGACCCCCGTGACGTCGACCCGGGACGCCTGTTCGAGGGCCGGTGACGTGCAGGCGGGCGCGGCCGTACCGTCTTCGACCGGGGCGGCCGTCGCGACTCCCGGGGCCACGCTGTCGAGCGCGGCGGACCCGGGGGAGAGGAGCACGAGGTGGGAGGTCGCCGTCGCGAGGCGCCGCCACTGGTCATCGACCAGGAACCCGGAGGCGTCGTCGACGAGGAGAGTGCCGTCGCCGGGCCCGAGCCGGTCGAGGGTGTCGTCGAGGGTGGTCGTCACGGTCACGTCGACGCCCTGCCGGCCGAGCACCTCGACGAGTGCCTTCGCTCCACCGGGGGCGGCGTTCGCGGGGCCGAGGGCGCGCCCCTCGCCCGAGCCCGAGCCGACGAGGAGTGTCGCCGCGACACCGAGCGCCAGGACGAGGGCGAGTACGACCCAGAACCGGGCACGTCGGAGCGACGCCGTGACGGTGGGGGTCGAGACCGTGCCGGTCTCGGCGGAGGGTGCGATGACGGTCACGCGTCCACCCTCAGGGACGACGTCACACGCCGGTCGAGCTCGACGACGGCCCGGTAGGCCTCGTCGGTGCCGGGGCGGTCGAGGTAGCGGACGCCGTCGAAGGCGGTGGCGGCGTCGGCGAACCCGGTGCGGAGGTCGGGGAAGACGTCGCCCGCCCGGCGGGCCACGTCGCGTGCCGTGGTGCCGGGGGAGACCACGACGTCGCCCCGCTCGGCCAGCGAGCGGGCGACCGCCCGGAAGGCCTCGGCGACGGCGAGCGTCAGGTCACCGCGGGAAGCGGCCTCTCGGGCCGCGGCCCGCATGGCGTCGCTGTCGCGGACGTCGTCGTCGCCGAAGAGGACGAGGTCGCGGGCGGACCGGCGGTTCAGCCGCGGCACGCCGTAGACGAGCAGCACGACCACGACCACCACCACGACGACCGCGAGCAGCACGATCGCCGCGACCGCCGGCGCCCCCTCGGTCCCCCCGAACCGGATCGAACCGAGCCAGTCCCAGAACGCCTGCGCCGCACGGTCGAGCCACGACGGCTGCGCCGCCACGTACTCGGGCCCGGTGAGCTCGCGCAGGACCTCGCGCCGGGCGTCGTCGGCGTCGGGGGTCAGCGGGGGCCCGGCGGCGAAGGGCAGGGGTCTCACCAGCGGGGTGCTCCCGGGTGCGTCGTCGGGGCGAGAGGCACCTCGGGCGTGCGGTACGGGTCGGGCTGCCCCTCGGCCGACCGCCCCCCGCGCTCGACGTAGCGGACGAGTTCGAGGTCGAGCCCCTCGGTGCGGATGCGCCGGTCGACGTAGACGAGGCCGGCCGACGCCGCCTGCAGCACGGAGCCGATCGCGCCGATGACCGCCGTGATGCCCAGGGTCACGGCGTAGGTGCCCGCCGTCAGGGCGAGGAAGGTCGGGTCGGTCACGTCGCCCGTGGGGGCGAGCGTGCTGGTCAGGACGCTGAACAGCACCGAGAAGGGTGTCGCGACGACCTGCGACGCGACCTGGATCATGAGGAACACCAGCGCGATCACGCCGAAGGTCCGCCAGAAGGAGGCGCGGGTCAGTGACCACGAGCGCCTCACCGCCGCGCCGAGGGTCATCCGCTCGAGCACGATCGCGCTCGGCACGAGGCAGGTCTTGACGGTCAGCCACACCCCGAGCACGAGGAGACCCAGCCCGAGCAGGACCCCGACCCCGATGCCGACCGCGATGCTCGGGCCCGAACCGACGGCCACGCCGACGACGACGACGCCGGCCACGAGTGCCAGAGCCACGACGTAGGCGGCGGTGAGCAGGGCGGACCAGCCGACGAGCGTGCCGAGGCGGCCCTTGGCCAGCGCCCAGAGGCCGCCGAGTCGCAGCTTCTCTCCGAGCGTCTGACGAGCGGTCTCGAGCACGAAGAGCCCCTGGAGCAGGGCCGTGACGATCACCTGCAGGGCGATCGGCACGAGGGCCGACGCGGCCACGATGGCGACGGCGCCGGCCAGCACCGCGTCACGGTCGCGGGGGAGCGCCTGTTCGACCCGTCCGAAGGCGAGGAAGGCGCTGCCGCCGGTGATCGCCACGGTCACCACGAGCAGGACGACCTGCGACAGCAGGGCCGTGCCGAACGTGGTGCGCGGGTTGCGGCGGAAGACCTGGAACGAGGCACCGAGGATCTCGCCGAAGGTCAGGGGGCGCAGCGGCACGAGGCCCGGTTTCGGCGGTGGGGCCCAGCCGGGGGCGGGTGGCGGGGTGGACCCGCCCGTGGACGCCCCGGGTACGGGTGAGGGCCCGGCGGGGACGGGGCCGGCGGACGACGGGTCGACGCGCTCGCCCCAACGCGGCGGGGACGTGTCGCCTCCCGGTGTGCTCCAGGCGTTCGGATCGGTCATGGTCCCCCTGGTCGTCCTGACCGTGAGGTCGTCCTCACGAGTGTGTTCATGTTTCCACACCGGACCGGGCGCTGCCAGCCGATGCGCGCCTCCTGCACTAATCTGTCCTGACGTGCCGCCTCCCGAGCGGCCCAGCCCAGACGGAGAACATGAACCCGCGCATCCTTGTGGTCGACGACGACCCGGCGCTCGCCGAGATGATCGGCATCGTCCTTCGCGCCGACGAGTTCGACCCCCACTTCTGCGGCGACGGCGCGGGCGCCCTCGAGGCGTTCCACGAGGCCTCACCCGACCTCGTCCTGCTCGACCTGATGCTTCCCGGCCTCGACGGCATCGAGGTCTGCCGCCTCATCCGTGCCGAGAGCGGCGTGCCGATCATCATGCTGACCGCGAAGGGTGACACGGCCGACGTGGTCCGCGGTCTCGAGAGCGGGGCCGACGACTACGTGGTCAAGCCGTTCAACCCGAAAGAGCTCGTCGCGCGCATCCGCACGCGGCTGCGACCGGCCACCGAGCCGACCAACGACGTGCTCACGGTGGGCGACCTGCGCCTCGACGTCGCGGCGCACGAGGTGCGACGCGGTGACACGCCGATCGCCCTGACCCCGCTCGAGTTCGAGCTGCTGCTCGCGCTCGCCTCGAAGCCGCAGCAGGTCTTCACCCGCGAGATGCTGCTCGAGCAGGTGTGGGGCTACCACTACAAAGCCGACACCCGTCTGGTGAACGTCCACGTGCAGCGGTTGCGCGCGAAGGTGGAGCACGATCCCGACGCGCCCCGCATCGTCACGACCGTCCGCGGCGTCGGGTACCGCGCCGGCGCGGGTTCGTAGCCCGGTCGGGTGGCGCTCGTGTCGACGGTCGCGGGGCCCGACCAGGGCGGGCCCGTCCGTTCGGGCGGTCCGTGGTCGTGGCGGGCACCGGCGTGGCGCATGTGGCCCACCCGGGTGGTCGGTTTCTGGCGATCGTCGCTGTCGTTCCGCACCGTCGCGCTCACGGTGGTGCTGTCGACCGTCGCCGTGACCGTGATCGGCACGCTCATCTCGGTCACCATCGGCACGAGCCTCTACGACCAACGCCGTGAGCAGGTCGAGGCCGAGAGCGTGCGGGCGACGCTGCTGGCACAGAACATCTTCGACTCGGCCACCGCCACCGAGGACGCCAACCAGGTCGAGCTCGACGCGCTGCAGAACGAGGCGCAGACCGCCATCCTGGGGTCGACCTCGAGCCCGGGCGGGACGAGCATCGCGATCCTCCGGACGCCGGGGCAGAACAGTCCGCAGACCATCCAGAACATCGCCAGCCCCGACTTCCCGGACTCCGTGATCTCGCCGGCCCTCCGCGAGGCGGTGGCCGCGGACGACGGACGCCTCTCGATGCAGTCGGTGTCGCTGCCCCCGACGTCGCTGGGCGGCGGCTCGCCCGGCATCGCGGTCGGTTCGACCCTGCAGGTGCCCACCGCGGGCCAGTACGAGCTCTACCTCGTCTACGACCTCAGCGACGCGCAGGCGACGCTCGACCTGATGCAGCGGACGCTCGGCATCGGCTCGCTCGCGCTCGTGCTCTTGATCGGCGCGATCACCTACCTCGTCGTCCGTCTGGTCGTGGGGCCCATCCGTACGGCGGCCGAGACCAGCCAGAAGATCGCGGCCGGCCACCTCGAAGAGCGCATCCCCGAGAAGGGGCAGGACGTCGTCGCCACGCTCGGGCGCTCGTTCAACGGGATGGCCGACGCCATGCAGCGCCAGATCTCGCAACTGGCCGAGCTCTCGCGCGTCCAACAACGCTTCGTGAGCGACGTCTCGCACGAGCTGCGCACGCCGCTGACCACGATCCGGCTGGCCGGTGACGTGCTCTACGACCAGCGCACGTCGTTCACGCCCTCGGCCGCCCGGACGGCCGAGCTGCTGCACACCCAGGTCGACCGGTTCGAGTTGTTGCTCGCCGACCTGCTCGAGATCTCGCGGTTCGACGCGGGTGCCGTCGAGCTCGAGACCGAGCCCGTCACGGTCGTGCGTCTCGTCGAGGACGGCGTGGACGAGTTCGGTCCCCTGGCCGCCGAATCCGGCAGCGTCGTGTCGGTCGTCGCCCGGGGCGGGTACTTCGAGGCCGAGATCGACCCGCGACGGCTGCGCCGCATCCTTCGCAACCTGCTGGGCAACGCCATCGAGCACGGCGAGGGGCGGCCGATCGAGGTCGAGGTCGACAGTGACGCGACGGCCGTCGCGGTGGCCGTGCGCGACAACGGCGTGGGCATGAGTCCTGCCGACGCCGCGCGGGTGTTCGACCGGTTCTGGCGGGCCGACCCCTCCCGCAAACGCACCATCGGGGGCACCGGGCTGGGCCTGGCGATCAGCCTCGAGGACGCGGCCCTGCACGGCGGTCGACTCGAGGTCTGGTCCGAGCCGGGCTCGGGCAGCCGGTTCGTCGTCACGCTGCCCCGGGTGGCCGGCGGTCGCATCGAGGGATCGCCCCTGCCGGTCGTGCCGCCGGACCGTCGGGGCGAGACGACCGTCCCGGTGACCGGCGAACCGTGGTCGGGTTCGGTCCCGGCCGTCGAGGCGCCGGGCGCGTCGACCCCGTGGACCCCGTCGTCGGAGAGAGGGACCGACGATGACTGAACGGCGACGGAACCGCCCGTGGGGCCGTCGCACGGCGGTCCTGGCGACCCTCGTGGTCGCCGCGATCGCCCTGACCGGGTGCGTGGGCATCCCCGACGGCGGTCAGGTGCAGCGGGGCGACACCGTGAGCGACGACGTGGTGAGCGACTTCGTGTTCCGGCCCAACGGTCCGGTCGCCGGCAGCTCGCAAGAAAGGCTGCTGCGGGACTTCCTCTCGGCGGGCACCGGGTCCCAGGACAACTACGGGGTGGCGCGTCAGTTCCTCAGTGCCGGCTTCGCCGACGAGTGGGAGCCACGGGCCAGCGTCACCATCCGCCCCGGGGTCGGCTCGACCTCGAGGGTCGGCGGGTCGACGCTCGACTACGCCTTCGTGGGCTCGGCGACGGTCGACTCGGCGGGGCACTACACCCCGGCCACGTCGTCCACGACGACGTCCCTGGCGTTCTCGTTCGTCCGTGAGGGCGGCGAGTGGCGCATCAGCGACGCCCCCGACGGCATCATCCTCTCGCCGGCCACCTTCGACTCGGTCTTCCGGTCGCACGCCGCGTACTTCTACGACCCCACGTTCACCTATCTCGTGCCGGACGAACGCTGGTTCCTCGCGCGGTCGTCGACGAGCACGCGCCTCGCGACGGCGCTGCTCGACGGGCCGTCGGACTGGCTGCAGGGCGCCGTCGTCTCGGCCTTCCCCGAGGGGACCCAGCTGTCGCTGACGGCCATCACCGTGGACGACGGGACGGCCCGCGTCGACCTCACCGCCGACGCCCTCGAGGCGACGCCCGACGCCCGGGCCCGGATGCAGGCACAGCTGCTGGCGAGCTTCTCGACCCTCGCGACCGTGACCGCCGTCGAGCTCAGCGTCGAAGGTGCCCCTCTGTCCGTGCCGGCCATGCAGCAGCCCGCGCCCGTGCGTGACCCCGCGGTCGACGCCCGGCCCCTCGTGCTGACCGACGGCGTGCTCGGTTTCGCCACCACGAGCGCGACGAGCCAGCTCCCGGGGCTCTCGGACGCTGTCGAGACCCTCCGGCCCCGGTCGGTCGAGTTGTCGGCAGACCAGACGAGTGCCGCCGTCGGCACCTCGTCGGGCACGTACGCCGTCACGGCCTCGGGCGGAGCCCGCCTGGTCGACGCCCGGACCGGACTCGTCGCCCCGTCGCTCGACGATGCGGGCTTCGTCTGGTCGGTCGTCGCCGACGACCCGTCGAGCCTCACGGCGTACGCGCTCGACGGCACGCCCCACACGGTGGCGACGTCGCTGCCGGCGGGTCCGAGCGTCACGACGTTCCGCATCTCGCGCGACGGCACCCGCGCGTTGCTGTTGCTCGACGACCAAGGCGAGTCGCGCCTCCTCGTGGCCGCCGTCGTGCGGGACGCCGACGGGGTCCCCCTCCGGCTGGGTCAGCCCCTCGAGCTGTCGGCTCCGGACGGTGCACCCGTCGACGCGACCTGGGCCGATCAACTGACCGTCGCCGTCCTGACCTCCGTGGGCGAGTCGTCGCGGGTGACGATGTCCGAGGTCGGCGGGGACTCGTCGAGCGCCGGCCGTCCGTCGGGCGAGGCGGTCGCGATCGTCGGCGGCAACGGCTTCGACCGCCTGCTGCTGTTGGGTGCCGACGGCGACGTGCTCGAACCCCGGGGCAGCAGTTGGCAGGCCACGGGGTTGACGGCGGATCTGGTGGCGACCCAGCGTTGACGCCCCGGGGTCGCCTCCTCCCCAGGGCGGAAGGTGGCCCGACCGTCCCCCTCGGACGACGGAGGCGCGGCGCGCGTGTCCGGGGCAGTCCACGCTGTCGGGATGTCCCGGCCCTCTCGTCCCCGTTCGGTCGTCCTCGGACGGGACGTGCTCGCGAGGGCCGTCCGCGAGGCGCTGTCCGTCGTGTCACCCGTCTCGTGCGCGGGATGCCACGGGCCCGACGTCGGCCTGTGCGACGACTGCCGGCGTCGGCTCGTCCCTGAGGTCGTCCGGGTCGACCTGCCCGACGGGCTCCCGGTCTTCGCCGGACTCGTCTACGCATTCGAGGCGCGGGGTGTCGTGCTCGCCTTCAAGAACGGCGGCCGGGTGCGCCTGGCCGAGGTGCTGGCCCCGGCCCTCGCCGCCGCCCTCGAGTCCTGCGCCCGTCACGGGTCGCACGAGGGGGCGTCCGCCGTGGACGGGGGCACGGGCGATCGGTCGCTGCTCGTCGTCCCGGTGCCGTCGTCGCGACGGGGGCGGCGTCGGCGGGGCTACGACCCGGTCGACGTGGTGCTGCGCCGGCTCGGTCTCGTGGTCGGCACGCGCGTGCTCGTGCCGACGGCGCGGGCCGGTACCGGCCAGAAGGGCCGCGACCGGCAGCAGCGCCTGCGGGGACGCGAGGGCAGCCTGCGCGCCACCCGTGACCTCCGGGGGTCGCGGATCGTTTTGGTCGACGACGTCGTGACGACCGGCGGCACCCTGCAGGAGGCGCGGCGTGCGCTGACCGCCCGGGGAGCGGTCGTGGTCGGTGCGGCCTGTCTCGCCGCCACCCCGTTGCGGTCGGGTGCCGGCCGCCCCTGAGCGAACGGTGAACGGTGCGTGACACGGGGGTGTCCGGGTCGCTACGGTGGGGCGAAAGGCGTGAAAGGACATTCGCCTGGCTGACAGGCGGCACGTCGATAGCCACAGGAGGTCGTCATGGAAATTTCCGTCACGGGTCGAAACGTCGGCATCACCGATCGTTTCCGCGAGTACGCCACCGAGAAGGCAGACAAGGTCGCCGCGCTGGCCACGAAGGCCCTGGCCCTCGAGGTCAAGGTGTCGCGGCACCACGAGAAGTCCGGCGGGCAGGCGGGCGACGACCGGGTCGAGATCACCCTGATCGGCCCCGGCCCCCTCGTGCGGGCCGAGTCCACGGCCGCCGACAAGTACGCGGCGTTCGATCTCGCGATCGGTCGCCTCCTCGAGCGGGTGCGCCGGGCGAAGGACCGGCAGAAGATCCATCGCGGGCAACACCGACCGACGTCGCTGCGCGAGGCGGCCACGGCCGACTTCAGCGGTGTCGGCGTCACGCCCGCCGCGGCCGAGACGCTCGACCAGGTCCGTACCGGCGCCGTGACGGTGGTGGGCGACGAGGCCCCCGCCGACGAGGTCGAAGAGGACTACTGCCCCGTGGTCATCCGCGAGAAGGTCTTCGCGTCGACGCCCATGTCCGTCGACGACGCGCTCTACTACATGGAGCTCGTCGGTCACGACTTCTACCTCTTCATCGACGCCGAGACCGAGCGTCCGAGCGTCGTCTACCGGCGCAAGGGCTGGGACTACGGCGTGATCGGCCTCGACCAGGACTCGCCCGACCTGCAAGAGACCGCCACGGCGCTGCGGGCGGGCCTGGTGAGCTGACCTCCTGATCCCGCCGGGTGGCCGACACCCCGGGAGGCGCGGGCACGTCCCTGCCGCCTCCCAGGGGGTCGGCCACTACGCTTGCTAAGATCGTGGGCCGGTCCAGGACGGACCGTCGACACCTCGGTGCTCCGATGCGGATCACCTCAGCGAGACCGCGGAGCGTTCCGCGGGTTCGACCGAACACATGGGAGCACACCAGTGGCCAACGTCCTCGAGAAGGTCCTCCGCGTCGGCGAGGGCCGCACGCTGCGCAAGCTGAAGGCCTACGCCAAGGCGGTCAACGAGCTCGAGGACGACTTCACGACCCTCACCGACGACGAGCTGCGCAACGAGACCGTCGAGCTGCGCGAGCGCTACGCGTCGGGTGAATCGCTCGACGACCTGCTGCCCGAGGCCTTCGCCGCCGTCCGCGAGGCGTCGAAGCGCACCTTGGGGCTGCGCCACTTCGACGTGCAGCTCATGGGCGGCGCGGCGTTGCACCTCGGCAACATCGCCGAGATGAAGACCGGTGAGGGCAAGACCCTCGTCGCCACCACGGCGGCGTACCTGAACGCCATCGCCTCGCGCGGCGTGCACGTCATCACGGTCAACGACTTCCTCGCGAGCTATCAGTCCGAGCTGATGGGGCGCGTGTTCCGGGCGCTCGGCATGACGACCGGCTGCATCCTCTCCGGCCAGACCCCGGCCGAGCGTCGCGAGATGTACGCCGCCGACATCACCTACGGCACCAACAACGAGTTCGGCTTCGACTACCTCCGCGACAACATGGCCTGGCAGGCGCAGGACATGGTGCAGCGGGGCCACTTCTTCGCGATCGTCGACGAGGTCGACTCGATCCTCATCGACGAGGCCCGGACGCCGCTCATCATCTCGGGCCCGTCGTCGGGCGAGGCCAACCGATGGTTCACCGAGTTCGCCACCATCGCCCGGCGACTCGTCGCGGGCACCGACTACGAGGTCGACGAGAAGAAGCGCACCGTGGGTGTCCTCGAGCCCGGCATCGAGAAAGTCGAGGACTACCTCGGCATCGACAACCTCTACGAGTCGGCGAACACCCCGCTCATCTCGTTCCTCAACAACGCGATCAAGGCCGACGCGTTGTTCAAGCGCGATAAGGACTACGTCGTCATCAACGGCGAGGTGCTGATCGTCGACGAGCACACCGGTCGAATCCTCAGCGGGCGCCGGTACAACGAGGGCATCCACCAGGCCATCGAGGCGAAAGAGGGCGTGTCGGTCAAGGCCGAGAACCAGACCCTCGCGACGGTCACGCTGCAGAACTACTTCCGCCTCTACAAGAAGCTCTCCGGCATGACCGGTACGGCCGAGACCGAGGCCGCCGAGTTCATGAGCACCTACAAGCTCGGCGTCGTGCCCATCCCGACCAACCGGCCGATGCAGCGCATCGACCAGACCGACCTCGTCTACAAGAACGAGACGAGCAAGTTCGACCAGGTCGTGGAAGACATCGTCGAGCGGCACGAGAAGGGCCAGCCCGTTCTGGTCGGCACGACCAGCGTCGAGAAGAGCGAGTACCTCTCCCGCCTGCTCGCCAAGAAGGGCGTCAAGCACGAGGTACTGAACGCCAAGAACCACGCCCGAGAGGCTGCCATCGTGGCCCAGGCCGGCCGGGCCGGCGCCGTGACCGTCGCCACCAACATGGCCGGTCGCGGGACCGACATCATGCTCGGCGGCAACGCCGAGTTCCTCGCCGTCGCCGAGATGAACGCCAAGGGGCTCAGCCCGGTGGACACCCCCGACGAGTACGAGGCCGCGTGGGACGACGTCTTCGCCGCCCAGAAGGCCGCCGTGCAAGAAGAGGCCGAGAAGGTGATCGAGGCGGGCGGGCTGTACGTCCTCGGCACCGAGCGTCACGAGTCCCGCCGCATCGACAACCAGCTGCGCGGTCGCTCGGGTCGTCAGGGCGACCCCGGTGAGAGCCGTTTCTACCTGTCGTTGACCGACGACCTGATGCGCCTGTTCAACTCGGGCGCCGCCGAGTCGCTCATGGGTCGCGGCAACGTGCCGGACGACCTCGCGATCGAGAACAAGATCGTCGGTCGGGCCATCCGTTCCGCGCAGTCGCAGGTCGAGTCGCGCAACGCCGAGATCCGCAAGAACGTCCTCAAGTACGACGACGTCCTCAACCGTCAGCGCGAGGCCATCTACGGTGACCGCCGTCACATCCTCGAGGGCGACGACCTCAAGGACCGCAGCCAGAAGTTCCTCGAGGACGTCGTCAACGAGGTCATCGACCAGCACACGGGTGACGGCAGCCCCGACGACTGGGACCTCGACGCCCTCTGGACCGAACTCGGCACCTTGTACCCGATCTCGATCACCATCGACGAGGTCATCACCGAGGCCGGCTCGAAGGGCAAGGCGACCCGGGCGTTCCTCGGGCAAGAGATCTTGTCCGACGCCAAGGTCGCCTACGAGGCGCGCACCGAGACCCTCGGCGAGCCCGCCATGCGCGAGCTCGAGCGTCGGGTCGTCCTGTCGGTGATCGACCGTCGGTGGCGCGACCACCTCTACGAGATGGACTACCTGAAGGACGGCATCGGTCTCCGGGCCATGGCCCAGCGCGATCCGCTCGTCGAGTACCAGCGTGAGGGGTACGCGTTGTTCCAGAGCATGATGGGGCAGATCCGCGAAGAGACCGTCGGCTTCCTCTTCAACCTCGAGGTCGAGGTCCAGGGCCAGGTCGGTGCCGCCGAGGCGCCGGTCATCGCGGCCAAGGGCCTCGAGGCCGAGAAGCAGCCGCAGGCGCAGCTGGCCTATTCGGCGCCCAACATCGACGGCGAGGTCGAGGTGCGCAACCAGCGCGGTCAGCTCGAGAAGGGTGCGACCGCCAAGGCACAGAAGGCGCAGGACGAGGCCGAGCGCTCCGAGTCGCCCGAGATCGCCGCGGCACGGGCGGCCGGTGGCCCGTCGGCCCGCCAGGCGGACGACGGCAAGGTCGGCGCCTTCGGTCAGAAGACCGGTGGCGGCGAGGCTCCGGTCAACCGGGCCGAGCGTCGGGCGTCCGGCAAGAAGACCCGCTGATCGCCTCGTTCGATCGACAGACGACGCGCCCCCGAGCCTGGCTCGGGGGCGCGTCGTCCGTCGTGGGCGTCTCGGTCGACCGTCAGAGCACGTGTACGGCGGCCGCTCGCCACCGGCTGTCGTAGGTCTCGAGTCGGACGGCGACCGCGCGACTGCGACCGCGCCCGTGCAGGACGACGACCGATTCGATCACCCCGTCGGCGGGCGAGCTAGACCGGATGCTGCCGATCGTGAACACCGGACGCTGCGTACGGGTGCCGTGGGCCGACCGGGCCCGGGCCGCCAGGACGACGCGCTTGTGCAGGGTGCGGTAGACGTCTTCGGTGACCCACCGCGAGACCTGGTCGAGCTCGCGTGCCCCGGCCAGGATCTCGACGACGCAGCGCACCAGGTTCTCGACGAGCAGGTCGGGATCGTCCGGAAAGGGCGACTCGGACGGGGCGCCGACCGGTGGGACGGGGCGGACGTGGGGCCTGGCGCCCGACGGGCGACCGTCGGGTGTGGGGGCCGTCGCCGGGGCGGCCGGCACGGCCGGGCCCGGGTCGCCGAGGGGCGGGACGGGTCTCAGGTGCGGCCGAGCTGGTGCCGAGGGTCCGAGGGGTTCGGCGAGGGCGAGGGCGTGGGTGTTCGAGGGCATGGGCAGTCTTCCTGTTCACGTGCGTCCGGGCATGACTAGAAGATATGACATGTGGAATGGCTTAACCAGACCGACTCGACGGTCTGTGGAAAATTCGCGAGCGCGCGGTCCTGCTCGGAGGCGACCGACGTCTCCGGACGGGTCGTCGACCTAGACTGAGCGGGTGTCGACGCTCAGTGATCTCGTTCTCGCCCAGGGCCTCTCGAGCGAGGTGGACGTCGAGTGGCTGCACCTGCTGGTGGGGGACTGGCAGCTGCTCGCCGACCTCGCGTTCGCCGACATCGTCCTCTGGGTGCCCACGCAGGCCGGCAGCTTCGTCGCCGTCGCCCACGCGCGGCCCTCGAGCTCGGCCACGCTGTTCTACCGAGACTTCGTCGGACAAGAGGTGCGCCCCGAGTGGCGCGGGCAGATCGAGCAGGCGTTCACGACGACCCGCATCGTCGACTCGGCCGCACCCGACTGGTACGAAGAGACGCCGACGCGCGTCCGGGCCGTGCCCGTGCTCCGTCGCCTCGGGGCCAGCCGCCCCGACGTCACCGACGCACCGATCGCGATCATCACGCGGCACACGAACCTCAGCGAGGCCCGCACCCCGAGCCGCCAAGAGCTGACCTTCAACCAGTGCTCCAACGACCTCTTCGCCATGATCGCCGCCGGAGACTTCCCCGACCTCGGGGCTCCGACGGGTCCGCGACGAGGCGCACCCCGCGCCTCCGACGGGCTGCTCCGCCTCGACGTCGACGGCATGGTGACCTTCGCGAGCCCCAACGGCCTGTCGGCCTTCAACCGCATGGGGTTCGCCGGCGAGCTCGAGGGCGAGTCGCTGGCCGAGGTCACCACCGGGTTGCTCGCGGGCAAGCTCGTGATCGACGAGTCCCTGCCGCTGGTCGTCACGGGTCGGGCGCCCTGGCGCACCGACATCGAGGCGCGGGGGGTCACGGTGTCGTTGCGGGCGATCCCGCTGCGTGATCGCGGTGAGCGCGTCGGGGCGATCGTGCTCTGCCGTGACGTCACCGAGCTGCGTCACCAGGAGCGCGAGCTGATCACCAAGGACGCCACGATCCGCGAGATCCACCACCGGGTCAAGAACAACCTGCAGACGGTCGCCTCGCTGCTGCGCATCCAGGCGCGACGCACCCGCACCGACGTCGCCCGCGAGGCGCTGACCCAGGCCATGCGCCGCGTGCAGTCGATCGCGGTCGTGCACGACACCCTGTCCGAGGGGCTCAGTCAGAACGTCGACTTCGACACCGTCTTCGACCGGGTGCTCATGCTCATCGCCGAGGTGGCGTCGAGCCACAACACGACGGTCCGCCCCACCATGACGGGAAGCTTCGGCGCCCTGCCGAGCGAATACGCGACACCCCTGGCCCTCGCGCTGACCGAACTCGTGACGAACGCCGTCGAGCACGGTCTCGACGGCCGTGACGGCGAGGTCGAGATCGTCGCCGACCGCCGGGCCGAAGAGCTCACGGTCAAGGTGCGCGACAACGGCGTCGGGCTGCCCGAGGGGAAGGTCGGCTCGGGGCTCGGCACCCAGATCGTCCGCACGCTGATCCAGGGTGAGCTCGGCGGCACCATCGACTGGCACACCCTCGTCGGCAACGGCACCGAGGTCACCATCGAGATCCCGTTCCGCTGGCTCACCCAGCCCTGAGCCCGCGCGCGGCCCCGGACGCGACGAAGCCCGGCACCTGTGATCAGGTGCCGGGCTTCGTCATCGGCCGCGAGGGCCGGACGTCGATCGCCGAGGGCGGTCGACGAGGGGTCAGCTGGCGCGGCGGGCGCGGGCGGCGCGACGCTTCAGCGCACGACGCTCGTCCTCGCTCAGACCGCCCCAGACGCCGGAGTCCTGCGATGTCTCGAGCGCGTACTGCAGGCAGGTCTCGGTGACGGTGCAGCGCCCGCACACGGCCTTGGCCTTGTCGATCTGGTCGACGGCGGGACCCGTGTTTCCGACGGGGAAGAAGAGCTCCGGGTCAGCCTGCAGGCAAGCGGCTTTGTCGCGCCAATCCATCGATGGGTACTCCTTAAAAGTGCAGAACCAGGCACGAAGAAGCGCCTGGTTCGGGATGGGGAAAGAGAAGAATGCGGGAGGCGCGCACCGCAATGTACGCGTCACTTCGACCTCGAATATGGTCGCATACTGGTACGGCCAAATCAAGGATTTTTCGGAGGCTCACACGTGACCACAGCAGGCCCTGACGGCCCCCGAGACGAGACCGGTCGGTCTGCCGAGACCCGTCGACCTGCCCTGCTCTGGGTCGTGATCGTCCTGCTCTCGGCGGAGTTCCTGCTCGTCGCCGCGACGGCGGTGTTCCTGCTCGTCGAGCTGCTCGTGGCCCGCCCCGACTCGTATCCCTCGGCCGTCGCGATCTTCGTGCTGACCCTGCTGGCGACAGCCTGGCTCGGGTCCATCGTCGTCGGGGCGCTGCGTGGTCGTGCCTGGATCCGTGGCGCGGCGATCGTCTGGCAGGTGCTGCAGTTCGCGGTCGGCATCGGCAGCCTGCAGGGGGTCTTCGCGAACCCGACCATCGGCCTCGCGCTCCTCGTACCCGCCGTCGCCGTCGTCGTCCTGCTGCTCGTGCCGTCCGTCGTCGCCGCCACGTCGGCCCGCGACCAAGAGCCGCACGTCTACTGACGACCCTCGAACGCAGGAGGCGCGGTGCCGGTCCCGAGGACCGGCACCGCGCCTCCTGCGCTCGCGTCGACGACCGGAGTCAGTCGAGGCCGAGCTTCTTGCGGAGCGACGCCACGTGCCCCGTCGCCTTGACGTTGTACAGCGGCAGCTCGAGCGCGCCCTGCTCGTCGACGACGAACGTCGACCGGATCGTGCCCGTCACGATGCGCCCGTAGTTGTTCTTCTCGCCGTAGGCGCCGTACGCCTGGTGCACCGTCAACTCGGGGTCGCTCAGCAGCGGGAAGTTCAGCCCCTGCTCCTCCTTGAACTTCTGCAGGGCGGAGGGCTCGTCCTTCGAGACACCCAGCACCTGGTAACCCGACGACTTCAACGAGTTGATGTTGTCGCGGAAGTCACACGCCTCCGTCGTGCAGCCCGGCGTCGACGCCGCCGGGTAGAAGTACACGATGACCTTCTGCCCCGAGTAGTCGGCGAGCGAGACGGGCGAACCGTTCTCGTCGTCGAGGGTGAACGTCGGCGCGGCAGCGCCCTTCTCGAGCTTCGTGGACATGGTGCTCCGATCTGCGGGCGCCACGACGGCGCCGGTGGTTCTGAAGGGGTCAGAACTCATGCTAGTGTTGACCGTCGTTGCGAGAGATCGCAGCACGCACCTCTAGCTCAATTGGCAGAGCAACTGACTCTTAATCAGTGGGTTCTCGGTTCAAGTCCGAGGGGGTGCACGAAAGAATTGGGTCCCCCGTGTTCTGCTTCGCAGAACCGGGGGATTCTTTCTTCGTGTGGGTCTGGTCCGCTCCGCGGACCGCGGCCCACCTCGCACGGGGAGCGAGCCGGGCCCGCCAGGTCGCCGTTGCACGGGGGGGTGACGTCGCTTCGCTCGTCACCGGGTTCACGGGGGTGACGTCGCTTCGCTCGTCACGGGGTGCACACGGGGGTGACGTCGCTTCGCTCGTCACCGGGTGCACACGGGGGTGACGTTGCTTCGCTCGTCACCGGTGCGGGGGCGGGGGTGACGTCGCTTCGCTCGTCACTGGGGGAGAAAGGGGGAGGCGCGGGCGACCTCGAAAGGTGGCCCGCGCCTCCTGCGTCCGGGGTGGTGGGGCTACTGGCCGTCGCGGGGGATCTGTGAGGCGGCGTCGCGGCCGGTCACGGGATACGGGCCCGTCATGCCCTCGCGGAGGCGGGCGGCGGCCAGGATGCGGTCGCGCTGCAGGTGCCAACCGAGCATCAGCAGGGGGATGATCACGACGAGCGACATGACCGTGAACGACCCGATCGGCCAGTCGATCGCCATCAGCACGACCACCGCGGCCAGGAACGCCAGCGTCAGGTAGCTCGTCACCGGCGCACCCGGCAACTTGAACGAGGGCTCCTTCGCCTTGCCCTCCTTCGCCCACTGACGAAGCCGCATCTGGCAGAGGATGATCGTGCCCCACGCCGTCAGGATGCCCAGCGACGCGATGTTCAGCACGATCTCGAACGCCGTGTTCGCCCCGACGATCGCGTTCAGCACCACGCCCAACAGGGTGATGCTCGCGGTCAGCAAGATGCCGCCGAACGGCACCCCGCCCTTCGACATCTTCGTCGTGAACTTCGGGGCCGACCCGTTCATGCCCATCGAGTGCAGCACACGACCGGTCGAGTAGAGCCCGGCGTTGAGGCTCGACAGCGCCGCCGTGACGACGACGAAGTTCATGATCGACCCCGCGATGTCGCCCACCTCGGGGCTGCCGATGCTGCTGAAGAACGTGACGAACGGGCTCTCGCCCGCCTTGTACGCCGTGTAGGGCAGCAGCAGCGACAGCAGCACCAGCGACCCGACGTAGAACACCGCGATGCGGATGATGACCGTGTTGATCGCCCGCGGCACGACCTTCTCGGGGTTCTGGGTCTCACCCGACGCCGTGCCCACCAACTCGATCGCCGCGTAGGCGAAGACGACGCCCTGCACCACGATCACGGCCGGCAGCAGGCCGTTCGGCAAGATGCCCGACGACGCCACCAGGCCCCAGCCGGTGTCGACCGCTGCGCCGTCGTGCGTGACGGGGAACGCCGCCGCGAGCCACACGACGCCGACCACGAGGAACACCACGAGAGCGGCGACCTTGATGATGGCGAACCAGAACTCCATCTCGCCGAAGACCTTCACGGCCAACAGGTTGACCGAGAGCACCACGGCGAGGGCGACGAGGGCCAACAGCCAGTCGGGTGCCGCCGTGAACGCCGACCAGTAGTGCAGGTAGAGAGCCACCGCGGTGACGTCGACGATGGCCGTCATCGCCCAGTTCAAGAAGTACATCCACCCGGCCGCGTAGGCGAACTTCTCGCCGAAGAACTCGCGGGCGTACGAGACGAACGAGCCCGACGACGGGCGGTGCAGCACCAACTCGCCGAGGGCACGCAGGATGAAGAATGCGAAGACGCCGCAGATCGCGAACACGATCGCGAGCGCCGGGCCGGCCGACGCCAGCCGACCGCCGGCACCGAGGAAGAGCCCCGTGCCGATCGCGCCGCCGATGGCGATCATCTGCAGCTGACGGGGCTTCAGACCGTGCTGGAAGCCCTCTTGCTCGTGCGAGAAGTCTTGCGGGAGGTGGGTCTCGGTGGAGGCGTCGCCGCCCCCGTTCGTGGGACTCGTCATCGCTCGACCGTAGCCTTTATCGGTTCCGTCCGCATCACCGCCGCGAGCCGGGCGAACCCCCAGGAGGCGCGGTGCCGATTCACATCCGCATAACGAATGGGTGACGATCGACATGCCCGGAGGCATGGGCGACACGCCGGGACGGGGTACACCAGGGGTCCCGTCCGGGCGGGTTCGCAATTCGGATGAACGACGGATGTCGGCTACGGTCGTGGAGGCCCGGGAGACCGGGCCCGTCATCATCAGGACGCGCCGACCGATGGTCCGACCAGTTCGGGTTCCGGTCGTCGTACGGTCTGGTGGCGCGAGGGTCCGGTCCCATGACCGACCCGGCGGAGGTCAGGTTCGCCCCGTGACATCACGGTGGGCTTGAGCCGACACGGTCCGCACGCGTCGTCGACCCGTCCGCCCGACCCGATCGCCGCCGACGGCGAGCCGGCCCGAGCGGCCGGTGCCCCTTCGGCGTGCCTGGAGACACCTGTGACCACTACGCCAGCCGTGCGTGCCCGGAACCTGTACAAGGTGTTCGGCCGCCGACCCAAGGACGCCGTCGCCCGACTCGAGGCCGGCGCCTCACGCACCGAGGCCGCTGGCCTCGGCACCGCCGCCGTCATCGACGCCTCGTTCGACGTCCAGCCCGGCGAGATCTTCGTCGTGATGGGGCTGTCCGGCTCGGGCAAGTCGACGCTCATCCGCATGCTGAACGGCCTGCTCGAGCCCACGTCCGGCTCGGTCGAGGTCGCGGGGTCCGCGATCTCGGACGTCCCGGCCAAGCGGCTCCGCGAGGTGCGTCGGCAGAACGTGTCGATGGTGTTCCAGCACTTCGCGCTGCTGCCGCACCGCACCGTCATCGACAACGTCGCCTACGGCCTCGAGGTGCAGGGGGTCGCGAAGGCGGCCCGTCTGGCCAAGGCCCGCGAGGTCACCGAGATCGTCGGCCTCGCCGGCTGGGAGGACAAACTGCCGAGCCAGCTCTCGGGCGGCATGCAGCAGCGCGTCGGCCTGGCGCGGGCCCTCGCCGCCGAGACCGACATCCTGCTGATGGACGAGGCGTTCTCGGCCCTCGATCCGCTGATCCGCCGCGAGATGCAGGAGCAGCTCGTCGAACTGCAGGCGAAGCTCGGCAAGACGATCGTCTTCATCACCCACGACCTGAACGAGGCGATGTTCCTCGGGGACCGCATCGCCGTCATGCGCGACGGCCGCATCGTGCAGATCGGCACGCCCGAGGACATCCTCACCGACCCGGCCAACGACTACGTCGCCCAGTTCGTGCAGGACGTCGACCGAGCGCGCGTCCTCACGGCGGCCAGCGTCATGGAGCCCGCCCGGGCCGTCGTCCCGCTCACGGTCGGCCCCCGAGGCGCCCTGCGGTCGCTGCGCGACCTGCAGACCGCCGCCCTGTTCGTCACCGGCCGCGACCGCAAGCTCCTCGGCTGGGTGCGCGACCGCCACGTCATGCGCCAGGTCAAGGCGAACGACACCGACCTCGCGGCCATCGTCAACGCCGAGTTCTCGAAGGTCGGGCCCGAGGCGGCCCTCGTCGACCTCTTCGAGCTGGCCGTCGAGAGCCCGCTGCCGATCGCCGTCGTCGACGACGCCGACCGCCTGCTCGGCGTCATCCCGCGCGTGACCCTGCTCGCCGCGCTCGGCAACGTCGACACGACCACCTCGCCCATCCCCGTGCTCGAGCCCGTCACCCGCATCTCGGACGTCGAGCTCGACGCCACCCTCGAAGGAGCCACCCGATGAACGAGTACCTCCGCATCCCCTTCGGCTCCTGGGTCTCGGGCGTCGTCGACTGGATCACCACCAACCTCGGCGGCTTCTTCGACGTCATCCGCCTGGTCTTCACGTTCTTCTACGAGTGGGTCGCGTACTTCCTGAGCACGCCTCCGTTCTGGGCGGTCGTCCTCGTGATCGCCGCCCTCGCCTTCGTCGCGAAGGGCTGGAAGTTCTCGGTCGGCACGGCCGTCGGCCTGCTGTTCATCGGCACGGTCAACCAGTGGGACAACGCGATGGCGAGCCTCGCCCTCGTGCTCGTCGCCAGCACGCTCGCGATCGCGCTGAGCATCCCGCTCGGCGTGCTCGCCGCGAAGTCGACCGTGGCGTCGCAGATCATCCGGCCCGTGCTCGACTTCATGCAGACGACGCCCGCGTTCGTCTACCTCATCCCGGCCCTGCTGCTGTTCCGCGTCGGCGTCGTGCCCGGCATCGTCGCGACCATCGTCTTCGCCATGGCCCCCGGCGTCCGCCTGACCGAGCTCGGCATCCGCGGAGTCGACAAAGAGGTGGTCGAGGCCGGCCAGGCGTTCGGTTCGTCGCCGTGGCGCATCCTGCGACAGATCCAGCTGCCGCTCGCGAAGCCCAGCATCATGGCCGGCGTCAACCAGGTCATCATGCTCTCGCTGTCGATGGTCGTCATCGCCGGCATGGTCGGCGCAGGCGGGTTGGGCGGCGACATCGTCGCGAGCCTCAACCGCATCGACGTCGGGTTGGGCGCCGAGGCCGGCATCTCGGTCGTCATCCTGGCGATCGTGCTCGACCGCATGACCGCGGCGCTCGGCTCCGACCGTCGCGGCCGGCGGGTGGCGCGGGCGCAGAACCGCCGGTCGGTCCCGCCGACCCCGGCGCCCGACCGTGCAGAGGCCGAGCAGCCCCTGCCCCCCGCCGACCGACGCGAACCCGCGACGGCCTCGGCCTAGACCCCGACCATCCGCGGGACGGGAGCGGCACCCGCCCACCCGACCCGCGCCTCCTGCACCACCCGAAAGGACCACATGAAGAAGCGCACCATCGCCGCATCGATCGCCCTCGGCACCACCGCCGTCCTCGGACTCGCGGCCTGCTCGCCCCCCGGCAGCAGCTCGGCGGCCGACGCCGAGACGCTCGACAACGGCGACCAGGCCGTCGTCGACCTCGCCGTGTTCAACGGCTGGGACGAGGGCATCGCGGCCTCGTGGCTGTGGAAGACCGTCCTCGAGGAGAAGGGCTACACGGTCAACCTCAAGCCGGCCGACGTCGCTCCCGTCTACAGCGGCCTCACCACCGACGACTACGACGTCGTGCTCGACACCTGGCTGCCCACGACCCACGCGTCGTACATCGAGCAGTACGGTGACGACCTGACCGACCTCGGCGCCTGGAACGACGGCGCCAAGCTCGCGGTCGCCGTGAACGAGGACGCCCCGATCGATTCCCTCGACGAGCTGGCGGCCAACGCCGACCTGTTCGGCGGCAAGATCGTCGGCATCGAGCCGGGGGCCGGTCTCACCGCCGCGGTCCAGGACGAGACGATCCCCACCTACGGCCTGGACGACATGCAGCTGCAGACCTCGTCGACCGCCGCCATGCTCACCGAGTTGAAGAGCGCGACCGACGCGGGCGAGAACATCGCGGTCACGCTCTGGAGCCCGCACTGGGCCTACGACGCCTTCCCGATCAAGGACCTCGCCGACCCCGAGGGCACCCTGGGCGATGCCGAGGGCATCCACTCCTTCGGTGGCAAGAGCTTCACGGCGAACTTCCCGCAGCTGACCGAGTGGCTGCAGGGCTTCGACATGGACACCGAGACCCTGTCGTCGCTCGAGAACGCCATGTTCAACGGTGACGAGGTCGACGGCGACGACTACGCCCCCGTCGTCGAGAAGTGGATCTCCGAGAACCAGGACTACGTCGACGGCCTCACCAGCTGATCCGATCCCTGCACGACGTCGCCCCGGCCGAGCCCCGCTCGTCCGGGGCGACGTCGTACCGGGCGCCCGGCCGGGTGACGCGGAGCCGGGTGAAAGCACAGCCGGACGACACCCGACGCACAGCCAACCCCGAGGTCACACCCCGGGAGGCGCGGGTAGCGTCGTCGGCGGACGTCACCGAGGCGCCCCCGCACCGCCCGCACCAGCAGCACGAGAGGCACCACCCGTGAGCACCACCGCACCGACCGACGTCCTGAGGAGAATGGCCCGCGTCATCACGCGCACCGTCTCGTCCGACCTCGTCCAGGTGTCGACCCCCGACCGCGTGCTCGGCCACGTCCGGGCCGAGCAGGGCACGTTCGTCGCGCTGCGCGGTGCCGACCCCCGCTGGGGCGAGGTCGTCGGGCGGTATCCCTCCGAGGGACTGGCCCTCGAGGCCCTGCGGCAGCGCAAGCGCTCGATCTGATCCACCGCCGCGTCAGGTCGTCCTCGAGCGGTCGCTCGGTCAGGCCCGACGAACGCTCGGGAGCCTAGCCACCGACGCCGGCGAAGAACGACGTGAGCTGGCGCGTGATCCGGTCGCGCGCCTCCTCGTCCGAGATGGTGGCCGAACCGTCGCCCGACTGCTCGCCGTAGCTGCCGAACTGCGCGTGGTTCGACCCGTCGATCTCGACCACCGAGGCGCTGTCCGGCAGCATGTCGCGGTAGTTGGCGATCTTCGCCGGAGTGCTCAGACCGTCCTCGGAACCACCGAGGCTGAGGACCGCCAGCTCGTCGTCGTCCGAGAGGTCGGTGGTCGCGCAGTACGAGCCGAGGAGCACCAGCGCGTCCACCGTCCGGTCGTCGGCGGCGTACTGACAGGCGCGCACGCCGCCGAGCGAGTGGCCGCCGACGGCCCATTCGTCGACCTCGGGGGCGAGGTCGGTGAAGGTCGACAGCGGACGGGGGTCGAGGATGCCGAACCCGAGAGTGGGTCGTTCGACGACGACGGTGACGCCCGTGGCGACGAGCCCCGCGAAGGTCTGCTCGTAGGCCTGCGGGTCGACCCGGGCACCGGCGACGAAGACGAGACCCTGGCCGGTGGCGGTCGTCTCGGCCGGTCGCATCACGACCGTGTCGGGCCTGCTCGTCACCTCGACCCGTTGGTCGTCGGACACCGAGGCGAGCGAGGCGGCCGTCGCCGACATCGGCGTCTTGGCCCACACGAAGAACCCCGTGGCGGCGAGCACCACGACGGCGAACGACCCGAGGGCCACCCCCTTGAGCACGCGTCGTCGTCGTGAGCGGTGACGCAGGGGCGTCGAGGGCGTGGCGGACTCGTGACGGGAAGCTGTGGATCGTCTCACCGTTCCATCGTCCCAGCGTCGAGCCGGGACGCAGCCGTGCGTCATGCGTCAGGCTCGGGGGATGCCCTGGATACAACTCGTCATCTCGCTCGTCGCCGCCGTCGTCCTCACCTTCGTCGTCTCGGCCGTCGTCGGTGCGGTCGTCGGCGTGGTCGCGAAGCGCAAGGAGTGGGCGCAGGCGTTCGTGAAGCGCATGCGCCGCCCGTTCCGCGCGACGCTGCTCGTCGTCCTGCTCGTCATCGCCCTGACCACGTCGTTCGACTCGCTGCTCCCCGCCGACTACCCGGGGGAGGGCTGGGTCTCGCAGTCCTTCCGGTGCGCCATCATCGTCGTCGTGGCCTGGTTCGTGGGCGCCCTCGCGATCTTCTTCGAGGACCTCGGGCTGTCGCGCTACCGGGTCGACACCCCCGACAACCGGGTGGCCCGTCGTGTCCGGACGCAGGTGCTCATCCTGCGACGGCTGACCGTGGCCCTGATCGTGATCCTCGCCGCGGGCACCGTGCTGCTCGGGTTCCCGGGCGTCGAGGCGGTGGGCGCGAGCGTCCTCGCCAGCGCGGGGCTGGTCTCGGTCGTCGCCGGCCTCGCGGCGCAGTCGACGCTGGCCAACGTCTTCGCCGGCATCCAACTGGCCTTCAGCGACGCGATCCGCATCGACGACGTCGTCGTGGTCGAGGGGCAGTGGGGCCTGATCGAAGAGATCACGCTCTCGTACGTGGTCGTGCACATCTGGGACGACCGTCGACTCGTGCTGCCGTCGACCTACTTCACGACCACGCCGTTCGAGAACTGGACGCGGCGCAACAGCGAGCTGCTCGGCGCGGTCGAGTTCGACCTGGACTGGCGCGTCGACCCGGGCGCCATGCGCAAGGAGCTCGACGTGATCCTCGCGGGCACCGACCTCTGGGACGGGCGCACCAAGGTGCTGCAGGTGACCGACGCCCAGGCCGGCTACGTGCGCGTCCGCGTCCTGGTCACGGCAAAGGACGCCCCGACCCTGTTCGACCTGCGCTGCCTCGTCCGCGAGGACCTCATCGCCTGGCTGCGCGCGAAGAGCCCGCAGTCGATCCCGCGGACCCGGGTGCAGATGGTCGAGGCCGAACCGGTGCCGACCGGGCGGGCCCCCCGCTCGACGTCCGACGCCTCGGGCCTGTTCAGCGGCGACAACGCCGACTCCGAGCGCACCGCGCTCTTCACGGCGGCCATCCCGATCCACGACATCGCCGACTACGAGGCCTCGCTCGGCGCGGAGGCGGAACGCGACCCGCACGTCGCGGGCCGACCCGGGGGCCTGCCCGTCGGCCGTCCCGACGGTGACCCGGCCGGGCCGACGCCCGGCGTCGGCGGGCGTCGCTGACGCGACCGCACGGACGAGGAGGCGCGCCCCGCCAGAGCGGGACGCGCCTCCTCGGTGTCTCGGCGGACGTCAGTCGTCGTCGTTCGCGGCCTCGATGACGTTGCCCACGGCGATCGCGGTGGACGCGGCCCAGCTGATCGCCGTGAGGGCGAGGCGCCAGTCGCGCGGGCCGGCGCTCAGGCTCTTGAGGAGGCTGATGCCGGAGAAGATCGCGCTGATGATCGCGCCGTTGAAGAGGAATTTGCGCACGGTGGGGCTCCCAGGGGTCGTTTCGACCACGGTACCGCGTGACGTCGCGCGAGTCCGGGTGGGGGTAGGTTGAGCTGCCCGGCGTCCCGTGCCGGTGCGTCCCGCGGTCGAAGGAGAATGCCGTGCGCACTGCCGTGCTCGGAGGAGTGTTCGTGGCGCTCGGCCTCGTGGCCGTGGTCACCGGAGTCCTGACCGGTGACGAACTGCTCGCCCTCGTCGAGCGGGTCGCGCCCGTGCTGGGCTTCGTCGTCGGCCTGACGATCGTCGCCGAGCTGGCGGCGGAGGCCGGGCTCTTCGCCTGGCTGGCGTCCGCCTCGGCCCGCCTCGCCGGCGGACGGGTGCTCGTGTTGTGGCTCCTGGTCGTGGCGCTCGCCGTGCTGTGCACGGTGTTCCTCTCGCTCGACACGACGGCCGTGCTGCTCACGCCGGTGGTCGTGATCGTGGCCCGACACGCGGGCCTGCCGCCGATGCCGTTCGCCCTGACCACGGTGTGGCTCGCGAACTGCGCCTCGATGCTGCTGCCCGTCTCGAACCTCACCAACCTGCTCGCCCTGCACGAGTTGGGGTCGCCGGCTCCCGTGCAGTTCGCCGCCCTGGTTGCGCCGGCCGCCGTGGTGGGCGTCGTCGTCCCGGTCGTGGCGATCGGACTGCGCTACCGCCGTCAGCTGGTCGGCCGGTTCGAGGCGCCGTCGTCCGAGCCCGTGGCCGATCGCGTGCTCTTCGGCGTCGCCGCGGTCGCGACGGGACTGCTCGTGCCGGCCCTCGTGTCGGGCGTCGAGGTGTGGATCCCCGCGGCCGTCGCGGCGCTCGTGCTCGTCGTGGCCACGGCCGTGCGGCGCCGGGGCGTCCTGCGGCTCGGACTGGTGCCGTGGGGCACCCTGCTCTTCGCCGGCGGGCTCTTCCTCGTCGTCGAGGCCGCCCACTCGCTCGGCCTCGCCGACCTGCTCGGCGCCGTGGTGGGCACGGGTGACCAGCTGCCCGACCTGCTGCGGCTCGCGGGCGGCAGCGCCGTCGCCGCGAACGTCGCGAACAACCTGCCGGCCTACCTCGCCCTCGAACCGGTGGCCGGATCACCGTTGCGGCTCGTCGCCGTGCTCGTCGGGGTGAACATCGGCTGCCTCGTCACGCCCTGGGCCTCGCTCGCGACGCTGCTCTGGCACTCCCGGTTGTCGTCGATGGGCGTCGAGGTCGCGTGGGGACGGTTCATGCTCGCCGGGCTCGGGGTGGCGGCGGTCGCCGTGCCGCTCGCGGTCGTCGCGACGGTCCTGGTCGTCTGAGGGGGCCGGGCGACGGTGCCCGACGCGGGGGCGGTCGCGAGGTGACGACGCGCGAAGGCGAGCGTCCGCCTCAGCTGGCCGAGCCGCGCCTCCTCGTCCCCGGCGGTGTGCACCTCGGCGGCGGCGACGCCGGTCCAGCCCGACCGGGCCAGATGGGTCAGGACCTCGGCGACCGGCTGCGTGCCGTCGCCCGGCACGAGGTGCTGGTCGTGCAGCCCTCCCGGCCGGGACGAGACGACGCCGTCGGTCAGGTGGACGTGGCGCAACCGGGGCCCGAGCGCCAGGGCGAGGTCGAGGGCGTCGCGACCGGCGACGGCGGCGTGCGAGAAGTCGAGGGTGGCCGCGTCGACGTCGGTCGCCACGGGGTCGGGCCCGGGGCGGTAGGCGTCGAACCCAACCGGCCCGAACCGGAGGGGGAACATGTTCTCGACCGCCAGGGTGACGCCCGTCTCCGCGGCGATCTCCCGGACGACGTCGACGAAGCGGGCCGCGAACGACCTCTGCCAGACGAACGGCGGGTGCACGACGACGGTCGAGGCACCCAGCTCGCGGGCCAGCTCGGCCGACCGGCGGAGCTTCTCGACCTGGTCCCGGCCGAAGGCGAAATGGGCGACGGGCAGCACGGGGGCGTGCACCGAGAGCACGGGCAGGCCCCAGCGCGCGGTCGTCGCGCGGAGGAGTTCGGCGCTTCGGGTCGTCCGGTCCCCCGTCACCATCACCTCGACCCCGTCGAAGCCGGTGAGCCGAGCGAGCCGGAAGGCCTCGTCGGTCGACAGCGGGAAGACGCAGGACGTGCTCATTCCGACCGTGATCACGTGGCCAGGCTACGACCGGTGCGGCAGGGCGGCGTCGACCCCGCGGTGAACAGTGCGGGAACGGCGGACTACAGCCAGTCGCGACGTTTGAACTGCCACCAGAGCAGGCCGCCGATCGCCACGATCAGCACGCACGACGTGACGAAGCCCCCGGGGGACTGGAACCCCGGGTACGGCACGTTCTGCCCGTAGAACCCCGTGATCGCCGTGGGGACGGCGATGATGGCCGCCCAGCTCGTCACCTTCTTCATGATGAGGTTCATGCGGTTGGACTGCAGGTTGAGGTTCGTGTCGAGGATGGTCGAGACGAGGTCGCGCAGCGAGTCGTTCTGCTCGGCCACGCGCAGGACGTGGTCGTAGACGTCCTGGAAGTACGGCTGCATGTCGGCGTCGACCTCTTTCAGGTCGCGGCGCAGCAGGGTGTTCAGCACCTCGCGCATCGGCGACGCCACCCGCCGCAGCTGGACGAGGCTCTTGCGCAGGGCGAACGAGCGCTTCTGCACGTCGATGGTGCGGGGCGTCGGGTCGAAGAGGTCGTCGGCGATGCCCTCGATCTCGTCGTCGAGCGCGTCCGTGGCGTCGAAGTGCCGGTCCACGACGCAGTCGAGCAGCCCCCAGAGGAAGTACGAGACGCCGTGCGACGCCAGGTCGCGGTTCTGGTCGAAGGTCGCCTGCAGTCGGGCGACGTCGAACTCGGGATGGTGGATCGTCACGAGGGCGCGCTCGGTGATGAACGCCTTCACCTCGCTCGTGTCGAGCACGCCGCTGGCACGGTCGAAGCGCACGTCGTAGAGCGCCGTGAACAGATGGTTGTCGTAGCGGTCGATCTTGGGCCGCTGCCCGTCCTGCAGGGCGTCCTCGACGGCGAGCTCGTGCAGGCCGAGCTCGTCCTCGAGCGCGGCGAGGTCGTCGGCGGTCGGGTCGGTGAGATCGATCCACACGTGGCAGCCGTCGGTCTCGAGGTGGTCGCTCACCTCGTGCAGCGGGAAGTCGTGGGCGATCAGCTCGCCCCCGCGGTAGGCGCGCGTGACGATGGTCGTGTCGGACTCGTGGCCCTCGTCGGCGGTGCCGTGGGGCCCCTCGGTGCGCGGGGGACGGGTGTCGGTCATGAGGCGCATGCTATTCCCGTGACCTCGTACACGAAGCAGCGTGCCGACGCCCCCGCAGGGTTCTTCGAGGCCGAGGCGGTCGGGCTCGCCTGGCTCGCCGAGGCCACGCCCCGAGGAGGCGCGCGCACCGTGGGCGTGCAGGCCGCGTCCCCGGGGCGCATCGACCTCGATCCCGTGCACGAGGTCCGCCCCACGGCCGAGGCCGCCCGGGCCTTCGGTGAGGCGCTCGCGGTGACCCACGCGAGCGGCGCGGACGCGTTCGGTGCGCCTCCTCGGGGGTGGACGGGCCCGTGCTTCATCGGCAGCCGGTCGATGACCGTGCGACCGAAGGCGACCTGGGGCGTCTTCTACGCCGAGCAGCGGGTCCTGCCGTACGCCCGCGTCGCCGTCGAGGCGGGCAACCTCGACCGGGCGGGCCTCGAGGTCGTCGAGCGTGCGTGCCGCGTCGTCGCGGACGGCGCCTTCGACGACGACGTTCCGCCGGCTCGCCTCCACGGCGACCTGTGGGCCGGCAACGTGCTCTTCGACGGCGGCGGGGTCGTGCTCATCGACCCGGCCGCCCACGGCGGGCACCCCGAGACCGACCTGGCGATGCTGGCGTTGTTCGGCTGCCCGCACCTCGAGGACGTGCTGGCCGGCTACGAGGCGCGCTCGCCGCTGGGGGAGGGGTGGCAGGGCCGCGTGCCGCTGCACCAGCTGCATCCGCTCGCCGTGCACGCCGCCGGTCACGGGCCGGGCTACGGCGTGGCGCTTGTGAGAGCCGCCGAGGCGACCCTGCACCTCGCCTGACCGGTGCCGCGGTGGGGCGGTGGGGCGCCGCCGGTCGACCGGGGGCGCGGGGGCGTCGCTGATAATCTGGCCGTCCCGCGTCCGTGCGGGCGATCCGACAGGAGCTGACCCACCCCCATGCCTGACACCCCCGAACGTTACGGCTTCGTCGTCGTCTCCAACCGCTTGCCCGTCGACCGGGTCGTCGCCGACGACGGTTCGGCGTCGTGGCAGCACTCGCCCGGCGGTCTCGTCACCGCCCTCGAGCCCGTCATGAAGGCCAACGACGGTGCGTGGGTGGGCTGGGCGGGGCAACCCGACCTCGAGTTCGAGCCCTTCGAGGCGGACGGGATCGAGATCGTCCCCGTGCCGCTCAGCGCCGACGAGGTGCAGCGCTACTACGAGGGCTTCAGCAACGACACGCTGTGGCCGCTCTACCACGACGTCATCGCTGCCCCGACCTACCACCGGGTCTGGTGGGAGTCCTACGTGCAGGTCAACCAGCGCTTCGCCGACCGGGCCGCCGAGATCACCGAAGAGGGCGGCACCATCTGGGTGCAGGACTACCAGCTGCAGCTCGTGCCGAAGATGCTGCGCGAGGCCCGACCCGACGTCACCATCGGGTTCTTCAACCACATCCCGTTCCCGCCGCTCGGCATCTTCTCGCAGCTGCCCTGGCGGCAGCAGATCGTCGAGGGCCTGCTCGGCGCCGACGTCATCGGCTTCCAGCGGGCCGACGACGCGTCGAACTTCTCGCGCGCCGTCCGCCACCTGCTCGGCTACTCGACGACGCGCCCCTACATCGAGGTCCCGGTCGACGACGAGTCCGCGCCGGTGTCGCGCCGCGGCACGAAGGTGCGCCGCGTGCTGGCGAAGCACTTCCCGATCTCGATCGACGCCGCCAGCTACGAAGAGCTCGCCGCCCGACCCGACGTCCAGGCCAGGGCCCGTGAGATCCGCGAGGGCCTCGGCAACCCCAAGACGATCATGCTCGGCGTCGACCGGCTCGACTACACCAAGGGCATCCGGCACCGCATGAAGGCGTTCGGCGAGCTGCTCGCGGACGGCCGGCTCAGCGTCGAGGACGCCACGCTCGTGCAGGTCGCGAGCCCGAGCCGCGAGCGGGTCGAGACGTACAAGCAGCTGCGCGACGAGATCGAGCTGACCGTCGGCCGCGTGAACGGCGACTACGGCACCATGAGCCACACGGCCATCAGCTACCACCACCACGGCTACCCCCGCGAAGAGATGGTGGCGCTGTACCTCGCCGCCGACATCATGCTGGTCACGGCACTGCGCGACGGCATGAACCTGGTCGCGAAAGAGTACGTGGCGGTGCGTCGCGACAACGACGGCGTGCTCGTGCTCAGCGAGTTCGCCGGTGCGGCCGACGAGCTGAAGAGCGCCCTGCTGATCAACCCGCACGACATCGGCGGCCTCAAGAACACGATCATGCGCGCCATCGAGATGCCCAAGCGGGACCGCACCACGCGCATGCGCGCCCTCCGCCGTCGCGTGCTCGAGAACGACGTGGCCAAGTGGTCGGCGTCCTTCCTCCAGGCCCTCGAGAACGTGCGACCGGGGCAGCAGATCACGCCGGCACCGGCCTCGGGCGCGAAGGGCGGCGACGCCTCGTGATCGGTTCCGACTCCCTCGCGCTCAGCGACGCGCTCGGTCGCCTCGCGACGACCCCGCGCCTCCTCGTGGCCCTCGACTTCGACGGCACCCTGGCCCCCGAGGTCGACGCGCCCCTGCAGGCCCGGGCGCTGCCGGCGGCCCTGGACGCGATCAGGCGCCTCTCGGCCCTCGACCAGACCACGGTGGCCCTGGTGTCCGGACGCGACCTCGCGTCGTTGGTCGAGGTCAGCCAGACCCCCGACGAGGTGCTGCTGGTCGGCTCGCACGGCATCGAGGTGCGGGTCGACGGCCACGAGACCTCGCTGACCGACGACGAGCAGGCTGCCCGCGCGCGCCTGTCCGACGCCGTCCACGGTGCGGCCGAGGGGCGTGAGGGCGTCTTCGTGGAAGAGAAGCCCGCAGGCCTCGCCCTGCACACACGGCTCGCGGACGTCGCGACGACCGAGGCCGTCCACACGGCGGCCCGCGAGGCCGTCGGCGCCCTCGGCGGCATGCACGAGCGGGTCGGCAAGAACGTCCTCGAGTTCGCCGTCCGGGCGACGGGCAAGAACGACGGCATCGACCGACTCCGTGAAGCCGTCGAGGCCACGGGCGTCCTCTACGCGGGGGACGACGTGACGGACGAGGACGGCTTCCGGGCGCTCGGCGAGGGCGACCTGTCGGTCAAGGTCGGCCCGGGCGAGACCGGGGCGATGCACCGTGTCGCCGATCCCGCCGCGATGGCCGACCTGCTCGTCGAACTGGCCGGTCTGCGCGAGCACCTGGGGCATGCTTGACGCCGCATGACTTGCACGGGTGTGATGCCCGGGTCTGAGCATTCCCAGCCGACTGCAAGGTAGTCTGGACCCCCCGCCGCGACTCCCCGCCGCCGCTCAGCCGAGCCGGTTCGACGAGGTCGCCAGCCGACGGAGGTCCCCGTGATCGTAGTCCTGACAACGTTCGCCGTGGCGGCCGTCGTCGTGGCCTGCGTCGGCGGGCGACTCGGCCGCTCGCTCTTCCTCTGGGCGTCCGTCGTGCCCTTCGCCGCCTTCGTCTTCACGGCGTTCCAGGGGCCCGCGGTGCTGTCGGGCGAGGTGCCCACCGAGGCCTTGCCGTGGATCCCGCAGCTCGCCATCTCGCTCACGCTGCGCATGGACGTGCTCGCCTGGGTGCTCGCGCTCGTCGTGACCGGCGTCGGCGGCCTCGTCCTCGTCTACTGCGCCCGGTACTTCGAGCGCGACGAGGCCGGTCGCGCCCGGTTCGCCGCCGTGCTCGTGGCCTTCGCCGGGGCCATGTACGGCCTCGTGACGAGCGACGACGTCTTCGTCCTGTTCGTCTTCTGGGAGGCCACGAGCGTTTTCTCGTACCTGCTGATCGGGCACTACACGGCGAAGCAGGCCAGCCGTGGCGCCGCGTTGCAGGCCCTCATCGTCACGACCGCCGGCGGGCTCGCGATGCTCGTCGGCCTCGTGATCCTCGCCGTCCAGGGCGGCACGAGCTCGTTGTCGCAGCTCGTCGAGCAGCCACCCACCGGCACGGTCGTCACGGTGGCCGTCGTGCTCGTGCTCGTCGGGGCCCTCTCGAAGTCGGCACTCGTGCCGTTCCACTTCTGGCTCCCGGCCGCGATGGCCGCACCGACGCCGGTCAGCGCCTACCTGCACGCCGCCGCGATGGTCAAGGCGGGCATCTACCTCGTCGCCCGGCTCGCCCCCGGCTACCACGACCAGCCCGGCTGGCAAGAGATCATCGTGACCGTCGGGGTCGTCACGATGATCCTGGGCGGGTACCGCGCCCTCCGCCAGCACGACCTGAAGCTCGTCCTGGCCTACGGCACGGTGAGCCAGCTCGGCTTCCTGACGATCGTGGTCGGTTTCGGCACCCGCGACGCCGCACTCGCCGGCCTCGCACTCCTGGTCGCGCACGCCCTGTTCAAGTCCACGCTCTTCCTGGTGGTCGGCGTCATCGACCACCGGACCGGCACACGAGACCTCCGCAAGCTCTGCGGGCTCGGTCGGCAGGCGCCCGTCCTCCTCGTGGTGACGATCCTCGCCCTCGCCTCCATGGCCGGCGTGCCGCCGACCTTCGGCTTCGTCGCGAAAGAGGCCGTGCTCACGGCGCTCTACGACGACGCCGTGACCGGCTCGGCCTGGGGCGTGATGGCCTTGGTCGGCGTCGTCGTCGGTTCGATCCTGACCACCGCGTACAGCCTGCGCTTCCTCTGGGGGGCGTTCGGCCGCAAGAAGGGCGTCGAGCCGGTCGACTTCGTCCGCGAGCACGTGGACTTCCTCGCGTCGCCGATCGTCCTCGCCGTCGCCGGCGTGGTGCTGGGTCTGGTCTCGTACCAGGTCGGCCCGGTGTTCGCGCGCTACGCCGACACGCTCCCCGCCGCACCGGGCGAGCACGAGCCGTACTACCTGGCGCTGTGGCACGGACTGGAGCCCGCGCTCGGCTTCACCGCGATCTCGCTCGTCGTCGGCGGCCTGCTCTTCTGGCAGCGCGATCGGGTGTCGCAGGTGCAGAAGGCCGTCTCGTTCCTGCCCCGCGCCTCCGACGGGTACGTGCGCATCATGGCGACCATCGACCGCACGGCGTCACGGACGACCGCGACGACGCAGCGCGGGTCGCTGCCGTTCTACCTCGCCACCATCCTCATCGTGTTCATCGCCTCGTCGGCGGTGACGCTGGCGCTCAACAGCGACTGGCCGACCACCGCCGTGCTCTGGGACTACCCGGCCCAGCTCGCCATCGGCGGGTTGATGATCATCGGCGCCATCGCGTCGGCGCTGTCGAACAAGAGGTTCCAGGCCGTCGTCCTCGTCGGCGTGACCGGCTACGGCATGGCCGCGCTCTTCGCCCTGCACGGGGCTCCCGACCTGGCCCTGACGCAAGCCCTGATCGAGACCATCACCCTCATCGCGTTCGTCCTCGTGCTGCGTCGGCTGCCGGCCCGCCTGGGCGAACGCAACGGACGCACCCACCGGGCGATCCGGGCCGTCATCGGCATCTCGGTCGGGTCCGTCATGGCCGCCATCGCCGTCGTCGCCCTCGGGGCGCGATCGATCCCCACCATCTCCGGTGCCTTCCCCGATCTCGCCGTCGACGGTGGCCACGGCCGAAACGTCGTCAACGTGACGCTCGTGGACATCCGCGGGTGGGACACCATGGGCGAGATCGCCGTCCTCATCGTCGCCGCCACGGGCGTCGCGAGCCTCGTCTTCCTGACCTCCCGCGCCGACGTCCTGCCCCGGCCCGAGCGGCGCACGCGGGCGCAGCGGTTCCTGGCACGGGTCCGACCCGTGCGCGAGCCGGCCCCGGTCGTGCCCGTCGGCGGGGCGACGGCGCAGATCGGCGACAGCACCGAGGGCGACCGGCGTGCCTGGCTGCTGGCCGGGCGCAAACTCGCTCCGCAGAACCGGTCCATCCTGCTCGAGGTCGTCGTCCGGCTGATCTTCCACGCCATCATCGTCGTGTCGATCTACCTGCTCTTCGCCGGTCACAACCTGCCCGGCGGTGGCTTCGCCGGCGGTCTGGTCGCGGGGTTCGCCTTCGTGGCGCGCTACCTCGCCGGCGGTCGGTACGAGCTCGGCGCGGCCGCGCCCCTCGATGCCGGCAAGCTCCTGGGCGCCGGTCTCCTGACGGTCGCCGCGACGGCACTCGTCCCGCTCTTCTTCGGAGTCGACGCCCTCACGTCGACCTGGTTCGAGGCCGAGGTGCCGCTGCTCGGCCACGTCGAGTTCGTCACGTCGACGTTCTTCGACGTCGGCGTCTACCTGGTCGTCGTCGGGCTCGTCCTCGACGTGCTCCGCAGCCTCGGAGCCGAGGTCGACCGTCAAGAAGAAGAGGACGCGTTCGGCCACCCGAGCGAGGTGTCCGAGCCCGAAGAGGAGTCGCTCCCCGTGTCCGTCGCCGGTACGCCCCCGACCGAGCGGGGGCGCGCATGAGCGTCTCCCTCGCCCTGATCGTCGTCATGGCCGCGCTGTACGCCTGCGGCGTCTACCTGCTGCTCGAGCGCAGCATGACCCGGGTGCTGCTGGGCTTCCTGCTCGTCGGCAACGCCACGAACATCCTCATACTGCTCATGTCCGGCCGACGCGGCGCGGCCCCCGTGGTCGACGGCCAGGCCGATCCGGCCGACTTCGCCGACCCGCTGCCGCAGGCCTTCGTGCTGACGGCCATCGTCATCACCTTCGGCATCTCGGCGTTCATGCTCGCGCTGATCTACCGGTCGTGGCGACTCGCGCAGGGCGACACCCTCGCGGACGACGCCGAGGACCTCGAGATCGGACGTCGAGGCGTCCCGGCCGAAGAAGAGTCCGAGCAGGGCGACGGTGACGACGAGGCCGGTGGCGACAGCGAGTTCGGCAGCCGGGCCGAAGCGGCCGTCCCGGCCGACGACCGGCCCCACCACGACCGGTCCCACCACGACGAGAAAGGGCACGGAGCATGACCACCAGCTACCTCGTGCCGCTCGTCGTCCTGATCCCACTGCTCGGTGCCGCGGCGGCACTGATCGCCGGTCGGCGGCCCCGGCTGCAGGCCGTCGTCTCGATCGTCGCCCTGGCCCTCGTCGTCGTCATCAGCCTCGTGCTGCTCGTCGTCGTGGACACGCAAGGGGCGATCGCCGTGCAGGTGGGCGGTTGGCAGGCGCCGTTCGGCATCACGCTCGTCGTCGACCGTCTCGCCGCGCTCATGCTCAGCATCTCGTCGATCGTCCTGCTGGCGGTCTTCGTGTTCTCGGTCGGGCAGGGCCAGGCCGACGGTGACGGCGAGGCCCCGGTCTCGATCTACAACCCGACCTACCTCATCCTCGCCACGGGCGTCTTCAACGCCTTCATCGCAGGTGACCTCTTCAACCTCTACGTGGGCTTCGAGATCCTCCTGGTGGCCAGCTACGTGCTGATCACCCTCGGCGGCACCGAGCAGCGCATCCGGGCCGGTGTGGTCTACATCGTCGTCAGCCTGGTGTCGTCCGTGCTGTTCCTCGCGTCCATCGCGATGATCTACGGCGCGCTCGGCACGGTCAACATCGCCGACATCGCCCAGAAGATGGACACCATCCCGCCCGACGTGCAGACGATCATCCACGTCATGCTGCTGACGGCGTTCGGCATCAAGGCCGCGATCTTCCCTCTGTCGTTCTGGCTGCCCGACTCGTACCCGACCGCTCCCGCCCCCGTGACCGCCGTCTTCGCGGGATTGCTGACCAAGGTCGGCGTGTACGCCATCATCCGCACCGAGACGGTGCTGTTCGTCGAGAGCAACGTCAACGTCTACCTGCTGATCATCGCGTTGCTGACGATGATCGTGGGCATCCTCGGAGCGGTGGCCCAGGCCGACATCAAGCGACTGCTCTCGTTCACCCTGGTCAGCCACATCGGCTACATGATCTTCGGCATCGCGCTCGGCACCGTCGAGGGGCTGGCAGCGACGATCTACTACGTCGTCCACCACATCACGGTGCAGACCACGCTCTTCCTCGGGGCGGGGTTGATCGAACGACGAGGCGGTACGGCGTCGATCACCCGTCTGGGCGGTCTGCTCAAGGCGGCGCCGATCGTGGCCGTCCTCTTCTTCATCCCGGCGCTCAACCTGGGTGGCATCCCGCCGTTCTCGGGCTTCATCGGCAAGGTCGCGCTCTTCGAGGCCGGCGCCCGGCTCGACGATCCGCTCGTGTACGTGCTCATCGGCGCCGGGGCGCTGACATCCCTGCTCACGCTCTACGCCCTGATGCGTGCCTGGAACCTCGCGTTCTGGCGTCCCAAGGCCGACGTCGACGACCACGAGTCGCCGTTCACCGAGCACCTCGAGGAGGCCCCGGGTCGGGTGGCCGTCCAGCAGCGTCGCACCAACCCCCGCACCATGGTGGGCGCGACCGCCGGCATGGTGCTCGTCTCGCTCGCCCTCACCTTCGCCGCCGGCCCGCTCTACGGCGTCGCCGAGCGCGCGGCCGGTCGGGTCTACGGCTCGAACGACTACGTGCAGACGGTCTTCCCCGCCGGGCAGGGCGAGACGACCTCCGACCCGTCGTCGCCCGAGCCCGAACCCGCCTCCGACTCCGCCGACGAGGGGAGCACACCGTGACCGGTCGTCCCACCCGTGGCGAGGTCGGCCGCAGCCTCGCCCGTCAGCTGCCCCTGCTCGTCGGACTGGTCGTCCTCTGGATGGCCCTGTGGAACCAGTTCACCGTCCTGGCCTTCGTCACCGGGGTCGCGGTGGCGCTGCTCGTGACCCGGGTGTTCTTCCTGCCGCCGGTCGAACTGAGCGGCCGGTTCAACCTCTGGTACGCCGTAGTCTTCCTGGCGCACTTCGTGGTCGACCTGGTCCGCGCCTCCGTCATCGTCGCCTGGCAGGCCGTGCGTCCTCGGGGGGTGACCTCGAACGCCATCGTCGCCGTCCAGCTGCACACGAGGTCGGACTTCATCATGACCCTGGTCGCCGAGGCGATCTCGCTCGTGCCCGGGTCGCTCGTGGTCGAGGCCGACCGCGAGCGGTCGATCCTCTACCTGCACGCCCTCGCCGTCGAGGACCTCGCCGGGGTCGAGGGCGTCCGCGACGGCGTCCTGGTCGTCGAGGCCCGTCTCGTCCGGGTGCTCGGCAGCGACGACGACCGACGTCGCATCGCCGACGGCACCCCGGCCGCGGCCGAGGTCCACGAACCGGTCAGCCCGTCCTCGTCCCACGAAGGAGGTCCCTCGTGACCGTCGTCGCCTACGTCGTCGGTGCGCTGTTCGCGTTCGCCGGACTCGCGTCGGTCATCCGCATCGTGCGGGGGCCGTCGATCCTCGACCGCATGATCGCGTCCGACATGCTGCTGACCACCCTGATCTGCGTGCTCGCCGCCGACATGGTCTTCAACGGCCACACCCGCACCATCCCGGTCATCCTCGCCCTCGCGCTGACGGCCGTCCTCGGTTCGATCACCGTGGCGCGCTACGTCTCGAAGCAGGACCCGTCGTGATCCCCGAGACGGTCTACGAGGTCGCCGCCTCGATCATGCTGATCGGCGGGGCGCTGCTCTCGGTCGCGGCGGGCATCGGCCTCCTGAGGTTCCCGGACGCCCTGTCGCGCATGCACGCCGCGACCAAGCCGCAGATCTTCGGCCTCATCCTCGTGCTGGCGGCCATCGCGCTCGACCAGCACACCGTCGGCACGATCGCATCCCTGCTCGTCGTCCTCGTCTTCCAGATGCTCACCGCCCCCATCTCGGCGCACATGATCGGGCGGGCGGGGTACCGCAACGGCGACCTGTTGCGGGACCAGTTGGTCGTCGACGAACTCGACGACGCCGTGGCGCGGGCCGCCGGCGAGATCGCCGAGACCACCGAGGGCGACGTCACCGATCTCGACGTGTCCGACCTGCCCGTCGGGTCGGCCGACGCCCTGGCCGTCGAGATGGACCGGGTGGGCGACTCCTCCGGGCTCGACGACAGCGAGGGCGACGACGAGGCCCGCGACCACGAGGGCCGACGCACCCGGTCGCGCGATGCCGCGGCGGGGGAGCCGGGCGAGCTCTGAGGCGTCCGGCCGCGGTGGACGGCACGGGCCCGGTCACGGCCTAAACTCGACCCATGCCAGAGAAGCCCACCCCGGACGGGATCGACATCAAACCCCGCAGCCGCGTCGTCACCGACGGCGTCGAGGCCACCACGTCGCGAGGCATGCTCCGTGCCGTCGGCATGGGCGACGAAGACTGGAGCAAGCCCCAGATCGGCATCGCCAGCAGCTGGAACGAGATCACCCCCTGCAACCTGTCGCTCGACCGACTGGCCCAGGGCGCCAAAGAGGGCGTCCACGCCGGCGGTGGCTACCCGCTCCAGTTCGGCACCGTCTCGGTGTCCGACGGCATCTCGATGGGCCACGAGGGCATGCACTTCTCGCTCGTCTCGCGAGAGGTGATCGCCGACAGCGTCGAGGTCGTCATGAACGCCGAGCGACTCGACGGTTCGGTGCTGCTCGCCGGTTGCGACAAGTCGCTGCCCGGCATGCTGATGGCCGCGGCCCGGCTCGACCTCGCCAGCGTCTTCCTCTACGCCGGCAGCGTCGCCCCCGGCTGGGTCAAGCTCAGCGACGGCACCGAGAAGAACGTCACGATCATCGACTCGTTCGAGGCGGTCGGTGCCCACAAGGCCGGCAACATGAGCGACGACGACCTCAAGGCGATCGAGTGCGCCATCGTCCCGGGCGAGGGTGCCTGCGGCGGCATGTACACCGCCAACACCATGGCCAGCGTGGCCGAGGCCCTCGGCATGAGCCTCCCCGGTTCGGCGTCCCCGCCGTCGGCCGACCGTCGCCGCGACTATTTCGCCCACCGCTCGGGCGAGGCCGTCGTCGAGATGCTCCGCCTGGGCATCACGACGCGCGACATCCTCACGAAGAAGGCGTTCGAGAACGCCATCGCCGTGGCGATGGCCTTCGGCGGCTCGACCAACGTCGTGTTGCACCTGCTCGCCATCGCGTACGAGGCCGAGGTCGACCTCACCATCGACGACTTCAACCGCATCGGCGACAAGGTGCCGCACATCGGCGACCTCAAGCCCTTCGGCAAGTACGTCATGAACGACGTCGACCGCATGGGCGGCGTACCCGTCGTCATGAAGGCCCTCCTCGACGCGGGTCTGCTGCACGGCGACTGCCTGACCGTCACGGGCAAGACCGTGGCCGAGAACCTCGAGTCGATCAAACCGAAGCCGCTCGACGGCGAGGTGCTGCGCACGCTCGACGACCCGATCCACGCGACCGGCGGTCTCACGGTCCTCAGCGGCTCGATGGCACCCGAAGGCGCCGTCGTGAAGACGGCCGGCTTCGACGCCTCGGTGTTCGAGGGTCCGGCGAAGGTCTTCGAACGCGAGCGTGGTGCGATGGACGCCCTCACCGAGGGGCGCATCGAGGCCGGCGACGTGGTCGTGATCCGCTACGAGGGCCCGAAGGGCGGCCCGGGAATGCGCGAGATGCTCGCCATCACGGCAGCCATCAAGGGCGCGGGGCTCGGCAAAGATGTACTACTCTTGACGGACGGACGATTCTCAGGCGGCACAACCGGCCTGTGCATCGGCCACATAGCACCCGAAGCGGTCGACTCCGGTCCGATCGCCTTCGTGCGCGATGGTGACTTGATTCGGGTCGACATCGCCGCTCGCTCGATCGACCTACTCGTCGACGCCGCAGAGCTGGACGCCCGCCGAGACGGCTGGGCACCGCTTCCCCCGCGCTACACCCGCGGTGTCCTCGCGAAGTACGCACGCCAGGTCCGTTCCGCGGCCGAGGGCGCCGTCACCTACTGACGCCTCCCGCCCCCGGGCCGAGCCGACGCGTCGCCGCACCCCCGTGCACGGCCGCGTCCCGCACCGTCACCATCGATCACCGACCACGAACAGGGAACCGGCACTGATGCCTGCAGAGTCCACCCCCACGCCCGGCACCGCGACACGGACGGCCCGGCCGAACGCCGGCGTGTCCGTCGGGTCGCCCCCCGCGCCTCCCGTGCTGACCGGGTCGGGTGCCATCCTCAAGTCGCTCGAGCACCTCGGCGTGACCGACGTGTTCGGGTTGCCCGGCGGCGCCATCATCCCCTTCTACGACGAGTTGATGGCCTCGACCGCGATCCGGCACATCCTGGTGCGCCACGAGCAGGGCGCCGGCCACGCCGCCGAGGGCTACGCCGCCGCGTCCGGTCGTGTCGGCGTCGCGATCGCGACGTCCGGTCCCGGTGCGACGAACCTCGTCACGGCCATCGCCGACGCCTACATGGACAGCATGCCGCTGCTGGCCATCACCGGTCAGGTCTTCTCGACCCTGATGGGCACCGATGCCTTCCAGGAGGCCGACATCGTCGGCATCACGATGCCGATCACGAAGCATTCGTTCTTGGTGACGAAGCCCGAGGACATCCCGGCGACGCTCGCCGCGGCGTACCAGATCGCGAGCACGGGTCGTCCCGGCCCGGTTCTCGTCGACATCACGAAGGACGCGCAGCAGAACAGCGCCCCCTTCGTCTGGCCGCCCGTCGTCGATCTGCCGGGCTACCGGCCGGTCACGAGGGCACACGGCAAGCAGATCACCGCCGCGGCCCAGATGATCGCCGACGCGAAGAGGCCGGTCTTCTACGTCGGCGGCGGCGTGATCCGCGCCGAGGCGTCGGCCGAGCTGAAGGCCCTCGTCGAGCTGACCGGGGCTCCCGTCGTCACCACCCTGATGGCCCGCGGTGCGTTCCCCGACACCCACTCGCAGCACCTCGGGATGCCCGGCATGCACGGCACCGTCCCGGCCGTGCTGGGCCTGCAAGAGAGCGACCTCATCATCGCCCTCGGCGCGCGGTTCGACGACCGGGTCACCGGCAAGGCCGAGCTGTTCGCGCCCGATGCGAAGGTCGTCCACGTCGACATCGACCCGGCCGAGATCTCGAAGATCCGCATCGCCGACGTGCCGATCGTGGGTGACGCGAAGATCGTCATCCCCGACCTCACGAGCGCCTTCGCCGAGGTCACGGGCGGCGTGAAGCCCGACATCGCGGCCTGGTGGGAGCACCTCGACGGGCTGCGCGAGCAGTTCCCGCTCGGCTACACCCAGCCCGACGACGGCCTGCTGTCCCCGCAGGCGATCATCCAGCGCATCGGTCAGCTCTCCGGCCCCGAGGCGATCTACGCCTCCGGCGTCGGCCAGCACCAGATGTGGGCGGCCCAGTTCATCGAGTACGAGCGACCGCACGCTTGGCTCAACTCCGGAGGCGCGGGCACGATGGGCTACTCGGTCCCGGCCGCCATGGGGGCCAAGGTCGCCCAGCCCGACCGCGTGGTGTGGGCGATCGACGGCGACGGTTGCTTCCAGATGACCAACCAAGAGCTGGCGACCTGCGTCATCAACGACATCCCGATCAAGGTCGCGATCATCAACAACTCGTCGCTCGGCATGGTGCGGCAGTGGCAGACGCTCTTCTACGAGGGGCGCCACTCGTTCACCGACCTCAACACCGGTCACGAGACGCGCATGGTGCCGGACTTCGTCAAGCTCGCCGACGCCTACGGCGCGCTCGGCATCCGGGTCCGCACCGAGGACGAGGTCGACGCGGCCATCGAACTCGCCCTCGCGACCAACGACCGACCGGTCGTCATCGACTTCGTCGTCAGCCGCGACGCGATGGTCTGGCCGATGGTGCCGCAAGGGGTCTCGAACTCCGAGATCCAGCACGCCCGAGCCCTCGCTCCCGAGTGGGACGACGAGGCGCCCGGCACGAGCGCCTCCGACACCACCCGTGACGGCGACATGACCGGAGAACACGCATGAGCCACGTCCTGTCCCTGCTCGTCGAAGACAAGCCGGGTCTGCTGACCCGTGTCGCCGGGCTCTTCGCCCGACGCGGTTTCAACATCGAGAGCCTCGCCGTCGGCAAGAGCGAGGTCGAGGGCCTGAGCCGCATCACGGTCGTCGTCGACGTCGAAGAGCTGCCGCTCGAGCAGGTCACCAAGCAGCTGAACAAGCTCATCAACGTGATCAAGATCGTCGAGCTCGACTACTCGCAGTCCGTCCAGCGCGAGCACCTGTTGATCAAGGTGCGCGTCGACAACACGACCCGCTCGCAGGTGCTCGAGGCGGTCACCCTCTTCCGTGCCTCGGTCGTCGACGTGTCGACCGACGCCCTCGTCATCGAGGTCACGGGCGACACCGGCAAGACGACCGCGCTTCTCCGGGTGCTCGAGCCCTACGGCATCAAGGAGATCTCGCAGTCGGGCCTGCTGGCCATCGGCCGCGGCGCGAAGTCGATCACCGACCGCGTCTTCAAGAACTGACCCCGCGAGGGGTCGCGCACCGCGCCTCCTCGCCCCGACACCCCACCGTCACCACCCAAGGAGAACCCACACCGTGACTGAAATCGTCTACGACAACGACGCCGACCTGTCGATCATCCAGGGCAAGAAGGTCGCCGTCATCGGCTACGGCTCGCAGGGCCACGCCCACGCGCTGAACCTCCGCGACTCCGGCGTCGAGGTCGTCGTCGGGCTGAAGGAGGGCTCGAAGAGCCGCGCCAAGGCCGAGGAGGCCGGCTTCACCGTGCAGACGCCCGCCGAGGCCTCGGCCTGGGGTGACGTCATCGTGATCCTCGCCCCCGACCAGGTGCAGCGCCACGTGTACGCCGACGACATCGCCCCCAATCTCGCCGACGGCAAGGCCCTCGTCTTCGGACACGGCTTCAACATCCGCTTCGGCTACATCGAGGCGCCCGAGGGCGTCGACGTGGTCCTCGTCGCCCCCAAGGGTCCCGGCCACACCGTCCGTCGCGAGTTCGAGGCCGGCCGTGGCGTCCCCGTCATCGTCGCCGTCGAGAAGGACGCCTCGGGTTCGGCCTGGGACCTCGCCTGGTCGTACTCGAAGGGCATCGGCGGCCTGCGCGCCGGCGGCATCAAGACCACCTTCACCGAAGAGACCGAGACCGACCTCTTCGGCGAGCAGGCCGTGCTCTGCGGCGGCACCTCGCAGTTGATCCAGTACGGCTTCGAAACCCTCACCGAGGCCGGCTACCAGCCGCAGATCGCCTACTTCGAGGTGCTCCACGAGCTCAAGCTCATCGTCGACCTGATCTGGGAGGGCGGCCTCGCCAAGCAGCGCTGGAGCGTCTCCGACACGGCCGAGTACGGCGACTACGTCTCGGGCCCCCGCGTCATCACCCCCGACGTCAAGGACAACATGAAGGCCGTCCTCGCCGACATCCAGTCGGGTGCCTTCGCGAAGCGCTTCATCGACGACCAGGACGCGGGCGCCCCCGAGTTCCAGCAGCTGCGCAAGAAGGGCGAGGAGCACCCGATCGAGGCCACCGGCCAAGAGCTGCGTGCCCTGTTCGCCTGGAAGCAGCAGGACTCCGACTACGTCGACGGCAGCGCTGCGCGCTGACGAAGACGCAGCCGGGGCGGCGCAGGCCATCTCGGTCGGCTTCGCCGACGGGCGACGGCAGCGCCGCGCGCTGACCCGACGTCGTCACTGAACCACCCGAGAGGGCCCCGCACCACCCGGTGCGGGGCCCTCTCGCCGTCCGTCGGCCAGGTGACCTCGTGGCATGATCTAAGGCATGGCTCAGAGCAAGAAAGCAGTGCACTTCGGCGCCGGCAACATTGGCCGCGGCTTCGTCGCCCAGTTCCTCCACGCGAGCGGCTACGAGGTCGTCTTCGCCGACGTGAACGACGACCTGATCGGGGCGCTGCAGTCGCAGTCGTCGTTCGAGGTCCACGAGGTCGGCGAAGACAGCCGCACGACGGTCGTCGACGGCTACCGGGCGATCAACAGCCGCACCGACGAGGCGGCCCTCGTGGCCGAGATCGCGACGGCCGACGTCGTGACCACCGCCGTCGGCGCCCGCATCCTGCCGTTCGTCGCACCGGTCATCGCCAAGGGCCTGGCCCAGCGGTCCGCGGAGCTGGCGCCGCTCTCCGTCATCGCGTGCGAGAACGCCATCAACGCGACCGACTCGCTCGCGACCGCCGTGCGTGAGCACGACCCTGCCGAGAACGCCGTCTTCGCGAACTGCGCCATCGACCGCATCGTGCCCGAGCAGGCCGGCGGCACGCTCGACGTCACCATCGAGTCGTTCTTCGAGTGGGTCGTCGAGAGCACGCCGTTCGGCGAGCACCGCCCCGACATCGAGGGCGTCACGTGGGTCGCCGACCTCGAGCCCTTCATCGAGCGCAAGCTCTTCACGGTCAACACCGCCCACGCCGCGGCCGCCTACCACGGGTTCCGCAAGGGGCTCGCGAGCATCCGCGAGGCCCTCGACGACGCCGAGGTCATGGCAGAGGTCCGCGGCGTCCTCGCCGAGACCAAGGGTCTGCTCGTGGCCAAGCACGAGCTCGACGCCGACGAGCAGCAGGCCTACATCGAGAAGAACCTCGTCCGCATCGCCAACCCGCACCTCCCCGACACCACCGAACGCGTCGGCCGGAACCCGCTCCGCAAGCTCAGCCGCCACGAGCGGTTCGTCGGACCCGCGGCCCAGGCCGCCGAGCGCGGGCTGCCCTACGACGCCCTCGTGCGCGCCGTGCGTGCCGCCCTCGACTTCTCGGTGCCCGACGACGTCGAGAGCGTCGAGCTGCAGTCGCTGCTGACCTCGGGTCTCGGGGCCGACGAGCTCACGCGCACGTTGACGGGCGTCCAGGACGACCACCCGCTGTTCCCCGCGTTGCTCGCGGCGGTCTCGTCCAAGCTGACCGCATGACGCCTGCCGAGCCGCAGGCGCCGGCCGGCGGCGACGCCGACGACGCCCTGACCTGGGGTGACGAGGCCGACAGCAGTCACGTCGAGGGGCCCACGCCCACGGGTCGTCCGCGTCGGGGCAGACGGTCCGACTCCGCCGGCGACGAGCTCGGCGCCGACCTCGACGACGAGTCGGGCGACCCGGACCCGGACTCGGACGACGACGAGGACGACGTCGACGACGGCCCGGCCGTGATGAGCTCGGCGTCGCTGGTCGTGCACGGCGTGCTCGGTGGCGTGTTCCTCCTCTGGGCCGCGGGCTGGATCGTCGCCGTGGGCGACTTCACAAATCCGTTCACCGACGCGATCTCGTCGCTCATGTGGAACCTCGGCGAGCTGTTCGCCGTGGCGGCCCCGATCGCGTGGTTCGTGGCGGTCATCGTGCTCGTCCCCGTCGATCGCACCGGGCGCCGTCTCGCCTGGATGGCCCTCGGGGCGCTCCTCGTGGCCCCCTGGCCCCTCGTGATCGGAGGCTCCGCATGAGCGACCACGAGCACGACGCCGTCTCGGTGACGGCCGGTGACGCGAGCGAACCGGGCCGCGCCTCCTTCTTCTTCTACCTCGCGGTGGCGATCGTCTTCGCCGTCTTCTTCGCCTTCGACCTGTTCGAGGCGATCTCGAACCTCGTGCTCGTGCCGCAGGTCTTCACGCAGAACAACGACTTCTACCGCGAGAACGGCCTGGACGGCCTCGTGGTGTCGCCGCCCTGGGTGCCGCTGATCGTCGGGGTCGTCGTGCCGCCGCTGGCGTTCGTCGCCGCGATCGTGGTGGGTCGCCGTCGTGAACTGTGGAAGTTCACGCTGGTGCTGTTCGCGGCTCTGGGTCTCGTGGCGGCCGTGTCGCTGACCCTGACCGCGTACGTCACGACGGTCTGAGCGGGCCGAGGAGGCGCGGGTCGGGTCCTCGACGCCGTCGACCGGGGCGGCGTCATCCGGACGTAACGAACCGCGCGAGTCGATAGAGTCGTCACCAGCCGCGCCCACGGCGCGTCGCGGCTCCTCACCGAACACCACCCAGAGAAGGACGTCCGCCCCGTGGCCAAGCCCGTCGTGTTGATCGCAGAAGAACTGTCACCCGCCACCGTCGACGCCCTCGGGCCCGACTTCGACGTGCGATCGGTGGACGGCACCGACCGCCCCGCGCTGCTGGCCGCCCTGGCCGACGCCGACGCCATCCTCGTGCGGTCGGCGACGCAGGTCGACGCCGAGGCCATTGCCGCCGCTCCGTTGCTCAAGGTCGTCGCGCGCGCCGGCGTCGGGCTCGACAACGTCGACATCAAGGCGGCCACCACGGCCGGCGTCATGGTGGTCAACGCCCCGACGTCCAACATCATCTCGGCCGCCGAGCTCACGGTCGGGCACATCCTCAGCCTCGCGCGGCACATCCCGGCGGCGCACTCCGCCCTGGCGCAGGGGCAGTGGAAGCGGTCGAAGTACACCGGCGTCGAGCTGTACGAGAAGACGGTCGGCATCGTCGGCCTGGGCCGCATCGGCGCCCTGATCACGGCGCGCCTGCAGGCCTTCGGCGTGAACGTCGTGGCCTACGACCCCTACGTCACGCCGGCCCGCGCGCAGCAGCTCGGGGTCACGCTGCTGTCGCTCGACGAGCTGCTCGCCACGAGCGACTTCGTGACGATCCACATGCCCAAGACCCCCGAGACCACCGGCATGATCGGCCTCGAGCAGATGAAGGCCATGAAGAAGTCGGCGTTCGTCGTCAACGTCGCCCGCGGTGGCCTCATCGACGAGGACGGCCTGTACGAGGCCCTCACCACCGGCGAGATCGCCGGCGCCGGGCTGGACGTGTTCGTGAAAGAGCCCCCGGTCGACCAGAAGCTGCTCGGTCTCGAGAACGTCGTGGTCACCCCCCACCTCGGTGCCTCGACGGACGAGGCGCAGGAGAAGGCCGGCGTCTCGGTCGCCCGTTCGGTGCGGCTCGCACTGGGCGGCGAGCTCGTGCCCGACGCGGTCAACGTCGCCGGCGGCGTCATCGACCCCTACGTGCGTCCCGGCATCCCCCTGGTCGAGAAGATCGGTCAGGTGTTCTCGGGCCTCGCCGACAGCCCGTTGACGAGCGTCGACGTCGAGGTGCGTGGCGACCTGGTCGAGTACGACGTCAGCGTGCTCAAGCTGGCGGCCCTGAAGGGCATCTTCACGAACATCGTCAGCGAGTCTGTCAGCTACGTGAACGCACCGGTGCTGGCCGAGCAGCGCGGCATCACCGTGCGTCTGCTCACCGATCCGACCAGCAACGAGTACCGCAACGTCATCACCCTGCGCGGCTCGCTCAGCGACGGCTCGCAGATCTCGGTCTCCGGCACCCTCACCGGGACGAAGCAGGTCGAGAAGATCGTCGAGATCAACGGCTACGACGTCGAGGTCCCCATCGCGGCCCACCACCTCGTCATGGTCTACACCGACCGCCCCGGCATCGTCGCGGTCTACGGTCGCGAGTTCGGCGACGCCGGCATCAACATCGCGGGCATGCAGATCGCCCGGCAGAGCGCCGGCGGTCAGGCCCTCAGCGTCCTGACCATCGACAGCCCCGCGCCCGACGAACTCGTCGAGAAGGTGCGTGTCGCCATCGACGCGAAGACGCTGCGCGAGATCGACGTCACGCTCTAGTCACGGCGCCCGACGACGAACCGCCCCT
>NZ_MJGS01000001.1:704811-845159 GCF_001864945.1 Frigoribacterium sp. MCBA15_019 | reverse complement strand
AGGGGCGGTTCGTCGTCGGGGGAGTGCCCGTCGTCGGTGGGCCTACAGGTCGAGCGACTCGTGGGCCTCGAGTTTCACGGCATCACCGCCGACCGACTGCGCGGAGGCCTTCATGCGGTCGAAGTGCATGGCGAGTCCGGGCGCGGAGAGGGTCTGCTCGTGGGTGGGGAAGGCCAGTCGGGGCTTGACCGCCGCGACGTAGTCGATCACCTCGGCCACCTTGAGCCACGGTGCGCCGACGGGGGTCGCGAGGACGTCGACCGGCACCGGCGGCACCGTGAACTGGTCGCCCGGGTAGAACAGCGAGCCGTCGACGAGCACGCCGACGTTGTCGATGACCGGGATGCTCTCGTGGATGACCGCGTGGCGCGAGCCGTGGAACGCGAGCGTGAAGGGGCCGACCTCGACGGTGTCGCCGTCGGCGACGACGTGCACGTCGAAACCTTCGGCGGCCGTGGCCACGCCCGCCGGGCCGTAGACGGTCGCGTCGGGGTTCGTGGCGAGCAGGTGGGTCAGCTGGTCGGGGGTCCAGTGGTCGGCGTGTTCGTGGGTGACCACGACGGCGTCGACGTCGTGCAGGTCGATCAGGGGGGCCGTGAACGACCCGGGGTCGACGACGAGCTTGCGCCCGTCCTTCTCGAGGATCAGGCAGGCGTGTTCGAGCTTCGTGAGGCGCATGAGAGCGACTGTACGCGCGTCGAGTGGGTCGATCTCGACGCGCCGGTGTCTCGATTTGTGACGGACTCGCGGGGTGTGGCATACTCGACGAGTTGCAAATACGGCCCCATCGTATAGCGGCCTAGTACGTCGCCCTCTCACGGCGGTAACACGGGTTCGAATCCCGTTGGGGTCACCACCAGCACCGACAAGAAACCGCCAGGCTCTCGCCTGGCGGTTTCTTCGTTTCCGGCCACTGCACGAGACGACCCGACACGGCACGAGACCGCCGGGCTCGCGCCGGGCGGTCTCGTGTCCTGCGTGGTGGGTCAGCCCTTCGTGGCACCTGCCAGCAGGCCGCGCACGAAGAAGCGCTGCAGGGCGAAGAACACGATGAGCGGCACGATGATCGAGATGAACGCGCCGGCCGTCAGCAGCTCCCACGACTGGCCGTACGACCCCGAGAGGTCTTGCAGGGCCTTCGTGATCGGCAGTCCCTGACCTGACGTGAAGACGGTGGCCACGAGCAGGTCGTTCCAGACCCACAGGAACTGGAAGATGCCGAACGAGGCGATCGCCGGCATCGACAACGGCAGCACGATGCGGAAGAACACCTGCCCGTGACCGGCGCCGTCCATGCGGGCGGCCTCGATCACCTCGGCCGGGATCTCCGAGATGAAGTTGTGCAGCATGAAGATCGCCAGCGGCAGCGCGAAAATCGTGTGCGCGATCCAGACCTTCGCGAACGAGCCGTCGAGGCCGTTCACGCCGAGCCCCGGCAGGATGTACAGGCCACCGATGCGCAGGCCGTCCGAGAACAGGCGGAGCAACGGCACCAGTGCCATCTGGATCGGGACGATCTGCAGGGCGAAGACCAGCACGAACATCGTGTTGCGTCCCTTGAAGTCGATCCACGCGAACGCGTACGCCGCGAGGCTCGCGATCGTGATCGGGATGAGCGCCGCCGGCAACGTGATCACCAGCGAGTTCAGGAACGCCTTGCCGAGCGTGAGGCTGTCGCCCGAGTTCAGGGCGTTCACGTAGTTGTCGAGCGTGAACCCCGGGTTGGCGAAGACGGTCCACCAGCCGGTGGTCTTGATGTCGTTCGCGGGGCGGAACGACGAGATGAACAGGCCGGCCGTGGGCAGGGTCCAGATCACGGCGATGATCAGCGCGGCGATGGTCGCGCCGCGGCTCGTCGAGCCCTTCTTCAGCTTGCCGCTCGAGTTCTCGATCTTCGCGACGCCGCGCTTCAGCTGGCTCTCGGTGCGCGGGGTGACGGCGACCCCGACCGGGGTGGGCGTGGCGGTCATCGGATCTCCCTCTGCTTCTGGATCTGACGGGCGTTGTAGATCACGATCGGCAGCACCAGCACGAACAGGATGACGGCCAGCGCCGAGCTGTAGCCGGTGCGGCTGCCGAGCTGGAACTGCCGGACCATCTCGAACGCGAGGATCGTCGTGTCGTTGCGTCCGCCGGTCATGGCCGAGACGATGTCGTAGACCTTGAGCGACGCGATCGAGATCGTCGTGAGCACGACGATGATCGTCGTGCGGATGCCGGGGACGGTGATGTGCCGGAACGCCTGGAACCCGTTGGTGCCGTCGAGCGACGCCGCCTCGAGTTGTTCGGCGGGAACCCCCTTGATCGCGGCCGACAGCACCGTCATGGCGAACCCGGCCTGCGTCCAGATCAGCACGATCACGAGCAGGAGCGTGTTCCACGGTTCGAGCCCCAGCCAGTCGACCGGCTGACCGCCGAAGGCGACGAGGATGCCGTTGAGCAGACCGATCTGCTCGCCCTGGCGGATGTCGTAGAAGAACTTGAAGATGATCGAGGCGCCGACGAACGAGATGGCCATCGGCATGAACACGAGCAGCTTGAGGAACTTCTCTCCCCGGCTCTTGTCGATGAAGACGGCGTAGGCGAGACCGATCGCGGTCGCCGTGATCGGGGCGAGCAGCACCCAGATCAGCGTGTTGCCGAAGGCGGTGAGGCCGTCGGGGCTCGTGAACACCCAGACGAAGTTGTCGAGGCCGGCGAAGCCCGAGCCGTCGTTCTTCATGAAGGCCTGGCCGGCGGTCGTGATCGTCGGGTAGATGAGCCCGATGATCAAGAAGAAGACCGCGGGTGCCATGAAGGCGATCAACTGCAGCGAGTACCCGGCACCGCGCTTCGAGCGGTAGTCGAGCAGGAACAGGCCGCCGCCCAGGACGGCCGCGATGGCGGCGACCCAGATGACCGAGTTGTAGAGGCCGAACGCCAGCAGCACGACGACCGGGACGACCACGCAGACGGCCAGTCGGATGATCGTGTACTGCGGGCCTCGGCGGGGGGCGAACTCGACGAAGACGAGCACCACGGCCACGAGGGCGGTGAAGGCGACGAGGATCAAGGGGATCTGCGCCAGGGGCGGGATTCCCGCCAGCCACTGGAAGAAACTGGACATCTCTGTCCTTTCACGTTCGGGTCCGAGCAAGACGCGGCCGGTCGCCGTCACCCGGGGTGGCGAGCGGGGTGGCGAGCGGGCGCGGGGTCAGGGGCCACCGACGTGCGGTGGCCCCCGTGGCGCGGGTGTTACGAGGTGTAGCCGGCCTGGATCTCGTCGAGCACCGTGTCGGTGTCGGTGCCGTCGATCCAGTCGACCATGCCCTTCCAGAAGCTGTCGGAGCCGACCGACTTGGGCATCAGGTCGGAACCGTCGAAGCGGAAGGTGGTGTCGGTGCCCTGGAGGATCTCGACGGCGCCCTTGAGCAGGTCGCTGCCGGCGTTCTCGGGGTCGAGGCCCTTGTTCGCGGAGATGACGCCGCCGAGGGAGACGCGGCTGTTGGCCCAGTCGGCACTGGCGAGGTACGCCTGCACCTTGGCGGTGTCGTCGTCGTTCGAGAACGCGGCGACGAACTCACCACCACCGGTGACGGCTGCCGGGTCGTCCTCCTTCATCGGCGGGGTGAGGAAGGCCCAGACGTCGCCGTCCTCGGCGACCGTCGCCGGCTGACCGCTCGCGTTGTTCGCGGCCGTCAGGAAGCCCTCGAAGAACGAGGCCTGGTGGGTCAGGGCGCAGCTGCCGTTCGCCACGTTCGTCGCGACGTCGCCGAAGGCGGTCGAGTTGATCGACTTGACGTCGCCGTAGCCGGCGTTCACGAGGCTCGGGTCGAGCAGGATGTCGCCCACCGAGTCGAAGGCGGCCTTGATCTCGGGGTCGGTGAACTTCGTGTCACCCGCGACCCACGAGTCGTAGGCGTCGGGACCGGCCTCGCGCAGGACGAGGTCCTCGACCCAGTCGGTGCCGGGCCAGCCCGAGGCCTCGCCCGAGTTGAAGCCGGCGCACCACGAGGGGCCGCCGGTCTTCTCCTGGATGGTCTTCGACAGGGCGACGAGCTCGTCGTAGGTCTTGGGGACCTCGACACCCCACTCCTCGAACTTGGCGGGGGAGTACCAGACGTAGCCCTTGACGCTGGCCATCAGGGGGGCGCCGTACTGCTTGCCGTCGACCTGACCGTACTTCTGCCAGTCCTCGGACCACCCCTCCTTGACGTTGGCCAGAGCGTCGGCGGGCAGTTCTTGCACCTTGCCGGACGCGACCGTGTCGGCCAGCAGGCCGGGCTGGGGGAAGATCGCCAGGTCGGGGGTGTCGCCACCCTGGACCTTGATGCCGATCTGCTTCTCGAACTCTTTGTCGCCCGTGTACTTGATCTCGATGTCGTTGGCTTTTTCCCAGTCGGCCCAGGACTGCTCGAGGAGCGTGGCCTCGTCGCCGTTGATGGTGCCGTAGACGTTGACGACGCCGTCGGCGGTTCCGACGTCCCCGGCACCCGCGCCTCCGGCGTTCGGGTCGTTGGGGTCGGCCGTGCCGGAGCATCCGGCCAACAGGAAGCTCGACGCCGCCAGGATGGCCAGGGGGCCCGTGAAGCGGCGGTGCAGGGATGCTCGCATTGGTGTCTCCTCATTGAGTCGCAAGAGCGGACGGCCCGTGCTGTCGGGGTGATCGTCCGCCGCACGTCGTCGTCGACGCGCGTCGACGATGAGTGTCACACACTCGCAGGAGGCGCGCAACCGGGTCTGCTAGGTGGTCCGTTCGGGGGAGCGACGGCCGAGGTGCCCCGCACGACGAGACGTGGTGCCACGAGGACGTGGGGGGCGTCGTGGCGTCGACCCTCGATGCGGTCGACGAGGTCGTCGACCGCGGCGGCGGCGATGTCGGCGCCGGGCGGGTTGACGGTGGTGAGCGGGGGTGAGGTCATCTCGGCGGCCAGGTCGCCGATGCTCAGCGCGACCACCGTGAGGTCGTCCGGGATCGACCGGCCGGCCGCCGCCGCGGCCTGCACGAAGCCGGCGAGCGCCATCTCGTTGAAGGCGAGCACCGCCGTCGGCCTGGCTGCCGAGGCGACGAAGGCGTCGAAGGCCCGGCGGCCACCCGGGACGGAGTCGTCCGCCGCATGCGTCTCGAGCGTCAGGCCCCTCTCGCCGACGGGGCCGACCAGCGCCCTCGTCGTCCGGTCGAGCGGACCGGACCCGCGCTCGGGGGCCCGGATGCTCTGTCCGAGGAAGAACACGCGTCGGTGACCGAGGTCGGCGAGGTGGTCGACCGCCTGACGAGCCAGCGAGTCGTAGTCGGCGTCGACGAACCAGAGCCCTTCGACGTCGTCGGGGCGCCCGATGTTCGTGAACGGCAGGCGCGACCGCGACAGCACGGCGACGCGGTCGTCGCGCGCCGTGAGCTCCATCAGGATCACCCCGTCGACCAGGCCCTCGCTCACGAGGCTGCCGAGTCCCTCGACGTCGTCGATCGGGTTCGACCACAGCAGCAGGTGGTAGCCCCGGCGCCTCGCCCGGTCGGTGGCCGCCGCCACGTACTCGAACTCGGACGACGTGACTCCGCGGCGCCCGTACGGGTAGTGCAGGGCGAGGATCCCGCCCCGGGCGCCGGCGAGCCCCCGGGCGAACGCGTTCGGCGTGTAGTTCAACTCGGCCATCGCCGCTTCGACGCGCCGGCGCGTGGCGGCCGAGATGGTCCGTCGCCCGCTGATGGCGTACGACACGGTGCTCGACGAGACGCCTGCCAGACGCGCCACGTCGTCACGGGTTGCCGGCATTCTCGTCCACCTCGTCGTCGATCGTGTGCACAGCATACGAGCGACGGCCTCACGGTCCGCGCGGCGGAGGGGCTCGTCAGGGGTGGGTCAGGTGGGCCACACCGGTCGGAACTGCACGCTGATGCGGGGACCGACGGCCTTCTTGGTCTTCGCGATGGCGTGCTCGTGGGTCCGTTGGCAGCTGCCCCCCATGACGAGCAGGTCGCCGTGGCCGAGCGGGAACCGCCTGGTCGTGCCGGTGGACCGGGACCGGACCGCGAGCGTGCGCGGCGCCCCGAGCGAGAGGATGCCCACCATCGTGTCGCGGTCGATCGTGCGCCCGACGCTGTCGCCGTGCCAGGCGATGCTGTCGTCGCCCGTCCGGTAGAAGCACAGCCCCGCCCGGTCGAATCGCTGCTCGACGGGGGCGCCGCGCTCGTGCGCGTAGTAGTCGTTGAGGTCGTCCCGAGCCCGGGCCAGCACGGGGTCGGGTAGCGGGTCGCCCGCGCCGTAGGACGAGACCAGCCGCGGAACCTCGACCACCCGGTCGTACATCTGCCGTCGATCGGCCCGCCACGGCACGTCGGTCACGAGACGCTCGAAGAGGGCGTCGGAACTCGACGCCCAGCCGGGGACGACGTCGAGCCAGGCGCCCTCGCCCAGGTCGAGGTGGTCGACGCGCCCGACGAGCGGCGCGAGGTCGGGACCGTCCGACAGGCCGTCGAGCAGCGAGGCGGTGAAGGGGATGCTCATGCCGTCATCCTACGTCGGATTCGAACACGTGTTCGAACGGGGCCGGTGGTGGCGTCACCCACCGCCCGAGCCCGTCGGGACCGCCAGGCGCTCGGGCGAGACGAGCTCGCGGGCGACCCCGTCGACGTCCACGTCGACCAGGCGCCCCGCCCACGCGTAGACCTGGAGCTGCGCGGCGTGCTGCCAGAGGGTGCGCCCGCTCGAGAGGTCGAACGCCACGAGCGTCGACCGCCCGCCCGAGCTGCCGTACGCCAGCGCGTAGCCGACCGTCCGGCCGGCCGCCGCGAGGACGGCTCCGTCGGGCAGCGACACCCGGGCGCCGGCCGAGCCGGTGGACCCGTCGAGCGCGCGGACCACGACCGGGCCGGGGCCCGCGGCGGTCGCCGTCGCGAACAGGCGGTCGTCGGTCTGGCCGGGCAGGCCCTCGAGGGCGGACGAGCTCGACGCCGGGTCGGTCCACCGCACGTCTCCCGTCGCGAGGTCGAGGCACGTCACCGTCCGCGAGCGCACGTCGGTGACGGCGAGGCACGACCTCGTCACCGAGTAGCCGCCCCGGACGTCCCGGTCCGAGCTCCAGAGGCGCTCGCCGCCGGCGGTCAACGCGACGAAGCCCGCGTCCCCGCGTCCCGTGGCCGCGCCTCCTCGGGGGGCGTAGACGACGTCGTCGTGGACGACGTAGCCGATCAGCCGGTCGAGTCGGGCGCCCCAGGGGCGTTCGACGCCGGTGGCCAGGTCGACCTGGACCGAGCCGTCCGCCCGGGCCACGACGAGCCGGTCGCTCAGGGCGAGCGCGACGCCCGTGGTCGAGGCGGTCCCGCTCCACACCACCCGGTCGAGGTCACGCGCGTCGCGCAGGTCGTAGCGGTAGACGCCGCCGACGCCCTGCTGCCGTCCCGTGACCACCACGGCTCCGACGGTCTGGAACTGGTCCCCGTCACCGGCCGAGCCGGTCTCGACCACCTCGACGGGACGCCCGGTCTCGAGGGACAGCGTCGCCAGCACCTGCTCGCCGTCGACCGCCGCCCGGACGAGCACGAGTCCCGCCTCGGGCACCGCCGTCACGGACGACACGAGGGCGGGGCCGGTCAGGCCGAGCCCGTCGAGGTCGTCCGCGACGTCGTGCACCCAACGGAAGGCACCGCGGTCGACGTCGAGCGCGCCGATGCGCGTGCCGACTCCCTGGGTCGGGGTGGCGCAGTCGCCGTCGTTGGCGAAGCCGTAGGTCCAGGCCCCGGCGGCGCTCACGAGCGCGAGCCCCTGCTCGACGGGTGTGGCCCGGTAGCGGAGGCACTCGGCCGGGGCCTCGGGTGCGAGGGCGGCCCGCAGGTCGACCCGCCACCCGGTGGTGCCCGGTTCCTGCCGGAGGTCGTCGACCGTGACGCCCTGCCAGGGTGGGTCGGCGCCGTACTCGGGCTGCGTCGGCGCGACGAGCACCGTGGTCGCGAGTGCGGCCAGGACCACGGCGGCGTAGGCCACCGCGAGCCGGCGTCCCGGTCTCACGACGTCGCCCCGACGCGGGCGGTGTCGACGAGCCGTCGAGCGACCCCCTGCTCGTCGATCCGCACGAGATGACCGCCCCAGAACGCCACGGTGCCCGACGTCGAGGTCGCCCAGAGCGGTCGGCCGTCGTCCAGGTCGAGGGCCGCCACGTCCCGCCCCGACGAGCGACCGTCGTCCGTCTGCAGGTAGAGCACCGAGCGGCCCGCCGCCGCGAGGTCGTCGAGCAGTCCGACGGACGAGCTGAAGCGGGTGTGCCCGTCGGCGCCGTCGAGGGCGAGCAGGCGTGACCCACCCGATCGCTGCACGACGACGAACACGTCGGCCGCACGCTGACCCGGCACGGCCTCGACCGCGAACGGGGCGCCCAGGTCGGTCGTCCAGCGGACCGTGCCGTCGCGGGGGTCGAGGCACTCCGCCGCCGTGTCGCCTCCGGTGACGACGATCACGCAGGAGGGCGTGACCGCCAGGCGGCGTCCACCGGTCGGACGGCTCCAGACGGCCTCACCGTCGTCGTCGAGGGCCTCGACGGTGCCGTTCGCGCGGGTGCGCTCGATGCCGAAGGCGACGACGCGGCGCCCGTCGTCCGTCGTCACGGACGAGCCGACGGGCGGCACGGCGATCTCGTCCGGTGACGCCGCGAACGGTCGTTCCCGTCCCGTCGCGGCGTCGACGAACACGGTCTCGCCGCCCCGCGACACGAGGGCGCCGTCGTTCAGCAGCGCCGGCGAACTGCCCGAGTCGACCCCGCCCTCCCACACCGGGTCGGCGAGACGCGAGGCCTCCACGAGTTGGTACCGATCGCCCGACCCGGCGATGCCCGAGAACGTGCGCAGCTGCAGGGGGCCCCGCGAGTCGACGCTGACGCTGGGCAGGTCGCGCCGGCCGCGGGTCGACTCGACGAGCGAGCCGTCGCGCAGGTCGAGGGCGGCCAGCACGGTCGCCCCCGTGGTCTGGGTCTGCACCAGCACGCGACCGGCCGAGGGGACGACCTGCGTCGCGGGGATGCTCAGCGCGTCGGTGTCGGGGACGTCACGGGCCAGGTCGTGCACCCAGCGGACCCTCCCCGTGGCCGTCTCCACCAGCCCGATCAGGCTCGAGTCCGCCTCGGACGCGTACGAGCGGCAGGCCGGCGCGCCCAACGCGTCGCCGAAGTCCAGGTCGACCGAGGTGCCGACCGCCACGAGTCCGTCGACCGCCGGGGACGCCCAGAAGTTCAGGCACCGACGCGGCGCGTCCGGCGCGAGCGTCGCCGCCAGGTCGAGCGTCCAGCCGGTCGCGTCCGGCGACCGCCTGAGGTCGTCGACCGCGAGCCCCGTCCAGGGGCGGCCGTCGCCGTAGTGCGGAGCCACCGAGACCGCCCCGGCGGCCACGAGCGTGGACGCCACGACCAGGGCGCCCAGCACGCCCACGAGGCGACGACCCGGGGAGGCGCGGTGCCAGCGACCGGCGACCCGCGCCTCCCGGGGGTGGTCGCGTGCGCGCTCGGGGTGGCTCATGGTCGGCCTCCTCGGCGAGCGTGCCCGTCGTCCGCCCGACGGGTGTCGTCATGCTATTCGGAGCCCTCGCCCCGGGCGCTCGCCGCAGCCCCCGGGGGCGCCGGGAATGGCCGTCGCCGGAGCACGGTTCACCCCGTGACCGTCGAGAGGCCCGCCGGAGACACTGGCGTAGACTCCACGGATCATCTCGACGTCGAAACAGGAGAAAGGGCGTGCCCGTGGGTAGGACGCTGGCCGAGAAAGTGTGGGACGACCACGTCGTCGTCAAGGGCGAAGACGGCGCCCCCGACCTTCTCTACATCGACCTCCACCTCGTGCACGAGGTCACCAGCCCCCAGGCGTTCGACGGACTGCGGCAGGCCGACCGGCCGCTGCGCCGTACCGACCTGACGATCGCGACCGAAGACCACAACACGCCGACCCTGGCGATCGACAAGCCGATCGCCGACCTCACCAGTCGCACGCAGATCGAGACGCTCCGCCGCAACACGGCCGAGTTCGGCGTCCGCCTCCACCCGCTCGGCGACGCCGAGCAGGGCATCGTGCACGTGGTCGGCCCGCAGCTCGGCCTGACCATGCCGGGCATCACCGTCGTCTGCGGCGACTCGCACACCTCGACCCACGGGGCCTTCGGGGCCATGGCGTTCGGCATCGGCACGAGCGAGGTCGAGCACGTCATGGCGACGCAGACGCTGCCGCTGAAGCCGTTCAAGACCATGGCGGTCACCGTCGAGGGCACGCTCCGTCCCGGCGTCACCGCGAAGGACATCATCCTCGCCGTCATCGCCCAGATCGGCACCGGCGGCGGGCAGGGCTACGTGCTCGAGTACCGCGGCAGCGCGATCCGCGCCCTCTCGATGGAGGGGCGCATGACGATCTGCAACATGTCGATCGAGGCAGGTGCCCGGGCGGGCATGGTCGCGCCCGACCAGACCACGTACGACTACCTGCAGGGTCGGCCGCACGCTCCGACGGGTGCCGACTGGGACGAAGCCGTCGCCTACTGGGACACCCTGCCGACCGACGACGACGCCGTGTTCGACGCCGAGATCTTCCTCGACGCCGACACGCTCGAGCCGTTCGTCACGTGGGGCACCAACCCGGGCCAGGGCGTGTCGCTCAGCGACTCGGTGCCCGACCCCGAGTCGGTCGTCGACCCCAACGAGAAGGCCGCGGCGACGCGTGCGCTCGAGTACATGGCCCTCGAGGCCGGCACGCCGATGAAGGCCATCCCGGTCGACGCCGTGTTCATGGGGTCGTGCACCAACAGTCGAATCGAAGACCTCCGCGCGTTCGCGTCGATCATCCGCGGCCGTACCAAGGCCGAGGGCGTGCGCGTCATGGTCGTGCCGGGGTCGGCTCGCGTCCGCCTCGAGGCCGAGGCCGAGGGGCTCGACCGGGTCTTCACCGACTTCGGCGCCGAGTGGCGCTTCGCCGGGTGCTCGATGTGCCTCGGCATGAACCCCGACCAGCTCGCACCGGGCGAGCGGTGTGCATCGACCTCGAACCGCAACTTCGAAGGTCGCCAGGGCAAGGGCGGTCGCACGCACCTCGTGTCGCCCCTCGTCGCCGCGGCCACCGCGGTGCGCGGGACCCTGTCCTCGCCGTGGGACCTCCAGGCCGACGACGACCACGCCGCGGCGGCCTCCGCCGACGTCCGGGCGACCGACGAACCCGTCCTCGCCGACGGCACCGATCGAGCAAGGGCCCTCTGATGCAGAAGTTCACCACCGTCACCGGTGTCGCCGCTCCGCTGAAGCGTTCGAACGTCGACACCGACCAGATCATCCCGGCGCAGTTCCTCAAGCGGGTCACCAAGACCGGCTTCGAGGACGCCCTGTTCTTCGGGTGGCGCAACGACCCCGAGTTCGTGCTGAACCGGCCAGAGTTCCAGGGCGCGCGCGTCCTCGTCGCCGGCCCCGACTTCGGCACCGGTTCGAGTCGTGAACACGCCGTGTGGGCGCTGCGCGACTTCGGCTTCGACGTCATCATCAGCTCGCGCTTCGGCGACATCTTCCGGGGCAACTCCGGCAAGCAGGGACTGCTCGCCGCAGCCGTCGCCGAGGACGACGTCGAGCGCATCTGGGCCGAGATCGATCGCCGGCCGGGCGTCGAGATCACGGTCGACCTCGTGGCGCAGACCGCCACGATCGGCAGCCTCACCGTCGGATTCGAAGTCGATGCCTACACTAAGTGGCGACTCCTCGAAGGCCTCGACGACATCGGCCTGACCCTCCGCGACGAAGCGGCCATCACAGAATTCGAATCCCGCCGCGCCGCCTGGCGCCCGAAGACATTGCCGGTGAAGTAAGTGAACTCTCTCGTCCAAGACGCAGCAGCAGCAGGTGCCCGTGTGGGGCTGACCTCCGATGAGATCGTCATCCGGGGTGGCAAACCGCTGATCGGTCGCATCGAGGTGCGTGGTGCCAAGAACCTGGCCACGAAGGCCATGGTCGCGGCCCTCCTGGGCGACACCCCCAGCATCCTGAAGGACGTCCCGGACATCAGCGACGTCAACGTCGTCCGGGGCCTGCTCTCGGTGCACGGCGTGCGCATCACCGACCCGGCTCGCGGCGAGATGATCCTCGACCCCTCCGCCGTCGAGTCCGCCCACTTCGCCGAGATCGACGCCCACGCCGGCTCGAGCCGCATCCCGATCCTCTTCTGCGGACCGCTGCTGCACCGCCTGGGCGAGGCGTTCATCCCCGACCTCGGCGGCTGCCGCATCGGCGACCGGCCCATCGACTTCCACCTCGACGCCCTGCGTGCCTTCGGTGCCGTCGTCGACAAGTCGTACAACGGCATCCACCTCACCGCGCCCAACGGCCTCACCGGCGCCAACATCGAGTTGCCCTACCCGAGCGTCGGCGCCACCGAGCAGGTGCTGCTGACCGCGGTGCTCGCCAAGGGCGTCACCGAACTGCGCAACGCCGCGATCGAGCCCGAGATCATGGACCTCATCGCCATCCTGCAGAAGATGGGCGCCGTCGTCTCGGTCGAGCCGAACCGCGTCATCTTCATCGAGGGCGTCGAGAAGCTCCGCGGCTACACGCACCGGGCGATCAACGACCGCAACGAGGCCGCGAGCTGGGCCTCGGCCGCACTCGCGACCAAGGGCGACATCTTCGTCGAGGGCGCCGACCAGAAAGACCTGATGACGTTCCTCAACGTCTTCCGCAAGGTCGGCGGCGACTTCGACGTCCACGAGGACGGCATCCGGTTCTTCCACCCCGGTGGCGAGCTCAAGCCCGTCGTCGTCGAGACCGACGTCCACCCCGGCTTCATGACCGACTGGCAGCAGCCGCTCATCGTCGCCCTCACCCAGGCACAGGGCACCTCGGTCGTCCACGAGACGGTCTACGAGAACCGCTTCCAGTTCACCGAGGCCCTCAACGACATGGGCGCCGACATCACGGTCCACAAAGACGGACTGCCCGACCACGACCGCCGTGTCGCACGTCGCGAGTTCGAGCAGGCCGCGGTCATCAACGGCCCGACGGCCCTGCACGGAGCCGACATCCGCGTGCCCGACCTGCGCGGCGGGTTCAGCCACCTCATCGCGGCGCTGACCGCCGAGGGCGAGTCGAAGATCAGCAACGTCGGCATCATCAGCCGCGGCTACGAGCACTTCATCGCGAAGCTGCGCAAGCTGGGTGCCGACTTCGACTTCAAGGGCTGATCGACCGGTGTCGACAGCCGACCCCGACGCCCCCGTCGTCCCGGTCCCGGCGCGCAGGCGTCGCAAGGAGAAAGGCGCGTTCTTCCGCGTCCTCGCGACGCCTGCCGCGCCGCTCTTCGACCTGATGGCCCGGATCGACATCGTCGACGGCGACAAGCTACCGGCCGAGGGGTCCTTCGTCCTGACCCCGAACCACTACACGAACATCGACCCGGTGGTCGTCGGTCGTGTGATGTGGTCACTCGGTCGGGTCCCGCGCTTCCTCGCCAAGGCGTCCCTGTTCCGGGTGCCGGTGTTCGGCCGCATGATGCACGCCATGGGGCACATCCCCGTCGAGCGGGCGGGGCGCACCCACGACCACGACCCGCTGGCGGCCGGTCGCCTGCTCGTCGCCCGGGGCGGCGGCGTGATCGTCTACCCCGAGGGCACCCTCACCCGCGACCCCGACCTCTGGCCGATGAAGGGCAAGAGCGGCGCCGTCCGCCTCGCCCTCGCCGCCGGGGTCCCGCTCATCCCGATGGCGCACTGGGGCAGTCAGCACCTCATGGGCCGCTACTCGAGCCGCCTCCACGCCTTCCCGCGCAAGCGCATCACCGTCGTGATCGGCGATCCGGTCGACCTCTCGGCCTACCGCGATCGTCCGCTCGACCAGGCCTCCGTCACGGCCGCCACGGCCGCGGTGATGGACGCCGTCACCGAGCTCGTCGAACGGCTGCGAGCAGAGAAGGCCCCGGCCGAGCGGTGGAACCCCGCCAAGAACCATCAGAAGGAGACAGGCCGCTTTGAGTAGCTCCGAGTCACGCGAAGGCGCCATCGAGGCTCTCGGAGAAGGGGCGGTCACGACCGAGGCGATCTCGATCGTCATGCGCGACTCGATCCCGCGCCGGGTGGCCGTCCTGGGATCGGGCAGCTGGGGAACCACCTTCGCCAAGGTCCTCGCCGAGGGCGGCGCCGACGTCACCCTCTGGGCCCGTCGACCCGAGGTGGCCCGCGAGATCACCGAGAGCAAGCGCAACAGCGACTACCTGCCGGGCATCAACCTGCCCCGCACCCTCGTCGCGACCCCGTCTGTCGAGCAGGCACTCTCGGGTGCCGAGCAGGTCTACCTGTCGGTCCCCAGCCAGACGTTGCGCGACAACCTGACCGCGATCCGCGGCATGGTCCCGTCCGGGGTGCCGGTCGTCAGCCTGATGAAGGGCGTCGAGAAGGCCACCGGATTGCGCATGAGCGAGGTGATCGAGGCCGAGCTCGGCATCGATCGCGACCTGATCGCCGTCGCGTCGGGGCCCAACCTCGCCCTCGAGATCGCGAAGCGGCAGCCCACGGCTGCCGTCGTGTCGTCGTACAGCCTCGACACGGCGACCCTGGTGGCGGCCACCGCCACCAACCCGTACTTCCGCTCGTTCGTGAACACCGACGTGATCGGGACCGAGTTCGGCGGCGTCCTCAAGAACCTGATCGCCGTCGCGATCGGCATCGTCGACGGTGTGGGGTACGGCGAGAACACGAAGGCGTCGATCATCACGCGCGGACTGGCCGAGATGACCGCGTTCGCCGTGTCGTTCGGGGCCAAGGCCGAGACCCTCGCGGGTCTCGCCGGGCTGGGCGACCTCATCGCTACCTGCGAGTCGCCGCTCTCGCGGAACAACACCGCGGGTCGGTTGCTCGGGCAGGGTTACGCCTTCGGTGACGTCGTGCGCCAGATGAACCAGACCGCCGAGGGGCTGGCCTCCGTCGCGCCGATCCTCGAACTCGCGCGGTCGCGCGGCGTCGACATGCCCATCGTCCAGCAGGTGGCCGAGGTGCTCGCCGGTACACTCGACCCGCGCAACATCGCCCCACACCTCACCGAGACGGACGAGCCCCAGGGCGAGTGACCGCAGGTCGTCCGTGCCGGGGGCATGCGACGACCAGAGCCCGCTCACCGCGGGTCGGCCCGCGGGCCGTGACACCGACGAAAGGCCCTCCATGGCGAGCACCGAGCCCACCGCGACCACCCGCCTCGCCGCAGCCGACATCTCGTCGGTCGACATCTCGCCGGTCGGGGTCTCGGCCACCGAGACGGCCAAGACCGTCGTGGTCGTCCTCTTCGGTGGCCGCTCGAGCGAGCACTCGATCAGCTGCGCGACGGCCGGGGGAGTCCTCTCGGCGATCGACCGCACCCGCTACGACGTGGTGCCCGTGGGCATCACCGTCGACGGGGCGTTCACCCTCCAGCCCGACGACGCGGCGAGGTTCGCGCTCGACGCCGAGACGCTGCCGACCGTCGTCGACAACGGCACGCGCGTGCACTGGCCCGAGTCGTCCACCACCCGCGAGCTGACCGTCACCGAGCGCGACGGCACGACGCGCCTGCTGGGCGAGGTCGACGTGGTGTTCCCGATCCTGCACGGTCCGTTCGGCGAGGACGGCACGGTGCAGGGCCTGCTCGAACTGACCGGGCTGCCCTACGTCGGGGCGGGCGTGCTCGCCTCGTCGCTCGGCATGGACAAGCACTTCACGAAGACGGTGCTGCAGGCCGCCGGCGTGACCGTCGCCCCGTGGCGCACCGTCCGTCGTCGTGACTGGGACGCCGCGCCCGAGCGCGTGACCGCCGACGTCGAGCCGCTCGGCTACCCGATGTTCGTCAAGCCCGCCCGAGCCGGGTCGAGCGTGGGGGTGTCGCGCGTCGACGCGCCCGCCGACCTCGCCACGGCCATGGCCAAGGCCTTCGCCGAGGACCACAAGGTCCTCGTCGAGTCCGCGGTCGTCGGCCGCGAGATCGAGTGCGCCGTGCTCGGTGGACGCGACGGGGCGTCGCCCCGCACCTCGGTCGCGGGCGAGATCGTCCTCGCGAGCGACACCTTCTACGACTTCGAGTCGAAGTACCTCGGCGCCCCCGGGGCCGACCTGGTCTGCCCCGCCGACCTCTCCCCGGGCGACCTCGCCGAGATGCAGCGGCTCGCCGCGCTGGCCTTCGAGGCCATCGACGGCACGGGCCTGGCTCGCGTCGACTTCTTCCTGACCGACGACGGCTGGGTGATCAACGAGGTCAACACCATGCCCGGCTTCACGCCCATCTCGATGTTCCCCGCCTGCTGGCTCGCGAGCGGCCTCAGCTACCCCGAGCTGATCGACGAACTCATCGCCCTCGGCCTCGAGACCGAGCGCTGACCGAGCCCGAGGGCTGACGCAGCCTGTCCGCCCCCGCGACCGGCCCTACGGCGTCGGCGTGGGCGTCGTCGACGGGTCGTCGGCCGACCCGGCCGAGCCGGGCAGGTCGCCGGCTCCGACGCACTTCTTGCCGTCGTTCGGCAGGTAGCCGACCGCGTCGGCCAGGTCGCGCAGCACGTTGCCGCCGTTCGCCTTGGTGGTGTCGACGATCACCTGGACGCCGGGTTCGCGGCCGAACGTGGTGAGGATCGAGGTCTCGGCGTCGTCCGGGTCTTGATCGACGAGCCAGTCGACGCCCTGGATGTCGTAGCAGGGCAGGTCGGACACGGCGGGCGTCTCGACGCCGCAGTGCAGCAGCACGCTCGTCGGCGAACCCCAGGCGCCGGTCGCCTGGGCGTCGGTCTCGCGGCGGCCTTGCCCGTCGTCGACGACCTCGGGCAGGTGGACGGTGACCTGGGCGCAGGCCGGGTCGTTCGCCCCCGCGGCGGGCTGCATCGGGACGGCTTGCGAGCAGCCGACGAGCGTCGTCGCGAGACCGGCCCCGACGAGCACGAGGGCCGAGACGCGAAGACGGGGACGGAGGCGCGCGGCGAGGCGCGAGGACGGGTTCGACATCGCATCCAGGCTACCGTTCAGCACATGGAACGACGCTCCACGGACCCCCGCCCGGACGACGCCGACACCGTCGAGGGCGTCGGCGAGCTCGCCACCCTGGCCCGCATCCTGCCGCGCCTGCCCCGAGGCGACGACACGTTGCTCGGCCCCGGTGACGACGCCGCCGTGGTCGCGGCGCCCGACGGCCGGTTCGTCGTGACGACCGACCTCATGGTGCACGGCCCCGACTTCCGTCGTGCCTGGTCGACGTCGTACGACCTCGGGTGGAAGGCCGCGGCGTCGAACCTGTCCGACGTGGCGGCGATGGGCGCGCGGCCCACGGCGCTGGTCGTCGCCCTCGCGGTGCCCGGCGACACGAGCGTGACCGAGCTCGAGGCCTTCGCGGACGGCCTCCGCGAGGGCTGTTCCGTGATGGCCCCGGGCACGGGTGTCGTCGGCGGTGACCTCTCGGTCTCGCCGACCTTCACGGTCGCGGTGACGGCGTTCGGCGACCTCGAGGGGCGCGCGCCGGTTCGGCGGGACGGAGCCCGACCCGGCGACGTCGTCGCGGTGTCGGGCGCGCTCGGCTGCTCGGCGCGTGGACTCGACCTGCTGTTCCGTCTCGGCGTCGACCACGACGGGGTGCCCGACACCGCGGCGGCCGCCGCCCTGCGCGAGCGCGACCCGGACGTCGGCTGGCACCTCGCCCCCACACCACCCGTGGCCGACGGTCGCTCGGCAGCGCTGGCCGGGGCGACCGCGATGCTCGACCTGTCGGACGGCCTCGCCCTCGACGCCGGTCGGGTGGCCCGCGCCTCCGGTGTCGTGGTCGACCTGTCGGCCGGGGCGCTGGGTGACGACCCCCGGCTCGCCCTCTCGGGCGGTGAGGACCACTCCCTGTTCGCCACGTTCCCGCCCGAGGTCGCGTTGCCCGGTGGTTTCCGCGCCGTCGGCACGGTCCGCGATCCGGCAGGAGGCGCGCCCCGCGTCACCGTCGACGGTTCGGACCTCGGCGAGGCCGGCGGGTGGGACCCGTACCGACTGTGGTCCGGGGCGCAGGGCTGACGAGCCGACCCGCGCCTCCTGGTCCGGGTCAGTCGCGCAGCGCGAACCAGACGGTCGTGTCGCCGTACTGCTTCTTGACGTCGAGGGTGAGGCCGTCGGGCCAGCCGGGTTCGCCGTCACGCGAGGCGCGCTCGACGACGACGAGGGCCTGCTCGTCGAGCGAGGGCAGCAGGGCCGTGAGATCGGCGGTGAGGTCGGCGGCCGACAACTCGTAGGGCGGGTCGAAGAAGACGAGGTCGACGGGCGCCGAGCCGCCCTCGAGGTACGACCGCACGGGCTGGGTGACCACGTCGACGCGCGGGGGAGTGCCGCGCGGCGGTCGGGGTGCCCGCGCCAGCACGGACTCGACGTTGCGGCGCAGCACCTTCGCGGCGGCCGGGGCCTTCTCGACCAGGACGACCGAGGCCGCCCCTCGCGACGCCGCCTCGAGTCCGAGACCACCCGTGCCGGCGTAGAGGTCGAGCACGCGCCGGCCCCGGATCTCGTCGCGCGCGTCGAGCGACGAGAACAGCGCCTCGCGCACCCGGTCGCTCGTGGGCCGCGTCCCGACCTTGGGGACGACGAGCGAGAGGTTGTCGGCGAAGCCGGAGATGATGCGGGACATGGGGTCAACCATGCCAGGTCGACGCGCGACACCCGGCGCGCACCGGGCGCGCACCCGGCACGCACGTGGTTCGAGCATCCCAACAACGCATCACCGTCGACCACCCCGCCCGGTCGTCGGACCTGCACAACCGAGTTGGCGGTGCCCGTCGACGTCGGCAGCATCGGTGCCATGACCAGCGTTGATCGTACTGTGAGGCCCTCGTTCACGAAGTCGCTGTTCGCCGGGCGCATCGCCTCCGAACTCGTCTTCCCGTACCCGCAGATGACGGCGGCCGAGAAAGCCCGGGTCGAGACGGTCTCGGCGTCCGCCCGCGAGGTGCTCGCCGGCTACGACCCGCTGAAGGCCGAACGCGAGGGGTGGATCGGCGACGACCTCGTGCGCGAGCTGGGCGAGCGGGGTCTGATGGGGCTCTTCGTCTCCGAGGAGTACGGCGGTCTCGGGCTCAGCCAGAGCGCCTACTGCCGCGTGTACGAGGAGTTCGGTCGGGTCGACGGCACCCTGGCCACGGTCATGGGGGTGCACCAGTCGATCGGGACGAAGCCCCTGCACCTCTTCGGCACCGACGACCAGAAGGCACGCTGGCTGCCCGACCTGGCGAGCGGCCGGAAGCTCGCGGCGTTCGTGCTCACCGAGCCGAACGTGGGCAGCGACGCCTACGCGCTCGAGACCCGGGCCGAGCGGCAGAGCGACGGCAGCTGGGTGCTGAACGGCGAGAAGCGGTGGATCGGCAACGGCGACAAGGACGTCCTGACCGTCTTCGCGCAGAGCGACCTCGGGCACGTCGCGCTGATCGTCGAGAAGGGCATGGAGGGTCTGAGCACCGGCCCGCGGTTCGAGACCCACGGCCTCAAGGCCAACCACCTGCAGCGCGTGCACTTCAAGGACGTCCGGGTGCCCGCCGAGAACCTGCTCGGCGAGCCGGGTGACGGCTTCCGCATCGCGGTCAACACGCTCAACAACGGTCGCATGTCGATGGGCACGGCCATCGCGGGCGGCATGAAGAGGTTCCTCGAGCTGAGCCTCGAACACACGGAGGCGCGGCACCAGTTCGGCAGACCGCTCGCGGACTTCGAGATGGTCGGCGACAAGCTCGCCTGGATGACGCAGCAGATCTACGGCGTCGAGTCGATGTCGTACCTGACCACGGGCCTCGTCGACCGCGGCGACACCGACTTCGCGCTCGAGTCCGCCCTGACCAAGGTCGCCGCGAGCGACACCGGCTGGTACGCCCTCAACCGGGCCGTGCAGCTGCACGGCGGCGAGGCGTACATGGAGGGGCACCCGCTGTCGAAGGCCCTGCGCGACTTCCGCATCTTCCCGATCTTCGAGGGGGCCAACGACGTCCTGCGCGCGTTCGTCGCCCTGAACGGCCTCAAGACGCTCAGCGAGGAGCTGCCCGACGTCGCGTCGCTGAGCATCGGAGACCCCGGTCGGGCGCTCGGGGTGCTCGCGCCGTACGTCGCAGGGCGCGTGCAGCGGCGCATCCGGCCCGAGCGGCCGGTCGGGGTCCATCCCGCGCTCGCCAAGCAGGCCGCCGAGCTCGGCGACCAGGTCTCGCGGCTGCGCGAGCGCACCGAGGGGGCGCTCCGCAAGCACGGCAAGAAGGTGCAAGAGAAGCAGCTCGTCCAGAAGCGCCTCGCCGACGCGGCGAGTGGCATCTACGCGCAGACGGCCGTCCTCTCCCGGGCCTCGACGGCCCTTCAGGAGGCGCGGGCCGACTCCGACGCGGAGCGTCACCTGGCCGTCGGCTTCTGCAAGCAGTCCGCCCGCGGGGTGGCACGGCAGCTGCGGGCCCTCAAGGTGAACGACGACGGGCACGTGGCCGACCTCGCGAAGGCGACCCGCGCCTCCGGCGGGTACTCCTTCTCGCTCTGACCACCGGCCGGCCCGACGGGGTCCGGCGCCGCCCGGCGCGGGAGCTGTCGGGGGCGGGCGCTAGCGTGGTGTCCGTGCCCGACTCACCCCTCGACGCCTCGCTGGCCGGGGCCCTCGGCGGCCGGACGGCCACCGCCCTGCAGAAGGCCTTCGGCCTGCGCACGGTCGGCGACCTGCTGACGCACTTCCCTCGGCGCTACGCCCGGCGGGGCGAGCTCACGGCCCTCGACCAGTTGCCCCTCGGCGAGTCCGTCACGATCGTGGCCCAGGTGCTCGACGTGCGCGAACGCACGATGCGCGCCCGGCGCGGCTCGATCCTCGAGGTGCGCATCGGCGACGGCCAGGGCATCCTGACGCTCACCTTCTTCAACCAGGCGTGGCGGGCCAAAGACCTGGTGCCGGGTGCCCGCGGCATCTTCGCCGGCAAGGTCGGCGACTACCGGGGGCTCCGCCAGCTGGCGCACCCCGACTACGAGCTGTTCGACGCCTCGCACGAGGCGGTCGCCGGGGTCGGCGACCAGCAGGCCCAGAAGTGGGCGAAGCAGCCGATCCCGATCTACCCGGCCAGCGCCTCCGTGGCGTCCTGGCAGGTGCAGAAGTCGGTCGAGGTGCTGCTCGACGGCCTGCCGCCGATCGACGACGCGGTGCCGGCGTCGGTCCGGTCCGAGCTCGACCTCGTGCCCGTGTCCGAGGCGTACGAGCGCATCCACCGTCCCGAGACCGATCGCGACCACCTCACGGCCCGCGACACCCTGCGGTTCGACGAGGCCTTCGTGCTGCAGAGCGCCCTGCTGCAGCAGCGGGCGCTCGTGCGTCGATCGGCGGCCACCCCCCGACGTGCCACGCCCGACGGCCTGCTCGCCACCTTCGACGCCGCCCTGCCCTTCGAGCGGACGGGCGACCAGCGCCTCGTCGGCGACGAGATCACCCGTGACCTCGAGGCCGAGGTGCCGATGAACCGCCTCGTGCAGGGCGAGGTCGGCTCGGGCAAGACCCTCGTCGCCCTGCGGGCGATGCTCGCGGTGGCCGAGAGCGGTGGCCAGTCGGCCCTGCTGGCCCCGACCGAGGTGCTCGCGGCACAGCACCTGCGATCGATCACGGCCACGCTCGGGCCCGACCTGGCGGCCCGACTGCGCCCGACCCTGCTGACCGGCCAGATGACGGTGGCCCAGCGCAAGAAGGCGCTGCTGTCCATCGTCAGCGGCCAGGCGCACGTCGTGGTGGGCACCCACGCCCTGATCAGCGAGACCGTCGAGTTCTTCGACCTCGGCCTCGTCGTCGTCGACGAGCAGCACCGCTTCGGCGTCGACCAGCGTGAGGCGCTGCGCAAGAAAGGCGCCACGCCGCCGCACGTGCTCGTCCTGACCGCGACGCCGATCCCGCGCACCGTGGCCATGACGGTCTTCGGCGACCTCGACGTGTCGACCATCGCCGAGCTGCCGAAGGGGCGCCAGCCGATCGAGTCGTTCGTCGTGCCCCTCGCCGACCACCCGACCTGGGGCGGTCGCATCTGGCAGCGCTCGGCCGAAGAGGTGGTGAAGGGGCGACAGGTGTTCGTCGTCTGCCCGGCGATCGACGCGGTCACGGCCGAACCCGGCGACCCGCCCGACGTCGGCGACGCGCCCGGCGACGACGCGCCCGGGGCCGACGGATCCGAGGCACCGGCCCCCGAACGCGCGAGTGTCGAGGGGGTCATGGCCCGGGTTCCCACGATCCCCGTGCTGCAGGGCCTGCGCGTCGAGCCCCTGCACGGACGCATGTCGTCCGACGAGAAGGACGACGTCATGCGTCGCTTCGCCGCCGGCGACATCGACGTGCTCGTCGCGACGACGGTCATCGAGGTGGGGGTCGACGTGCCGAACGCCTCGACCATGGTCGTGCTCGACGCCGACCGGTTCGGCGTCTCGCAGCTGCACCAGTTGCGCGGTCGCGTCGGTCGCGGCGGCCACCCGGGTCTCTGCCTGCTCGTCACCCACGCAGCGGCCGACACCGTGGCCCGCGAGCGAGTCGACGCGGTCGCGGCCACGCTCGACGGCTTCGAGCTCGCGCAGGTCGACCTCGACCTGCGTCGCGAGGGCGACGTGCTCGGCAACCTCCAGTCGGGCGGCCGCTCGTCCCTGCGTCTGCTGCGGGTGGCCCGCGACGGCGACCTCATCGGCCTCGCCCGTGAGCACGCGGCCGAGGTCCTCGACGCCGACCCCCGCCTGGTCGACCACCCCGCCCTCGCCGCCGCCATCGCGCGCCGACTCGACGACCGGGGCCGCGAGGCCATGGGCAAGAACTGAGCGCGCCGTGGTGCGTGACGCGTCCTCGACCCCGCCGTCGCCCTGGGGGTCCGTCCGGGGTCGGCGGGATACAGTGACCGGATGAGCAGGATCGCCGTCGTGCCGGGTTCGTTCGACCCCGTGACCCTCGGTCACGTGGACGTGATCGCCCGGGCCGCCAACATCTTCGACGAGGTCCACGTCCTCGTGGTGCACAACCCCGAGAAGAGCGCGTTGCTGCCCCTGGCTCAGCGGGTCTCGTTGCTCACCGAATCCCTCCGCGCGGCCGGGCTGCCCGAGACCGTCACGGTCCACAGCTGGAGCGTCGGGTTGCTCGTCGACTACTGCACCGAGGTCGGGGCGAGCGTGCTCGTCAAGGGCATCCGCTCGCAGGTCGACGTCGCCTACGAGACGCCGATGGCGATCATGAACCGCAGCCTCGCCGGTGTCGAGACCGTCTTCCTGCTCCCCGACCCGGCCCACGCGCACGTGTCGAGCTCGCTCGTGCGGCAGGTGGCCTCGCTCGGCGGGGACGTGTCGCCCTACGTGCCCGAGGCCGTCGCCGCCTACCTCAGCACCACCTGACCCCGACCCACCCGACGAGGACGCCGCGATGACCACGACCAACGACCCCACCGTCGAGCCCGCCGCCGTCCGCGCGACCGGCTCCGGTCCCACGATGTCGCTCGCCGAGGTCCAGCAGCGCGCGAGGGGCATCCTCGAGGCCGTGGCCACCGTGATCGACGGCAAGGACGGCGCCATCTCGACGGCGCTCACCGTCCTGCTCGCCGAGGGCCACCTGTTGATCGAGGACGTCCCGGGCGTCGGCAAGACGCAGTTGGCCCGGGCGCTCGCCAAGGCGGTCGACGCGACCGTCACCCGCATCCAGTTCACCCCCGACCTGCTGCCGAGCGACATCACGGGAGTCTCGGTCTACGACCGGCAGAGCGGCGGATTCGAGTTCAAGCCCGGTCCCGTCTTCGCCAACGTCGTCATCGGCGACGAGATCAACCGTGCTTCGCCGAAGACCCAGTCGGCGCTGCTCGAGAGCCTCGAAGAGCGTCAGGTGACGGTCGACGGCATCACGCACCCGCTGCCCTCGCCGTTCCTCGTCGTGGCGACGCAGAACCCCGTCGAGATGGAGGGCACCTACAACCTGCCCGAAGCGCAGCGCGACCGGTTCATGGCCCGCATCTCTCTGGGCTACCCCGACGCCCGCAGCGAGCTGCGCATGCTGCAGCAGCGAGAGCGGGTCAGCCCCCTCGACACCCTGCGCCCGCTCGTCTCGCTCGACGAGCTGACCCGCATGATCGCCGCCGTCCGCACGGTCTACACTGCGCAGGCGGTCGAAGAATACGCCGTGCGGATCGTCCAGGCGACGCGCGTCCATCCCGACGTGCGTCTCGGGGCCAGCCCCCGGGCGACCCTGCAGCTCATGCGGGCGGCCAAGTCCTGGGCCGCCCTCAACGGCCGCGGTTACGTGGTCCCCGACGACGTCGACGCCCTCACCGGGCCCGTCCTCGGCCACCGGGTCATCCTCGCCGGCCGAGCCGGGGCGGGGGCCGTCTCGGCGGCCTACGACCTCGTCGCCGAGGTCGTCGAGCAGACTCCCGTCCCGCTCGGCGACGCGACCGACGCGCGCTGACCGTGAGACGGGGTGGGGTCCCCAGGCCGACCGGCCGTGGCGTCGGCGTGCTCGCCGCCGGGGTGCTCGTCGTGCTCGTGGGCTGGCTGGTGCAGGCCCCGGCCCTCGTCTTCGCTGGCTCGACGCTCGTCGTCCTGATCGTGGCCGTCACCGTCTCCCTGCTCTTCCGCACGGCCGACGTGCGGGTCACGCGTCGCTTCACTCCCGACCGCGGCGTCGCGGGGTGGTCCGCCGTCGAGACGGTCACGGTCCTTCCCCGCGGGGGTCGGACCTCCGGCACCGTGCGGGTCCGCGAGCAGCTGCCGTTCGGACGACTGTCCGACTCCGAGGCCGCGGCGGTCCTGCTCGTGCCGGGCCGCGCCTCCTCGGCGGTCTTCCGCCACCACGACCTGCCGCGCGGTCGGCACCGCATCGGCCCCCTGCACGTCGACCTCGTCGAGTCGTACGGCGTCGCCCGGCGAGGGGTCGTGGCGGCCGGCGTGGCCGAGTTCGTCGTCGTGCCCGACGTCGTCGAGGTGGGGTTGGGGCGCGAGTCCCATGCCCTGGGTGACGGGTCGAGACGGCAGCGCGAGCACAGCCTGGCCGGTGGTGAGGACGATCCGGTCACGCGCGAGTACCGCCGGGGCGACCCGATGCGTCGGGTGCACTGGAAGGCCACGGCCCGGCACGGCGAGCTCATGGTCCGACAAGAAGAGCAGCACGGCCTGCCCAGTGCGCGGGTCGTCATCGCCGTCGCGGCCGAGGGATGGTCCGACGCGCGCCCGACGGTGCCGCCGACGAGCGGCGTCCGGGTGAGGCCGGCGACCGCCGCGATCCCGCTCGTCAGCGACGCCTTCGAGTGGGCGGTCTCGTTCGCCGCGACCATCGCGGTCGAGATCGGCCACGCGGGGTCCGCGACCGTGCTGACGACACCCGGCGGCACGCTCGTCGCCCGGCACGACCCGGAGTCGACCACGGGGTTCCTCGACGACCTCGCCGACCTGCGGCTCGACGACGCGCTCGGGGCGCCCGCTCCTGCCCCGTCGCCCCGGGAGCCCGTCGTGGCGGTCGTCTCGGGACTGGGCCGGCTCGACCTCGAGCTGCTCGTCGCCTCGAGGGCTCCCGGGTCGTCGGCGGTCGCCGTCGTCGTCACGGCCGCCCTGCCCCTCGGCGCCGGCCTGACCTCGCGTCCCGCACGCCTCGCCGACGGACCGGGCCGGGGCGACGACCGCGTGCTCGCCCCCGACGAGGTCGCCGGTGCCCTGCGCGACTCCGGCTGGCGGGTCGTCGAGACCGACTCGAGCGTCGACGTCGGCCGCCTGATCACGACCTCGGGGGTCCTCGATGACTGACTCGCCGACCCGCGTGGGGTTCTTCGGGGCCGAGCCCGCGGGCGCGGCCCGCTGGCAGACCTCGGCGCTGCTCTGGCTCGTGCTCGTCCTCTCGCTCGCGAGCCTGCACCCCGTCTTCGTCGGGGTCGGCTGGTGGGTCGCGGGTGCCGTCGTGGCCGCCGTCGTGCTGGGTGCGTCCCTCGCCGTGCGGGCGCTGGGTGGCGCCTCCTGGCTGGGCGTGGTCGGTGGGGCGGTCCTCGGCGCGCTCGTCACGACGGCCTTCGCCTCCGGGGGGACGGCCCTGCTCGGGGTCGTGCCGACGGGGGCGACCTTCGCGCGCATCCCCGAGCTCTCGGCTCAGGCGAACGCGGCCATCGTCGAGGGATCGGCCCCGGTCGAGGTGAACGACGGCCTGCTGGTCACGGTGGCCCTCTCGGTGCTCGTGGTCGCCGTCGTCACCGACCTGCTGTCGTCGGTGGGGCAGCTGCCGGTCGTGACCGGGGTCTTCCCGGCCCTCGTGCTGGCCGTGCCGACCTTCGTGCCGGGCGTCGTCACGAGTTGGCCCTGGGTGGTGGCGACCGTGCTGGCCTACCTCGTGCTGCTGATGGTCTCCACCGGACGACGACCCTCGCGCGCCGGTCTGGTCGGTGCCGCCGCGTCGGTCGCCGTGGCCGGGCTGCTGACGGCCGTCGTCCCCCTTACGGGCGTGGCGCCGTTGACCGGTTCGGGCACCGGCACCGGCCTCGCGACCGGCGTGAACCCCATCATCGACCTCGGTGACGACCTGCGGCGGGGTGCCCCGGTCACCGTCCTGTCGTACCGGACCGACGACCGGCAGGGCACGTATCTCAAGCTCGTCGACCTGGTGGACTTCTCGGGTCGCACGTGGAGTCCCGCCGACGTGCCGCTCGACCCGCTCAACACGCTCGACACCCTGCCCGACGCTCCCGGCATCGATCCGGGCACCGCACGACGCGACGTCACGACCGACGTCACGATCGGGGCGTTGCGCAGCCCCTACCTGCCCGTCCCGGTGCCGCCGACCGCCATCGAGGGCCTCGACGACCAGTGGCGGTTCGTCGACGAGAGCGGCGTCACCGTCCGCAGCGAGTCCGAGGGCACGCAGGGTCTCGAGTACGAGGTGACGAGCCGGCCCGTCGACCCGAGCCCCGAGCAGGTCGTCGCATCGCTCGACGACACGGGGCCCGACATGGCGCCCTACCTCTCGGTCGACGAGGTGCCGCAGACCGTCACCGACCTCGCCGCCGAGGTGACCGCCGGCTCGGCCAACCCGTTCGACGCGGCCGTCGAGCTGCAGGACTTCTTCCGCGACGGCGACTTCACGTACTCGGAAGACACCCCGGTCCAGCGCGGCTACGACGGCAGCGGCCTCGACGCGATCGAGACGTTCCTGCAGGTCCGCAGCGGGTACTGCGTGCACTTCGCCTCGGCGATGGCGGTCATGGCCCGGACGCTGGGCATCCCGTCGAGGGTGGCGGTGGGCTTCCTGCCGGGCGACCTGCAGGGCGTCGGCGACGACGCCGCGTTCCGGGTGAGCAGCGACGACCTGCACACCTGGCCCGAGCTGTACTTCGCCGGGCTCGGCTGGGTCCCCTTCGAGCCGACCGTCGGCCTCGGCGCCCCTCAGCAGTACCTGCAGCAGACCGGCGTCGAGCCGAGCGACGTCCCCGCCGACGACGCGAGCACCGCCCCCGACGCGAGCACGGCCCCCTCGGCCTCGACCGCCCCGACCAGCGCGGCTCCGAGCGCGAGCGCCACGCCGACGTCCGCCGCCTCGGGTCCGGGCTCCGGCGTCGGGCCCGTCCCGTCGATCGCCCTCTCGGTGCTCGCGGCGCTCGTGCTCGCCGCCCTCGTCGTCCCCTCGGGTCTGCGCGCCGGCCGTCGACGACGTCGCCTGTCGGCGTCCCCGCCCGACCTGGCGCTGCACGCCTGGCACGAGGTGGTCGACACCGCTCGAGACCTGGGTGTCCCCGTGACGGCCGCGATGACCCCGCCGGCGGTCGTCGACCTGCTGGCGCAGCGCCTCGGGGCAGGGGGCGCCGTGACCGGAACGGCGACGGCACCGTCCTCCGGCCGGTCGACCAGGGCCGAGGAGGCGCGGGTCGCCTCGGTCGCGCTGCTGGACGCCCTGCAGGCCGAGCGCTTCGGAGCCGAGCCGGCCGCCAGGCAGGTGCAGGCGGACGCGCGTCGCGTGATCGACGGGCTCCGCGCCTCCTCGTCCCCGGGGCAGCGCCTCAGGGCGACCGTCGCGCCGCGGTCGCTCGTCGGGGGCACGGAGGCGGCGTCCGGCTCGACGGCGTAAACTGCCTCCTCGTGCCTCATTTCACCCAGACCCCCTACACCGTCCCGGTGTTCGACCTCGTGCACCGTCCGGGCGAGATGCGCGAGCACGAGCTCGACGTCGTCGTGCCCGAGAAACTCGGCGAGGGCCAGATCTCGGTGCCGAAGGGTGCCGAGATCGCGATCGACGTCAAGCTCGAGGGGCTGCACGACGGCATCCTCGTGTCCGCCCACGTCTCGGGCACGGCGGTCGGTGAGTGCAGCCGGTGCCTCCGCGACATCTCCGAGCCCGTCGAAGTCGATTTCGCCGAGGTTTTCGCGTACGATGTCGACGAAGCTTTTGACTATCAGGTTCAAGACGATCACGTGGATCTTGAACCCGTGGTCAGAGACGCAGTGGTTCTGTCACTGCCCTTCCAGCCGGTCTGTCGGCCGGATTGTCCGGGCCTCGACCCCGAAACGGGCGAGCGTGTGGACGACATCCCCGACTACCAGCCCCGCGAGATCGCCGACCCCCGTTGGTCGGCACTGGCAGGGTTCCAGGCTGAATCGGCACCCGCCGACGGCACGTCACAGGGCACCGGTCACGACGACCAGCGCCCGGCCGACGAGCAGCACTGAACACCACCGCGTCACCCACCATCGTCAGACCCAGGCACCCGCGAGGGTGCCGACAGAGAGAAGAGAAACCCATGGCCGTCCCGAAGCGCAAGCAGTCACGCTCCAACACGCACGCTCGTCGTTCGCAGTGGAAGGCCACGCCGGTCCAGCTCGTCAAGACGATCGAGAACGGCAAGGTCACCTACAGCCTCCCGCACCGTGCCAAGGTCGTCGAGGACAGCGCCGGCACCGCCCTGTACATGGAGTACAAGGGCCGCAAGGTCGCCGACGTCTGATCACCGACGTGAACCCGTCCACCCTCGCGGTGAGCGCATGAGTCAGCCCGAGTCGAGCCCTGGTGCCGACCGGGCTGTTCTCTTGTCCCGGCTGCAGATCGAGCTCAGCGACGCCCTTATCGACCAGGCGCTCACACACCGGTCGTACTCGTACGAGCACAGCGGCGTCGGCAACAACGAGCGCCTCGAGTTCCTCGGTGACTCCATCCTGGGTCAGGCCGTCACGGTCATGCTCTTCACCGAGAACCCCGACCTCGACGAGGGAGACCTCGCTAAGCGTCGAGCCAGCCTCGTCAGCACCGTCGCCCTGGCCGAGGTCGCCCGCATCATCGGTCTCGGCCCGTACCTGCGCCTCGGTCGCGGCGAAGAGTTGACCGGCGGTCGAGACAAGCACTCGATCCTGGCCGACACCGTCGAGGCCATCATCGGCGCGACCTACCTCGAGGCCGGGGGTGAAGCCGCCACGGCGCTCGTGCTGCGTCTCGTGGCGCCGCTGCTCGTCGACCCCGATCGCTTCGGTGCCGCGATGGACCCCAAGACCAGCCTGCAAGAACTGGCCGCGACCCTGGGTCGTGGCATGCCGTCGTACTCGGTGACCGACAGCGGCCCCGATCACGACAAGCGTTTCCACGCCGTCGTCGCCCTGGGTGACGAGCAGGGCGTCGCCGAGGGGTCGGGCAGCAGCAAGAAGCAGGCCGAGATGGCCGCTGCGCTCGGGGCCTGGACGTCCCTCAACGCGTCGGCCGCCGGGGTGGCCGCCGCCCGTCGGGCCGCCGCCTCCGCCGACTGACCGTGCCCGAACTGCCCGAGGTCGAGGTCGTCCGGGCCGGTCTGCACCCCGTGGTGGCCGGTGCCGTGGTGACGGCGGTCGACGTCCTCGACCGGCGTTCGCTCAAGCGGCACCGCGGTCCGAGCGACGACTTCGTGGACCGGCTGGTCGGTGGCACGATCGACTCCGCTGTCCGCCGGGGCAAGTTCCTCTGGTTCCCGTTCGAGCCTGCCGAGCCGCACGAGCAGCCCCTGGCCCTCGTGGCTCACCTCGGCATGAGCGGTCAGGTGCTGCTCCGCAGCCGGGACGCCGAGCCCGACCGTCTGATGCGCATCCGGCTCGAGGTCGAGAGTCCGTCGCTCGGCCCCGTGCGACTCGCCTTTGTCGACCAGCGCATCTTCGGCTCGATGGCCCTCGACGAGACGGTGCCCACGCCGGACGGGCGGGCGGCGGGGTTCGCCGGCCCGCGCCTCCTGGGGTCCGATGTCGAGGCCGCAGGCGAGGCTGCCCTCGAGGCCGGGACGGTCGCCCCGCCGACCACCACCGCCGGCACCGACGACGATCCGGCCGCGTGGGTGCGTCGGGTCCCGCAGCAGGTCTCGCACATCGCTCGCGACCCGCTCGACCCGGCCTTCGACGAGTCGCGGGTGATCACCCGTCTGCTGGCCCGCCGGACCGGGGTGAAGCGCGCGCTCCTCGACCAGGGTCTGCTGAGCGGGGTGGGCAACATCTACGCCGACGAGAGTCTCTGGGCCGCGCGGGTGCATCCCGAGCAGCCCACCGAGTCGTTGTCGAGGGCGCGTGCGCGCGTGCTGCTGGCCGAGGTGCGGGTCGTGCTGCTCAAGGCCCTCGGTGAGGGTGGGACGAGCTTCGACGCCCAGTACGTCAACGTCAACGGCCAGTCGGGCTACTTCAGCCACAGCCTCGCCGCGTACGGGCAGCAGGGACGCCCCTGTCCGCGGTGCGGCACCCCCATCGTGCGCGAGGCCTTCATGAACCGCTCGAGCCACTTCTGCCCCCGCTGCCAGCGGGTGCGCACGCGCTGATCCCTGCGCCGTCCGCCGCCGCCCGCCTCCCCGGGCGGCGGGGCCTCCACCCGTATCCTTGAGAACGGGTCACGACCTGCCGTCGGCGCCCCGGTCCGCCCCGTCCACCACCCGTCACGAGCCCCGAGGAGGCGCGGCGCATGTACCTGAAGAGCCTCACGCTCAAGGGCTTCAAGTCGTTCGCCTCGGCGACCACGTTCGCCTTCGAGCCGGGGGTCACCTGCGTCGTCGGCCCGAACGGTTCGGGCAAGAGCAACGTCGTCGACGCCCTCGCCTGGGTGATGGGCGAGCAGGGAGCGAAGAACCTCCGCGGCGGCAAGATGGAGGACGTCATCTTCGCCGGTACCTCCACCCGCGGCCCGCTCGGTCGGGCGCAGGTCGTGTTGACGATCGACAACTCCGACGGGGCCCTGCCGATCGACTACACCGAGGTGACGATCAGCCGCACCCTCTTCCGCAACGGCGGCAGCGAGTACGCCATCAACGGCGAGGGCTGCCGGCTGCTCGACGTGCAAGAGCTGCTCAGCGACTCCGGCCTCGGCCGCGAGATGCACGTCATCGTGGGGCAGGGGCAGCTCGACTCCGTGCTGCGTGCCACCCCGGAGGACCGCCGGGGCTTCGTCGAAGAGGCAGCCGGCATCCTCAAGCACCGTCGTCGCAAGGAGAAGACCCTCCGCAAGCTCGAGGCCATGCAGACGAACCTCACGCGGCTCAGCGACCTCGCGGGTGAGCTCCGCCGTCAGCTCAAGCCGCTCGGGCGCCAGGCCGAGATCGCCCGCGAGGCGCAGACCATCGCCGCGGTCGTCCGGGACGCCCGCGCCCGTCTGTTGGCCGACGAGGTCGTCGCCCTGCGCGAGTCGCTCACGGCCCGGTCGAGCACCGAGGCCGAGCGCAAGGGCGAGCGCATCGTGCTGCAGGACCGCCTCGACGAGAACAAGCAGCGCGAGCACCGCCTCGAGCAGGCCATGATCGGCGACGCCGTCGACGACGCCCGCCGGGTGGTCTTCGGGCTCGAGTCGGTCCACGAGCGCCTGCGCAGCCTGTCGAGCCTCGCGCAGCAGCGTCTCCAGCTGCTCGCCCAGCAGGCGGACCAGCCCGCCGTGGCGACCACCGTCAGCGCGGGCATGGTCGCCGACGCCCGCGACGAGGCCGAGCGTCTGCGCGGCGACGTCTCGCAGGCCGAGGCGGCGGTGGGGGCGGCCGGCGCCGAGCTGGCCACGGTCCTTGCGTCCCTCGACGCCCTCGACGTCGAGATCCAGGCGCAGAGCGTCCTCGTCTCGCAGCACGACCTCGAGGCGACCCGCCTGCGTGGCGCCCTCGAGACGGCGCGGTCGGGGCTCGCCGCCGTCCGTGGCGAGCAGCTGCGTCAGCGCGCCGCGCTCGAGGCCGCCGAGGCGCGACGTGACGCCGGGCGGGCCGAGTACGCCGAGCTCGAGCAGCGGTCACCGCGGGCCGACGCCGACGGGGTCGATCACGCCGCCGTCCAGGCCGAGGCCGAAGAGCGAGTGACGGCTCTCACGGCGAGCGTCGACGAGCTGCGCGACCGCCTGCACGCGGCCGAACGCGAGCGCGACGCCCTCGCGGCCCGGCGGAGCGCCCTGTCGCTCGCCCTGGACCAGAACGACGCCACGGCCGCTCTCGTGGCCGCGGGCCGACCGGGCATCCGCGGCCTGGTGGCCGAGCACGTGCAGGTGCGTCCCGGTTACGAGGCCGCCGTCGCCGCGGCGCTCGGCAGCGTGGTCGACTCGGTCCTGGCCGACGACGTCGAGGCCGCGGTCGACGCCGTCGCGCACGCCACCGAGGCCGAGCTCGGCCGGGTCGAGGTCGTCGTCGCCGAGCCCGTGCGGCCCCTGTCGACGCTCGACGTCGACCTCCCGACCGGAGCGGTCGCCGCCACGGCCGTCGTCACCGCGCCTCCCGGGGTGCTCGGACTGCTGGCCGCCACCGTCGTGGCCGACGACCTCGTGGTCGCGCGCTCGGCCTGGCAGGCACTCGCCGGGCACCCGGTCCCCGTGACCGTCATCACGCGGGCGGGCGAGGTGCTGACCGACTACGTGCTGCGCGGCGGGTCGGGCGCCGAGCGGTCGCGTCTCGAGCTCGTCGCCGAGCGTGACGCGGCCGCCGACCGGCTCACCGGCGTGGCCACCGAGATCGAGCGTCTCGCCCCCGAACTCGCCGAGCTGCGGGAGCGGCTCGCCACGACGCGCACCCGTGCGAAAGAGGCGGCGGCAGCCGCCCGGGACGAGGAGGCGCGGGTCACCTCCCACGGGCAGCAGCTCGGTCGTCTGCGTGCCCGGGTCGAGGCCGCCGAGGCCGAGGTCGACCGTCTCTCGGACGCCCTCGACGCATCGGTCGAGGCCGTCGACGCCGCGAGCCGCGCCGTGGACGCCGCCGCGGCCGCCCACGACGAGCACGCCGCCCGCCCGCGTCCGCTGCTCGACGCGTCGTCGCGCGACGGACTGCTGGCCGAGGTCGAGACCGCGCGGGCCGTCGAGACCGAGCGCCGCATCGCCCTCGAGACCGTCCGCGAGCGGGTCCGGGCCGAGATCGCCCGGGCCGAGGCCCTCCAACGCCAGCTCGACGAGCAACGGGCGGCCGCCGAGCTCCGGGCACGCCAGACGGTGGTGCGGCAGCGCCAGATGGCGGCCACGTCCTCCGTGCTCGAGGCCTTGCCCCCGACCCTGGACGCCGTCGCCCGGTCGGTGGCCGAGGCGCGCGCGGTGCTGGCCGAGGCGGAGGCGGCCCGGGCCGAGCAGAACACCGAGCTGCAGGCCCTGCGCCGGGCCGAGCGCGAGCTGCGGGACCGGCTCGCCACCGTGACCGAGAGCGTGCACGGCCTCGAGATGGAGATCTACGAGAAGAAGCTGCACCTGTCCGGGCTGCTCGAACGAGCCGGCTCCGAGCTCGGCCTCGTCGAGGACGTCCTCGTGGCCGAGTACGGGCCGCACGTGCCCGTGCCGAGCGACGACGAGGTCGTGGCCCGCCCGTCCGTCGACGACGAGGTCGACCTGCTCGACGTCGACGCCGCGGGCGAGGACGACGCCGTGGGCGACGTCGACGCCGTGGGCGAGGATTACGCCGCGGGGGAGCGCGCCGCCCCTGCCGCCGATCGCGCACCCCACGGTGCCACCGACCTCGACGACGCGACCCTCCCGGGGGCCGACGCCGCGCCTCCTCGGGGCGTGCCCTTCGACCGGGCGGCCCAGCAGCGACGGCTCGCCGCGGCCGAGAAGAAGCTCGCCCGGCTCGGGCGGGTCAACCCGCTGGCCCTCGAGGAGTTCGCGGCGCTCGAGCAGCGCCACGTCTTCCTGACCGAACAGCTGACCGACCTGACCGGCACCCGCAAGGACCTCTTGACGATCATCGACGAGATCGACGACAAGATGCAGACCATCTTCGCGAGCGCCTTCGCCGACACCCAGGCCGCCTTCGACCAGGTTTTCCCGATCCTCTTCCCGGGAGGCAGCGGCTCGCTGCACCTGACGGATCCCGACGACCTGCTGGCGACCGGCATCGAGGTGACGGTGAAGCCGGCCGGCAAGAAGATCGAGCGGCTGTCGCTGCTGTCGGGTGGCGAGCGGTCACTGGCCGCCGTGGCGCTGCTGATCGCGATCTTCAAGGCCCGGCCGAGCCCGTTCTACATCATGGACGAGGTCGAGGCGGCCCTCGACGACGCGAACCTCGGCCGGTTGCTGACCATCTTCGAGGACCTGCGCGAGTCGAGCCAGCTCATCGTCATCACGCATCAGAAGCGCACGATGGAGATCGCCGACGCCCTCTACGGCGTCTCGATGCGTCAGGACGGCGTCAGCGCCGTCGTCGGCCAGCGCGTCGTCGCCGAGCGCGGCACCGCCGCCCCTGCCGCCTCCTGACCCCTCCCGACGAGAAACGCAGGAGGCGCGACCTGCGTGGCCGCGCCTCCTGCGTTCTCGTCGTGCCCCGCGGGGCACCGGGGTGTCAGTCGATCGGCGTGTCGACGACCCCGCCGTTGATGCTCAGCACGCGCCAGGCGGTGCCGTCCCACTCGACCGTGTTCGCCGCGGCGTTCTCGATGTGCGGGACCTCGCGGCCGAGGATCTCGGCGAGGGTGAACCGGATGATCGTGCCGTGGCAGACGACGACGATGTGGGCGTCGTCGCCGTCGAGCGGCAGTCGCGTGTCGCGGATCATCTCGAGCGCGCCGATGCCCCGGGCGGCGACCGACTCGCGCGGCTCGATGTCGGGGTAGTCGGCGTTCGGCTGGTCGGGGATCGGCGACTCGGGGGTGCGGCCCTCGTGCGACGCGTAGTCGCGCTCGATCAGCTCGTCGTAGGCGTCGCCCAGCTCGATGCCGAGTTCGGCGGCGATGATCTGCGCGGTCTCGCGGGCGCGCCCGAGCGGCGACGACACGATGGCGCTCCACTCGACGCCGGCCAGCAGACGCGCCGCCTCGAGGGCCTGGCCGCGTCCCGTGTCGTTGAGCGGGATGTCGGACGAGCCCTGGAGCTTGTCGGCGAGGTTCCAGTCGGTCTGACCGTGGCGGATGAGTTCGAGGCGCATCGGGGTGTTCCGTTCCGTGGTGCGGCGCGGCGGTGCCGCGGGGGAGTGACGACGGGCGGCCCCGGATGGAGGCCGCCCGTCGGGGGGATCAGTGGTCGTCGTCGGTACCCGCCGTGACGCCGGCCTTCGCACGGGCGTCCCGTCGGGTCTTCGCGAGGCTCGCGACCGTCGCGACGGCGATGGTGAGCACGATGAAGCCGAGCGAGAACCAGATCGGGATCTCGGGGATCCAGGTGATCGGCTCGCCGCCGTTGATGAACGGCACCTCGTTGACGTGCAGGGCGTGGAACAGCAGCTTGACGCCGATGAAGGCGAGGATGACCGCCAGCCCCTGGGCCAGGTAGACGAGGCGCTCGAGCAGACCCGAGATCAGGAAGTACAGCTGACGCAGGCCGAGCAGCGAGAACGCGTTCGCCGTGAAGACGATGTACGCCTCTTGCGTGAGGCCGAAGATGGCGGGGATCGAGTCGAGGGCGAAGAGCACGTCGGTCAGGCCGATCGCCACCATCACCAAGAAGAGCGGGGTGAAGAGGCGCTTGCCGTCGACCTTGGTGGTCAGCTTCTGGCCGTCGTAGTCCGTCGAGGTCGGGATGACGCGGCGCAGGGCACGGATGAGCTTGCTGTCCGCCTCGTCCTTCTCGTCGTCGCCGTGGCCGCCCTTGACCTGGCTGTAGGCGAGCCAGAAGAGCAGGATGCCGAAGAGGTAGAAGACCCACGAGAAGTTCTCGATGATGACGACGCCGGCCGCGATGAACAGACCGCGCGAGAGCAGGGCGATGGCGATGCCGACGAGCAGCACCTTCTGCTGGTAGATGCGAGGCACCGCGAAGCTCGTCATGATGATCAGGAAGACGAACAGGTTGTCGACCGAGAGGGCCTTCTCGGTGATGTAGCCGGCGAAGTACTCGCCGCCGAAGGTCCAGTTCGAGAAGACGCCGACGCCGACGCCGAACAGGACGGCGATGCCGATGTAGACGCCCGACCAGATGGCCGACTCGCGGATCGTCGGCTCGTGCGGCGTGCGGACGTGACTGAAGAAGTCGAAGAACAGCAGGCCGATGATGCCGGCGATGGTGATCGCCCAGGTCAAGAAGTGGACGTCCATGTGTGTACCTCCAGTACGCAGCGGGTACCGAAGGTCTCCTCCACTCGCGTCGCGTCCTGATCAGGACGGCTGCGAACCGGTGCACCGGGTCGAGATCGGTCTCTTCCGTATTGACGACGCCACCGCGTGGGAGTACTCCCCTTCAACCTGGCGAGCTTACAGCCTCTGCACGTCCGCGGTCTCGCCCGGGGCCGAATATGCTGGCCCGCATGGCTTCTCCCTGGTCCCTCTCCGGTGCCCTCCGTGGCATGTTCGCCAAGAAGACGATCGACGAGACCACGTGGGACGACCTCGAGGCCGCCCTGATCGGCGCCGACTTCGGCCCCGACGTGACCGAGCAGATCATCGACGACCTCCAGGCGAAGGTGCAGCGCTACTCGACCACCGACCCCGCCGACCTCAAGCGCATGCTGCGCGAGACGCTCGAAGAACGGCTCTCGAAGCTCGACTCGACCCTCAAGCTCAGCGCCCGACCCGCCGTGGTGCTGATGGTCGGCGTCAACGGCGTCGGCAAGACGACGACGATCGGCAAGTTCGCCAAGTTCCTGCGCAACTACGACCGCTCGGTCGTCGTGGGCGCGGCCGACACCTTCCGCGCGGCCGCCGTCGAGCAGGTCGCGACCTGGGCCGAGCGCGCGGGCGCCCGCATCGTCCGCCCGCAGCAGCAGGGCCAAGACCCTGCGTCGGTGGCGTTCCAGACGGTCGAGCTCGCCATGCGCGAGGGCATCGAGATCGTCCTCATCGACACGGCGGGCCGCCTGCAGACGAAGTCGGGCCTCATGGACGAACTCGGCAAGATCAAGCGCGTCGTCGAGAAGCAGACCGAGATCGCCGAGGTGCTGCTCGTGCTCGACGCGACGACCGGCCAGAACGGCCTGGCGCAGGCGCAGGCCTTCATCGAGCACGCCGGGGTGACCGGCCTCGTCCTGACGAAGCTCGACGGCTCGGCCCGGGGCGGTTTCGTCCTCGCGGTGCAAGAGCAGACCGGCATCCCGATCAAGCTCGTCGGTCAGGGCGAGGGCATCGGTGACCTCACCGGCTTCACCCCCCACGTGTTCGTGCAGAACCTGATCGCCTAGCTGCCGTCGACGCTGTCAACTCGGTCCTCGGTCGCAGGCTCCCTCGGCGCTGGCGTCGCGGCGCCGCTGGCGCGTCGCCCTGAGCTCCAGCGCGCGTGCAGAACCTCATCGCCTAGCGAGCCCGGGCAGGCGCGGGTCACACGGCCTGGCGTCCGGCCCCCGCCTCGAGCAGGTGCCGCAGCGCCTCGGGCACGACCCCGCCGCGCGCCTCGGTCGCCCGTGCCCACAGCCGACCCGCACGGTACGACGAGCGCACGAGCGGCCCGGCGAGCACGCCGCTGAAGCCCATGTCCTCGGCGATCTCGCGGAAGTCGACGAACTCGTCCGGGTGCACCCATCGGGCGACCGGCAGGTGCCGGGGGCTGGGGCGCAGGTACTGGGTCAGCGTGATGATGTCGGTGTGCGCCTCCCGGAGGCGTTCGAGGGCGTCGATCACCTCACCCCGTTCTTCGCCCATGCCGAGGATGAGGTTCGACTTCGTCACGAGCCCGGCGTCGTGCCCTTGCGTGATGACGTCGAGGGACCGCTCGAAGGTGAACGCGGGGCGGATGCGCTTGAAGATGCGCGGCACCGTCTCGACGTTGTGGGCGAAGACCTCGGGCCGGGCGTCGAAGACCTGCCCCAGCAGTTCGGGGCGACCGTTGAAGTCGGGCACGAGGATCTCGACGCCCGTGCCCGGGTTCAGCTCGTGGATGCGACGGATGGTCTCGGCGTAGAGCCACGCGCCTCCGTCGTCGAGGTCGTCGCGTGCGACGCCGGTGACGGTCGCGTAGCGCAGCCCCATCTCGCGCACCGACTCGGCGACCGAGAGCGGCTCGCGGCGGTCGAGCGGGCTCGGCCTGCCGGTGTCGATCTGGCAGAAGTCGCAGCGTCGCGTGCACTGCGAGCCGCCGATCAGGAACGTGGCCTCGCGGTCCTCCCAGCACTCGAAGATGTTCGGACAGCCGGCCTCCTGGCAGACGGTGTGCAGCTTCTTGTCGACCACGAGCTCGGTCAGGGCGCGGTACTCGGGTCCCTGCCTCGCGGTCGTCTTGATCCAGGCCGGCTTCTTCTCGATCGGGGTCTCGGCGTTGCGGGCCTCGACGCGCAGCAGGCGTCGGCCCTCGGGGGCGGTCGTCGTCATCGGTGGGCTCCCACGGGGTCGGGTCGGGCAGGCAGGCGGCGAGCGGTCTCGAGGCCGGTCAGGTAGGCGGTCAGGGCCGCCTCGAGGGCGTCCGCGACGTCGGTGACGGCCACGCGCCTCCCGGAGGCGCGGGTCAGGCTGGTCACGCCGGCGTCCGTGATGCCGCAGGGCACGATCTGGGCGTAGGGGGACAGGTCGGCGTCGCAGGTGAGGGCGACGCCGTGCATCGTCACGCCCTCGGCGACCCGCACGCCGACCGCCGCGACCTTCTCGTCACCGAAGGGCCCCCGCACCCAGGCGCCGCTGCGCCCCGCGACGCGCACGGCCGACACTCCGACGCCCGAGCACACGTCGATCAGGCACGCCTCGAGCGCCCGGACGTGAGCGACGACGTCGAGCGGCTCGGGCAGGCGCACGATCGGGTAGGCAACGAGCTGGCCGGGGCCGTGCCAGGTGATGCGTCCGCCGCGGTCGACCGGGACGACGGGGGAGCCGTCACGAGGCAGGTCGGTCGGCTGCGTCCGCGTCCCCGCCGTATAGACGGACGGGTGCTGGCAGAGGACGAGGGCCGAGTCGAGCCGCCCCGCCACCACGTCGGCGTGCAGCTGCCGCTGCAGGCGCAGCCCCTCGCGGTAGTCGAGCGGCGGACCCGTCAGGCCGACACGTCGCGTCGTGGTCATGCCCCGAGGGTAACCACATTGATGCACCGAGTACAACAAAAGCGAGCCCAGGAGGCGCGACCACGCAGCGCGGGACGCCGACGGTCGGTTAAGATGGGCGCACCATGGCCACTTTTGGAACCCTCTCCGACCGCCTCGCGGAAACGTTCAAGAACCTCCGCAACAAGGGCAAGCTGAGCCCCGCCGACGTCGACGGCACCGTGCGCGAGATCCGTCGCGCCCTGCTCGACGCCGACGTCGCGTTCGACGTCGTCAAGGCGTTCACGAACACGGTGCGCGACCGCGCCCTCGGCGACGAGGTCAGCAAGGCCCTGAACCCGGCGCAGCAGGTCGTCCAGATCGTCAACGAAGAACTGGTGCAGATCCTCGGTGGTCAGCAGCGTCGGCTCGAGTTCGCCAAGAACCCGCCGACCGTCATCATGCTCGCGGGCCTCCAGGGTGCCGGCAAGACGACCCTCGCGGGCAAGCTGGCCAAGTGGCTCGCGAAGGACGGCCACACGCCCATGCTCGTGGCGGCCGACCTCCAGCGCCCCAACGCGGTGACGCAGCTGCAGGTCGTCGGTGAGCAGGCCGGCGCCCACGTCTTCGCACCCGAGCCCGGCAACGGCGTCGGCGACCCCGTCAAGGTCGCCAAGCAGGCCATCAAGTACGCCCGCGACAAGCAGTACGACACCGTCATCGTCGACACGGCCGGTCGTCTCGGCGTCGACGCCGAGCTCATGAAGCAGGCCGCGAACATCCGCAAGGCCGTCGACCCCGACGAGGTGCTCTTCGTCATCGACGCGATGATCGGTCAGGACGCCGTGGCCACGGCCAAGGCCTTCCAGGACGGCGTGGACTTCACCGGAGTCGTGCTCTCGAAGCTCGACGGCGACGCCCGCGGTGGCGCCGCCCTCAGCGTCGCCTCGGTCACCGGCCGTCCGATCATGTTCGCGTCGACGGGTGAGTCGCTCGACGACTTCGAGCCGTTCCACCCCGACCGCATGGCGAGCCGCATCCTCGACCTCGGTGACATCCTCTCGCTCATCGAGCAGGCCCAGCAGGCCTTCGACGAAGAAGAAGCGATGGCGGTCGCGCAGAAGATCGCGACCGACTCCTTCACGCTCGACGACTTCCTCACGCAGATGCAGCAGCTGCGCAAGATGGGCTCGATCAAAGGCATGCTCGGCATGCTGCCGGGCGCCAAGGGCATGCGTGAGCAGCTCGAGAACTTCGACGAGCGCGAGATCGTCCGCACCGAGGCGATCATCCAGTCGATGACCCAGCAAGAGCGCGCGATGCCCAAGCTGCTCAACGGCTCGCGTCGACTGCGCATCGCCCGGGGCTCGGGCATGACCGTCACCGACGTCAACCAGCTCGTCCAGCGCTTCGAGCAGGCCTCGAAGATGATGAAGACCGTCGCCAAGGGCGGCGTGCCCCAGGTCCCCGGCATGGGCCCGATCCCCGGGGCCTCGTACGCCGGCAAGAAGGCACAGCCCAAGAAGAAGGGCTCGAAGGCCGGCAACCCGGCGAAGCGTGCCGCCCAGAACGCCGCCCTCGCCACCGGTGCCAAGCCGGCTTCCTCGGCTCCCGGCGGTTCGGGCTTCGGGCTCGGCGGCGGTGGGGCCACGGCCGGCGGCACGGCACCCTCGCCCGAAGAGCTGGCGTCGCTGCAGAAGATGCTCGGGCGCGGCTGACCCGACCCGCGCCTCCTGACGATCGCCGACGCCCGTCCCGCCTGACGCGGGGCGGGCGTCGTCGTCCGTGCGTGACGCCGGACGCGACGGCTCACTCGGCCGCCGACAACCCCTCGTCGAATTCGCGGACAAGCGAGGCCACGACGGGCCGGAGGTCTCCGCCGTGGGCGGCGGCCACGGCGAGCTGGCGCTGGTAGCTGGCCCCGCGGTCGGTGATGATCGCGAGCGAGTGCAGTTCGTCGAGGCACCCGAGGCGTTCGGCCGCCGGCTCGAGCGTCGTCACGAGCTCGCGCAGGTCGTCCGTCACCAGCCGCTCGTCACCCGCGGCGTTCTGGATCACGATGGCGTCCATCCCGTACCGGGCGGCTCGCCACTTGTTCTCTCGGACGAACCACGGCTGCATGCTCGGCAGGTCCTCGCCGCGGTCGAGCCGTTCGGACATGTCGTCGACGAGGCACTGCACCAGCGCCGTCACGGCGGCGAGCTCGTCGGTCGTCGCGATGCCGTCGAAGACGCGGGTCTCGAGGGTGCCCCACTTCGGTGAGGGGCGGAGGTCCCAGCGCAGTTCGCTGTGGTCGTCGATCACGCCGGTGTGCGTCATGTCGGCCACCATGGCCTCGTACTCGGACCAGGTCGCGAACTGGGGCGGCAGGCCCGCCGTCGGCAACTGCTGGAACATCAGGGCGCGGTTCGAGGCGTATCCCGTCTCTTCCCCGACCCAGAACGGGCTGGACGCCGTCAGGGCCTGGAAGTGCGGCAGGTAGGTGAGCATGCCGTTGAGGATCGGGAGCGCCTTGTCGCGGTCGTCGATGCCGACGTGCACGTGGACGCCCCAGATCATCATCTGGCGACCCCACCAGCGCGTGCGGTCGATCAGGGTCGCGTAACGCTCCTTGCCGGGGGTCACCTCTTGGTCGACGTAGCGGCTGTAGGGGTGCGTCCCGGCACACATCAGGTCCGCGCCGAGCACCGAGGCGGGGCCGCGGACCTGGTCGATCGTGCCCTTCAGGTCGTCGACGGCGTCGGCGACGCGGCGGTGGACGCCCGTGACGACCTCGACCGTGTTGGTGAGCAGTTCGTTGGTCAGCCGCTCGGGACCGCCGTCGTTCACGTGCGCCAGGTCGGCGAGGATCACCGGGGCGTGCGGTGCCAGCTCGCCCGACTCGTGGTCGACGAGGGCGAGCTCCCACTCGACGCCGAGGGTCGACCGCTCTGAGGTCGTGAAATCGATGCGCATCCGCGTGGCCTTCCCGTGGGCGTCAGGGCGGGTCCATCCTGCCAGCCGAGGGCCCGAGGGGACCGTCCGCCGGGCTGGCCGGCGCCGCTCGGGTCGTCCCGTGACGCGGAGGAGGCGCGGTGTCGGACACGACGCGACGAAATTCGTGCAGATGGCCTTTCGTCTGCAACAATGGGAGGTCGAGTCTTCTGTCGTCCGACCCTCTAATCAGGCGACGTTCGACTCCCATCAGAGCTTTCGAGCCGAGTGTGCCCCCACGCTCACGGCTAGCAACTCGCCCACATCACATCACACAGGAGAATTGTGGCTGTCAAGATCCGTCTCAAGCGCATGGGCAAGATCCGCGCCCCCTACTACCGCATCGTCGTCGCCGACTCGCGCACCAAGCGCGACGGTCGCGTCATCGAAGAGATCGGCAAGTACCACCCGACCGAAGAGCCTTCGTTCATCGAGGTCGAGTCCGAGCGTGCGCAGTACTGGCTCGGCGTCGGCGCACAGCCGACCGAGCAGGTCGCCGCGCTGCTGAAGCTCACGGGTGACTGGGGCAAGTTCAAGGGCGACGCCGACGCCGTCAGCACCGTCAAGACCAAGGCCCCGAAAGAGGCCTTCGTCGCCGACGAGAAGAAGAAGCCGGTCCTCGTGCCCAAGACCGAGAAGCCCGCGGTCAAGGCCGAGGCGCCCGCCGAGTCCAGCGACGACGCCGAGACCACCGAGGCGTAGTCAGTGCTCGCACCTGCACTCGAACACCTCGTCCGGGGGATCGTCGATCACCCGGACGAGGTGCAGGTCGTGGAGAAGAACTCCCCGCGAGGTGACGTCCTCGAGGTGCACGTCCACGCGGACGACCTCGGTCGCGTGATCGGCCGCGCCGGTCGCACCGCCAAGGCCCTCCGCACCCTGATCACGGCGCTGGCCGACGGCAAGCGCGTCCGGGTCGACGTCGTCGACGGCGATCTCTAGAACCGTGCCGTCCGACCGCAAGACCGAACTCCGGGTGGGGCGACTCACCAAGGCCCACGGCCTCAAGGGTGCCCTCAAGCTCGAACTCTTCACCGACACCCCCGAGCAGCGCTTCGTGCCGGGTGCCGTGTTCCGCCTGCAGGTGCCCGCCGACAGTGCCTGGCACGACAAGACCCTCACCCTCACCGAGCTGCGCTGGTACAACAGCCACCCGGTCGGCTTCTTCGAGGGCGTCGACGACCGCACTGCCGCCGAGTCCCTCGTCAAGGCGATCCTCTGGGTCGACCAAGACACCGACGAGCTGCCGCACGAGGACGACGCCTGGTACGACCACCAGCTGGTCGGCCTCCGCGTCGAACGTGATGGCGTCGTCGTCGGCACGGTGGCCCGGGTCGACCACATGCCGGCCCAAGACCTGCTCGCGGTCGACACCGCGTCGGGCGAGGTCCTCGTCCCGTTCGTCTCGGCGCTCGTGCCGAAGGTCGACGTCGAGGCCGGCGTGGTCGTCGTGACCCCGCCGCAGGGGCTCTTCGAAGAGCTGGCCGACGACACGGACGACGAGGCGGCACCCGACGGTGAGTCCGCTCCCGACGATCAGCCGACTTCCGACGGCGAGTCCGCTCCCGACGACGAGCGCTGACGCGTGCGCATCGACATCGTGTCGATCTTCCCCGAGTTCTTCGGGGTGCTCGACATCTCGTTGCTCGGCAAGGCCCGGCAGCAGAAGCTGCTCGACGTCGAGGTGCACGACCTGCGTGACTTCACGCACGACCGGCACCGCACCGTCGACGACACGCCCTACGGCGGGGGAGCCGGCATGGTCATGCGGCCCGAGCCCTGGGGCGAGGCGCTCGACCACGTCTTCGGCGAGACGTCCACGCCCGACGACACGATCATGATCGTCCCGTCTCCGGCCGGTACTCCGTTCACCCAGGCCACGGCTCGTGAGCTCGCGTTCGCGCCGCACCTGGTCTTCCCCTGCGGTCGCTACGAGGGCATCGACCAGCGCGTCGTCGAGCACGCCGCCACCCGGGCGACGGTGCGTGAGATCAGCCTCGGCGACTACGTGTTGAACGGTGGCGAGGTCGCCGTCACGGCGATGATCGAGGCCATCGGGCGTCTCGTCCCGGGCGTGGTGGGCAACCCCGAGAGCCTCACCGAAGAGAGCCACGAAGACGGCCTGCTCGAGTACCCCAGCTACACCAAGCCGGCGTCCTGGCGGGGCCTCGACGTGCCTCCCGTGCTGCTCAGTGGCAACCACGCGGCCATCGCGACCTGGCGTCGTGAGCAGCAGCTCGAACGCACCCGCCGGGTGCGGCCCGACCTGCTCGACTGACGGGGTCCGAGGGCTGGGGCACAGGCCGGGGGCCGAGGCCCCGGCCCCGGCCCGTCCGGGTCAGCCGCGTGCGGTGAGCACGAGCGGTCCGTCCTCGGTGACGGCCACGGTGTGCTCGACGTGCGCCGCCCTCGAACCGTCGACGCTGCGCAGCGTCCAGCCGTCGGCGTCGGTGACGATCTCGTCGGTGCCCCGCATCAGCCACGGCTCGATCGCGACGACGAGCCCGGGCCGCACCGGCCAGCCCCGGCCCGCGCGTCCGTCGTTGGGCACGTGGGGATCGCCGTGCATCGTCCGTCCGACCCCGTGGCCGCCGAACTGCAGGTTGACCCCGTAGCCCGCACCACGCGCGACCTGGCCGATCGCGGCCGAGACGTCGCCCAGCTTGGCACCCGGCCTCAGGGCGGCGATGCCGGCGTCGAGTGCGACCTCGCACGTCTCGATCAGGCGGAGGTCCTCCGGCGACGCCTGCTCGCCGACGACGAACGACACGGCCGAGTCGGCGACCCAGCCGTCCACCGAGGCGGCGAAGTCGAGGCTGAGCAGGTCTCCGTCACGCAGGCGGTAGCGGTGCGGCAGGCCGTGCAGGGCCGCGTCGTTGACCGACGTGCAGATCACCTTGCCGAACGGACTCGCGCCGAACGAGGGGTGGTAGTCGACGTAGCAACTCTCGGCGCCCGCCTCGCGGATCATGCGGTGCGCGAGCGCGTCGAGGTCTAGCAGGTCGACTCCCGGGCGTGCGGCCGCGCGGGTCGCCTCGAGCACGCGGGCGACGAAGGTTCCGGCGGGCCGCATGCGCTCGATCTCGTCGGGAGTGCGCAGTTCGATCATGCAGCCATTCTTCACGATCGTTTCGTAGCCTCGACCGCATGACGATGCGCCGGGTCTTCTACCGCCTCCTCTGGGTGGCCGTGTTCGTACTGCCGCTCTGGGTGCTGCTGGGCCGGGCGTTCTTCGGCGTCCCGTTGGGACTGCAGTTCGTGGGTCAGCTGCTGCTCGTGCCCCTGCTCTTCGTTGGTCAGGCGGTGGCCACCGGTGTGGTGGTGGGTCGCCGCAGCGTCCGGCAGGCGAAGGCCGTGTCGTGGGCCGACGTCGGCTTGCTCACCGTGTCCTGGCTCGGCCAGCTCGGTCTCGGGTTCTTCATCGTCGACAGCTCCGCCGAGTCCGTGTCCGCGTCGGCCTTCACGCAGGTCGCCGGCGGGGTCTCGTCCCTCGACCTGTCCACCGCCCTGTTCGCGCTCTGCGCCGTCGTGACGATCGCGGCGGGCGTAGGCCTGTTCGCCTCGGCCCTGTGGCAGTTCGTCCAGGAGGCGCGGGCCCGCATGGCCACGTCGCTCGCCGATCTCGAGAGGGTCGCGTCGGGCACCGGGGCCGCCGCGGGGCGTCGGCCCGGCTACGGCGACGACGGCCCGGTCATCACCATCACGCCGCGAGGCTGACACGGGTGCCCGTGCTGTGGCACAATTGACGCTTGTGCCTGCGCACGACTCTGCCACAGGGGAGTCTGCCGATCCAGAGCACACCTTCTTCATCATGACGGGCGCGTGACGCGCCCCAGACACGCAGTCGACCTGTGGCGGTTGCAGAGAGCGAACGACAATGCACATCCTCGACGCGGTTGACTCCGCCAACCTCCGCTCGGACGTCCCCGACTTCCGCGCCGGCGACACCGTCAAGGTGCACGTCAACATCATCGAAGGCACGCGCTCGCGCGTCCAGGTCTTCCAGGGTGTCGTCATCGGCAAGCAGAACGAGGGCATCCGCGAGACCTTCACGGTCCGCAAGGTGAGCTTCCAGGTCGGCGTCGAGCGCACCTTCCCGGTGCACTCCCCGGTCATCGACCACATCGAGGTCGTCAGCCGTGGTGCCGTCCGTCGCGCCAAGCTCTACTACCTGCGCGAACTGCGCGGCAAGAAGGCCAAGATCAAGGAGAAGCGCGACAACTAGTCACGCGCTCCGGCGACATCCTCCGAGCTCCCCGCCATCTAAGATGGCGGGGAGCTCGGGTGGTTAAATGACGAATGACACAGTGAGGCGCGCCCTGCGTCCTCGACGCGACGACGGCAAGAAGCGCGGCATCGGCACGTTCGTGCGCGACGTCCTCGTCATCTTCTTGGCGGCCCTCCTCATCTCGTTCCTCATCAAGACGTTCCTGATCCGGTCGTTCTACATCCCCTCGGGTTCGATGGAACAGACGCTCCAGATCAACGACCGCATCATCGTCAACGAGCTCGTGCCTGACCTCGTCGACGTCAAGCGGGGCGACGTGGTCGTGTTCACCGACCCGGGTGGGTGGCTCGACGGCACCGCGCCGATCAGCACCACCACGGGCAACCCGGTGTCCGACGGCATCTCGTGGTTCCTCACGCAGGTCGGGCTCGGTGCACAAGACAGCAACGACCACCTGATCAAGCGGGTGATCGGCCTCCCGGGCGACACGGTCGAATGCTGCAACGACTTCGGGCAGATGTCGGTCAACGGCGTGCCCCTCGACGAGCCCTACGTGAACCTGCCCCCGGGCGAGACCCGCGTCTCTGCCGACGACTTCTCGGTCACGGTGCCCGCCGGCTCCCTGTGGGTGATGGGCGACAACCGCTACAACTCGAAGGACAGCCGCTACAACGGCGCCACCCCGAGCAAGGGGTTCGTCCCGATGAGCGACGTCGTCGGGCGCGCCTTCGTCATCAGCTGGCCCACGGACCGGTGGACGTGGCTCGGCGACTACCCCGACGTCTTCCGCGGCACCGAACGAGAGGGCGAATGAGCCCCGTCGTCGACCCGACCCTCGAGGTCGAACGCGAGCTGCACGCCTCGGGGGCGACCTGGGTGATCGGCTGCGACGAGGTGGGTCGAGGTGCGATCGCCGGGCCGGTCGCGGTCGGGCTCGGGGCGGTCCACGTCGAGTGCCTCGACGTCCCCGAGGGCCTGCGCGACTCGAAGCTCCTGTCCGAGAAACGCCGCGAGGCCTTGTACCCCCTCGCGACGTCCTGGGTGTCCCATCACGCGGTGGGTTTCGCCGAGGCGCACGAGGTCGATCGGCTGGGCATCGTCGTCGCCCTCGGTCTGGCGGGCAAGCGTGCCCTGACCGCGCTGCACCACGCCGGCGTCGGCATCATGCAGTCCGTCGTGGTGCTCGACGGAAACCACGACTACCTGTCGCCCCAGCTCACCACCCCGCCCCGGATCACGACCCGGGTCAAGGCCGACCGCGACTGTGCGTCGGTGGCAGCGGCATCGGTCATCGCGAAGGTCGAGCGTGACCGCTTGATGATCGAGGCCGACGGTGTGCACCCGGGGTACGGCTGGGCCGGCAACAAGGGCTACGGCTCGTCGGCGCACTACGGGGCCTTGTCCGAACTGGGGCCGTCGCCGTTGCACCGCCTCACCTGGCTGCACTGACTCCAGGGGTAGAGGTGCGAGAGGGCAGGCCTTCGGCGTCCACCGCCCCAGGGGCCGCGTAAGATGATCCTCCGATGGACGAGGACGATTTCGAAGACTACGACCGCGAGGTCGAGCTCGCGCTGTACCGCGAGTACCGCGACGTGGTGTCGCAGTTCCGCTACGTGGTCGAGACCGAGCGGCGCTTCTACCTGGCCAACGAGGTCGACCTCGTCCGGCGCGACACCGAGCACGACTTCTACTTCGAACTGTCGATGACCGACGTCTGGGTGTGGGACGTCTACCGTTCCGACCGGTTCGTCAAGTCGGTCCGGGTGCTCACCTTCAAAGACGTGAACGTCGAAGAGCTCACCACCCGCGACCTCGAGCTGCCGAAAGAACTCGCGCTCGACGAGTAGTCCCGGCCGCGACGCGACCCGCTGCAGCGGGATGCGATCCGTCTGACACGGCTCGTCCCCAGCCGTCGCCGGATCGATCGCGTCCCCAGACGATCTCTCGCCCGCCCTCCGTGGGTCAGGCCTCCGCCAGCCTGCTGGCAGGAGGTCAGACATGGCGAAGAAGGACGAATTGGGACGGCGCGGCGAAGACGTCGCGGCCGAGTACGTCGAGGCGCAGGGCATGCGGGTCGTCGAGCGCAACTGGCGGTGTCGCGAGGGCGAGATCGACGTGGTCGCCCTGGACGGCGACGAACTCGTCGTCGTCGAGGTCAAGACGCGGTCGGGCACCGGCTACGGCCACGCGCTCGAGGCCGTGACACCGGCCAAGTTGGCGCGTCTGCGACGGCTGGCGGGGGCCTGGTGCCAGGCGCATCCCACCACGACGCCCCGGGGGTTGCGCATCGACGTCGTGGGCATCACGGTCGAGCGATGCGCGGGGCACGAGCGCATCGACCACGTCCGCGGGGCCGGAGCATGAGCGTGGCGCGGACGAGAGCGGTCGCCCTGCTGGGGGTCGACGGTGCCCTGGTCGAGATCGAGGCCGACATGGGTGCCGGGCTGCCGGCTTTCGTCATCATCGGTCTGCCCGACACCTCGCTGGGTGAGGCCCGCGACCGGGTGCGGTCGGCCGCGACGAACTCCGGGTGTGCCTTGCCGGCGCGCAAGCTGACCGTCAACCTGTCACCGGCCTCGCTGCCCAAGCAGGGGTCGTCCTTCGACCTCGGAATCGCCATCGCGGCCCTGGCCGCCGCCGAAGTCGTTCCGGCCGAGTCCGTCGAGCGCGTCGTCCACCTGGGCGAGCTCGGTCTCGACGGCCGACTCCGCCCCGTCGACGGCGTCCTGCCCGCCGTGCTGGGTGCGCGTCGGGCAGGGGCCACCACCGTCATGGTGCCGACCGACAACGCCGACGAGGCGGCCCTCGTGCCCGGCATCCGCGTGGTGGCCCTGCCGAGCCTTCGCGAGGCCGCGATCTGGCACGGCGCTTGCCTCGAACCCGAACCGGTCGAGGCCATCACGAGATCGCGTTCCGAACCGGCGGTGCCGGCCGAACTCGACCTCGCTGACGTCATCGGCAACGTCGACGCCGTCGAGGCGCTCGTCGTCGCCGCGGCCGGCGGCCACCACCTCCTCATGGTGGGCCCGCCCGGCGCGGGCAAGAGCATGCTGGCGGCCCGCCTGCCGGGTCTGTTGCCCGACCTCGACGCCGACTCGGCCCTCGAGGTCGCGTCGATCCGCTCGTTGGCCGGGGTCGCCGTCACGGGCGATCTCGACCGGCGTCCACCGTTCGAAGCACCTCACCACACCTGCAGCGCGGCGGCCCTCGTCGGCGGCGGCAGCGGGGTCATCCGGCCAGGCGCCGCGTCGAGGGCGACCCGCGGCGTGCTGTTCCTCGACGAGGCGCCCGAATTCCAGCAGACGGTCCTCGACTGCCTCCGCCAGCCCCTCGAATCGGGCGAGACCGTGGTCCACCGATCGAGGTCGGTCGCCCGCTTCCCGGCGAGGTTCCAACTCGTCGCCGCGGCCAACCCGTGCCCCTGCGGGCAGTACGGTTCCCGCGACTCCGACTGCAGCTGTTCACCGCACCAGCGGCGTCGGTACCTCGGCAAGCTCTCCGGGCCGCTCGTCGACCGCATCGACCTGCAGCTGCGGGTGGCCCGCATCAGCTCGTCGCAGTTCCGCGCCTCGGCCGACGTCGTCCCGACGACGACGCGTCAGGCCCGCGACCGCGTCGACCGGGCACGCGACCATGCCGCCCGTCGGCTCGACGGCACGCCCTGGCGGTTGTCCGGCGAGGTCCCTGGTACGTGGCTGCGTGACCCGGTGAACCGCCTGGCCGTGGCCGACTCGCAGCCCGTCGACCGGGCTCTCGAGACCGGTGCCCTGACGATGAGGGGCTACGACCGCGTGCTGCGCGTGGCCTGGACCCTCGCCGACCTCGACGACGAACCCGCCCCCGTCCGCCGTCACGTCGTGCGGGCCCTGAGCATGCGGCAGTCGCTGTGAGCGACCTGCTCCGGGCGACCCCCGGCGAGCTGGCCGACCTCGTGCGGCCCGTCCTGCCGAGGCCCGACGATCTCAGCGAGGCGCAGGCCGTCCGGGCCTTCGCCTCGGGCGCCTGGACGGGCGTGGTCGAACCGGGGGACGCGGTGGGTGGGGTCGTCAGGTCGATGTTGGGCCCGACCGTGGGGCTCCGCGTCGTGCTCGAGGCGGCGGTCGGTCACGACGAACCCCGCCCGGGTCTCCTCGCGGGGGCCTTGGTCGAGGCCGGGGCGACCCTCGACGACGTCGAGCGGCTCGACCTCGTCCGCGCGCTGAAGAGATGGCGGCCGCGACTCGAGACCGGCGTGATCCTCCGGTCGTTCCACACGGCGACAGCGGTGGGGGCGCGGCTGCTCGTGCCGGGCTCCCCGCTCTGGCCCTCGGTCCTCGACGAGCTCGGCGATCACGCGCCCGTGGCCCTCTGGGCGCGAGGTCCGGCGCCGGTCCCGGCACCGGCGTCGAGCATCGCGATCGTCGGCTCGCGGGCGGCGACGGCCTACGGCGAGCAGGTGTCGGCCGAGCTCGCCGACGGCGTGGCCGACCGAGGCCTCGCCATCGTCTCGGGTGCCGCCTACGGCATCGACGGTGCCGCGCACCGGGCGGCTCTGGCCGCGTCGGCGACGACGATGGCGGTCATGGCCGGGGGAGTCGACCACCTCTACCCCGCCGGGCACGACGGCCTGCTGCGACGCATCGTCGAGACGGGCCTGATGATCTCCGAGGCCCCCTGCGGGGGCAAGCCGTCACGCTGGCGTTTCCTGCAACGCAACAGGCTCATCGCGGCCCTGACGGCCGCGACCGTCGTCGTCGAGGCCGGCGGGCGCTCGGGGTCGCTGAACACGGCCGCCCACGCCCAGTCGCTCGGTCGTCCGGTCGGGGCCGTGCCCGGCCCGGTGACCTCGCCGTCGTCCGTGGGCTGCCACGCCCTGATCCGATCCGGTCTGGCCGAATGCGTGACGAGTGCCGACGAGGTCCTCGCGCTCACCGGGGTGTCGACCGACCTCGTCGTGGCGTCCTACCAGGGGCGGCGTCTCGACCCCGAGACGATGCGGGTGCTCGACGCGCTCAGCACGACGGCGACCCGCGAGACCGACGAACTGGCCGTCGCGAGCGGTCTGTCGCTCGAGACCGTCCGCGACGTGCTCGCCGAGCTCGACCTCTCGGGTGCGGCCCGACGGTACGGGTCGGGGTGGCGGCGGGTGAGGGGGCGCCGTGATGGCTAGCCTGTCGGCATGCACGGGCCGGGGTCGAGACGCGAGGGGCGGACCCTGCCGTGACGCGCCTCCTGGGCGAGGTCGAACGCTTCGCGGACCACCTGCACGACGGCCGGGGGCTCAGCGACCACACGGTGCGCTCGTACGGGGCCGACCTCGACTCACTGGTCGTCTTCGCCGAGAACCGGCTCGGTCGACCCGGCGAGGTGGGCGACCTCGACCTCGACCTGCTGCGCGACTGGCTCTGGCAGGGCACGCAGGCCGGGCTCGCCCGGGCCACCCTCGCGAGACGGTCGGCGAGCGTCCGGGCCTTCACCCGGTGGCTCGACGAGACCGACCGGACGCCGGTCGACGTCGGTGCGCGGCTGCGCGCGCCGAAGCCCGAGAGCCGTCTGCCCCGCGTCCTCACCCGTGAGCAGGTCGACGGCCTGCTGGCCTCCCTCGCCGTCCGTGCCGACACGGGTGACCCCGGCGCGCGGCGGGACCTCGCCGTCGTCGAACTGCTCTACGGGGCGGGCCTGCGCGTGTCCGAGCTCGTCGGGGCCGACCTCGGCGACGTCGACCTCGAGCGGCTGACCGTCCGGGTGACCGGCAAGGGGGCGAAGCAGCGCGTCGTGCCGTTCGGGGTGCCGGCGGCCGCCGCTCTGGGACGGTACCTCGAACTCGCCCGCCCGACGCTCGTCACACCGGCCACGGACGCCGCCTTCTTCGTGGGGTCGACCGGGGGCCGGCTCGGCACGAGGGCCGTCTACCGGCTGGTCGCCGGACTGCTCGCCGACCTCCCGGGCGGGGGACCGGCGGGGCCGCACGCCCTGAGGCACACGGCGGCCACCCACCTGCTCGACGGGGGCGCCGACCTCCGGGCCGTCCAGGAGCTGCTCGGCCACGCGAGTCTCGGCACCACGCAGATCTACACGCACGTCTCGACCGACCGGCTGCGGGACAGCTACCGCTCGGCGCACCCGCGCGCCTGACGGCGCCCACCCTGCCTGACGAGGCCCCGCGCACCCGACGGTGCCACGGTCGCCGGCGTGGCCCGGCCCGGCGCGACCCGGCCCTGTTCAGCGGGGCCGCGTCGGCAGCAGCACCGATGGTTCGATCCCGCCCAGGAACACCAGGGGCGAGACGTACTCGCCGTCGATGCGCGCCCCCAGGTGCAGGCACGGCCGGTCGGCGCAGTGCCCTGGCTCGAGCACACCGACGGTCTGCCCCCGCGTGACGACGTCGCCCTTCGCGACGTCGGCCACCACCGGCTCGAAGCTGCTCAGCACTCCGCCCGAGTGGGCGATCGACAGCACCGGACGGTCCACCACGACCCCGGCGAAGTGCACCACCCCGTCGTCCGGGGCGGTCACGACCGACCCCTCGGTCGTGCCGACGTCGATGCCGCGATGGCCCGGCGACCACGGATTCGGCGGCCCGACGAAGGGGCGGACCACCGGGTGGGGCGAGGCGACGGGCCAGGCCCACACCGCGCCTCCTGCCCCCACCGCCCGAGGCGACGCGACCGCCGGGTCGGGCGCGAGCGTCCCGGCCGCGACGACCGCCAGGATCGTCGTCGAGGCGGAGGCGAGGCGGCGGACCGATCGTGGAAGGAATGAGCGCATACCGGCACCGTGCCGGTCGCGCAAGCTTTCTCGGCGAGGCGTAAGGTTCACCCGTGCATGAACACCCCGTGCACACCGTTTGTGGGGGAGTCGTGGCCACGAGCCCTGCTCCTCGAGCCGTGAAGGAGTACAGGTGTCGAACACCACTGCAACGACGAAGAGCTTGAACAGGCGGGTGACCGCGCTCGCCGTGGCGGCGGCCATCGGCGGGTTCCTGTTCGGCTTCGACTCGTCCGTCATCAACGGCGCCGTCCAGTCGATCACCGACGAGTTCGGCCTCACCGAGTTCGCCTCGGGCTTCGCGGTCGCCTCGGCCCTGATCGGTTGCGCCATCGGTGCCTACGTCGCCGGCCGTCTCGCCGACAAGATGGGCCGCATCAAGGTCATGCTGATCGGTGCCGGTCTGTTCCTGATCAGCTCCGTCGGTGCCGCCGCGGCCTTCGCCGTCTGGGACCTCGTGCTCTGGCGCGTCATCGGCGGCCTCGGCATCGGCATCGCGTCGGTCATCGCTCCCGCCTACATCAGCGAGGTGTCGCCCAAGGCCATCCGCGGTCGTCTGGCGTCGTTCCAGCAGCTCGCCATCACCCTCGGCATCTTCGCCGCCCTGCTGTCGGACCAGCTCTTCGCGGTCACGGCGGGCGGCGCCTCCGAGCCGTCGCTCTTCGGCCTCGCCGCCTGGCGCTGGATGTTCCTGGTGGGCATCGTCCCGTCGGTCGTCTACGGCGTGCTGGCCTGGCGTCTGCCCGAGTCGCCGCGGTACCTCGCCGGTGACGGGCGTGAGGCCGAGGCCAAGAAGGTCCTGCAGTCGATCGTCCCGGCCGAGACGGTCGAGACGAGTCTGAAAGAGATCACCGACTCGATCCGCACCGAGGCCGAACTCGAGAAGAAGTCGTCGATCCGCGGCACCCGCTTCGGTCTGCAGCCCATCGTCTGGGTCGGCATCATCCTCGCCGTGCTGCAGCAGTTCGTCGGCATCAACGTGATCTTCTACTACTCGACCACGCTCTGGCAGGCCGTCGGCTTCCAGGAAGAGGACTCGTTCCTCATCTCGACCATCACCGCCGTCGTCAACGTCGCGGTGACCTTCATCGCGATCGGACTCGTCGACAAGGTCGGTCGCCGGCCGATGCTGCTGACCGGCTCGATCGGCATGTTCGTCAGCCTCGCCGTCACCGCGCTGGCCTTCAGCCAGGCCACCACCTCGGCGAGTGGCGACCCGTCGCTGCCCGGCGCCTGGGGCCCGGTGGCCCTCGTCGCGGCCAACCTCTTCGTCGTGTCGTTCGGTGCCACGTGGGGCCCGCTCATGTGGGTGCTGCTCGGCGAGATGTTCCCGAACAGCATCCGTGCCACGGCGCTCGGCGTGGGCAGCATGGCCAACTGGATCGCCAACTTCATCGTGACGGTCTCGTTCCCGACCCTGGCCGCCCTCAGCCTCACGTTGTCGTACGGCATCTTCGCGTTCTTCGCGCTCGTGTCGTTCTTCTTCGTCCTGGCGAAGATCCCCGAGACGAAGGGTCGCTCGCTCGAAGAGATGGGCACCTCGGCCGTCCAGGCCGACGCAGGGCGGTCTTCGAAGGCCTGAGCCTGGCAGAATCGATGCACGTCCCGTCCAGCTCCTGGGCGGGACGTTCGCATTCTGAGAGGATTTCCGATGAGCCACGCCGACGACGCGACACCGGTCGCGCACGCCGACGAGACACCCGGCGACGCGACGAGCGCCGCCCGCGACCACACCCAGGAGGCGCTGGTCACGCCCCGCCGGAGGGCCTTCGCCCCGTGGGTCTTCTGGCCCGCGGCGGTCGTGATCCTCGGCTTCGTCGTCTTCGCCATGGCCTTCCCGACCGTGGCCGAGGGCCTGTTCGGGTCGATCCAGAGCGGCATCGTGGGGGCGTTCGGCTGGTACTACGTGCTGCTCGCGGCCGTCTTCGTGGTCTTCGCCCTGTGGATGGGCGTCAGCCGATACGGCGACATCAAGCTCGGCAAGGACGACGACGACCCCGAGTTCTCGCGCCTCTCGTGGCTGTCCATGCTCTTCGCGGCCGGCATGGGAATCGGCCTGGTGTTCTACGGGGTCGCCGAACCGCTGAGCCACTACGCGAGTCCGCGCCCGGGCGTGACCGGTGACGACAACCAGCTCGCCGGCCAAGCGCTGAGCCAGACCTACCTGCACTGGGGCGTGCACGCGTGGGCGATCTACATCGTGGTGGGGTTGGGCATGGCCTACGCGATCCACCGTCGTGGCCGTCCGGTGTCGATCCGGTACGCCCTCGAGCCCCTGCTCGGCACGCACGTCCACGGACTGTGGGGCAACGTCATCGACGTGGTCTCGGTCGTCGGCACGCTCTTCGGCGTCGCGACGTCGCTGGGTCTCGGGGTGCTGCAGATCTCGGCCGGGCTGTCGGCGGCGGGCATCGCCGAACCGACCCTGGTGATCCAGGTGATCCTGATCGCGGCCATCACGGGTGTCACGATCTTCTCCCTGGTGAGCGGGGTCACCAAGGGCATGAAGTGGCTCTCGAACGTCAACATCGTGCTGGCGGCCCTGCTGCTCGTCTTCGTGTTGGTCAGCGGCCCCTCCCTGTTCCTGCTGCGCGACTTCGTCCAGTCGCTCGGCAACTACCTGCAGAACGTCGTCGGCCTGACCTTCACGGTGAGCGCCTTCTCGGGGGCCGAGGGCGAGGCCTGGCAGGGCGCGTGGACCACCTTCTACTGGGGGTGGTGGATGTCCTGGGCACCGTTCGTCGGGATCTTCATCGCGCGCATCTCGAAGGGCCGCACCGTCCGCGAGTTCGTCGTCGGCGTGCTCGTCGTGCCCACGTTGTTGACCTTCCTCTGGTTCAGCGTCATGGGCGGTGCCGCGCTCTACCGTGAGGTCTTCGGGGGTGGCGGCCTCGTGGGCGCCGACGGCTCGGTCGACACCGAGGGAGCCCTGTTCGAGATGCTGCAGGGCTTGCCCGGCGGTTCGATCGCGGTCTTCGGGGCCATCCTGTTGATCGGTCTCTTCTTCATCACGTCCTCCGACTCGGGCTCTCTCGTGCTCGGCATGATCTCGACCGGCGGCGACACCGAGCCCAAGACCTGGGTCCGCATCTTCTGGGCCGTGGTCACGGCCCTCGTCGCCATCGCCCTGCTCGTCACCGGCGGGCTCGACGCGCTCAAGACGGCCGCGATCATCACGGCGCTGCCGTTCAGCGTGGTCATGATCGGCATCTGCGTCGCGACCTTCCGGGCCTTCGACGCCGAGCACCGGCGGTTCCTGCGCGCCCAGCGCACGCAGTTGCGCGACGACTTCGGCGACCACTACGGACTCGAGGAGGCGCGGGCCCCCAAGCGCGGCCTGCTCGGCCTCGGTCGCCGCCGCTCGTAGTCGAGGTGCGAGCCTGCGGTGGTCGCCGTCCTCGGGTGGCGGCCACCGCCTCCTCGGACCCGTGGTGGTGCTAACATGAGCGATGCAGCCTGCTCAGCAGGCTGACTTCGCGTGCCCTGTGCGTCCTCGGACGCACCGACGTCGAGGCGACCTGGTCGCCTCGCGCCGCTCCCGGCCTCCACGTCCACTCGGTCCGAACGCGCCTCACGGTGTGATCGGCGGACGTGTGCCCGGGCACCAGGCAGTGGCGACCGACCGGTCGCCCGACAACCGACAAGCAGGCGCACCCGCGGGTGCGCCCAGAAACAAGGAGAACGACCATGGCCGTCGTCACCATCCGCCAGCTGCTCGACAGCGGCGTCCACTTCGGACACCAGACCCGCCGCTGGAACCCGAAGGTGAAGCGCTTCATCCTCGCCGAGCGCTCGGGCATCCACATCATCGACCTGCAGCAGTCGCTCGGGTACATCGACAAGGCGTACGACTTCGTCAAAGAGACGGTCGCCCACGGTGGCACCATCCTCTTCGTCGGCACCAAGAAGCAGGCCCAGGGCTCCATCGCCGAGCAGGCCAACCGCGTCGGCCAGCCCTTCGTCAACCAGCGCTGGCTCGGTGGCCTCCTGACCAACTTCCAGACGGTCTCGAAGCGCCTCGCCCGCATGAAAGAGCTCGAAGACATCGACTTCGACGACACCACGCAGGGCTTCACCAAGAAAGAACTGCTGATCAAGAAGCGCGAGCTCGACAAGCTGCACAAGACGCTCGGCGGAATCCGCAACCTCACCAAGACGCCGTCCGCCCTCTGGGTCGTCGACACCAAGAAAGAGCACCTCGCGATCGACGAGGCCAAGAAGCTGGGCATCCCGGTCATCGGCATCCTCGACACGAACTGCGACCCCGACGAGATCAACTTCCCGATCCCGGGCAACGACGACGCGATCCGTTCCGTCGGCCTGCTGACGCGCATCGTCGCCGACGCCGCCGCCGAGGGCCTGGTGCAGCGTCACCAGAAGCCCGAGGACGCCGACCAGCCCGTCGAGCCCATGGCCGAATGGGAGGCCGAGCTGCTCGCGCAGGGCGAGGCCAAGGCCGCCGACGCCGCCGCCGAGGCACCTGCTGCCGAGGCCCCGGTCGCCGAGGCCCCTGTCGAGGAGAACGACGCCGACGCACAGGTCGCCGCGAAGCCCCTGGGCGAGCCGGTCGTCGAGCCCGTCGCCGAGGCCACCACGGCCGAGCCGGCCGACGCCGACTCGAAGTAGTCCTCCTCCACCCTTCCGACTCCACGAAAGGAAGTCAGACACATGGCCAACTACACCATCGCTGACGTCAAGATCCTCCGTGACCGCCTCGGCGCGGGCATGGTCGACAGCAAGAACGCCCTCGAAGAAGCCGACGGCGACATCGAGAAGGCCGTCGAGATCCTCCGCGTCAAGGGACTGAAGGGCGTCGCCAAGCGCGAGGGCCGTCAGACCACCGCGGGTCTCGTCGCCGCGAAGCCCGGCTCGGGCTACGCCACGCTGATCGAGCTCGCCAGCGAGACCGACTTCGTCGCGAAGAACGAGAAATTCGTCGCCCTGGCCGACCAGGTCCTCGAGGCCGTGCACGCGGCCGGTGCCTCCAGCGCCGCCGAGGGCAACGCCGCCGCGATCGGTGGCCAGACCGTCGAGGCCTTCGTCAACGACGAGGCCGCGCTCATGGGCGAGAAGGTCGAACTGCGCACCGTCAACCGCATCGAGGGCGAGCAGTTCGCCATCTACCTGCACAAGACCTCGAAGGACCTGCCCCCGCAGGTCGGCGTGGTCGTGGGCTACACCGGTGACGACGCCGAGACCGCTCGTTCGATCGCTCAGCACATCGCCTTCGCCGCGCCGACGTACCTGTCGCGCGACGAGGTGCCGGCCGAGCAGGTCGACAAAGAGCGTGCCATCGTCGAAGAGACCGCGAAGAACGAGGGCAAGCCCGAAGCGGCCCTGCCCAAGATCATCGAAGGTCGCCTCACCGGCTTCTTCAAGGAGATCGCCCTGCTCGACCAGGCCTACGCGAAGGACAACAAGTTGTCGGTCGCCAAGGTCGTCGACGAGGCCGGACTGTCGATCACGGGCTTCGCCCGCATCAAGGTCGGCGCCTAAGCAGCACCGTGACGGGGCCCGAGACGAACGTGTCTCGGGCCCCGTTCCCGTGCCCGGCCGAGGTGACGACGCCGGGTGCATCATCGGCGACGGACGGCGACCAGCCCGAACTCGCTAACCTGGCTAAGGCCACGACGAGACGGAGACTCGCATGACATCGGAAACCACCGGACGACGACGCGTCCTGCTGAAGCTCTCGGGCGAGGCCTTCGGCGGCGGCCAGCTCGGCGTGAACCCCGACGTGGTCGGTGCCATCGCCCGCGAGATCGCCGACGCGGCGAACGACGTCGAGATCGCCATCGTGGTCGGCGGCGGCAACTTCTTCCGTGGCGCCGAGCTCAGTCAGCGCGGCATGGACCGGGGCCGGGCCGACTACATGGGCATGCTGGGCACGGTCATGAACGCCCTCGCGCTCCAGGACTTCCTCGAGCAGGCCGGTGCCGCGACGCGTGTCCAGTCCGCCATCGCGATGACCCAGGTCGCCGAGCCCTACATCCCTCGTCGTGCCGAGCGGCACCTCGAGAAGGGACGCGTCGTCATCTTCGGTGCCGGCGCCGGTCTGCCGTACTTCTCGACCGACACCGTCTCGGCCCAGCGGGCCCTCGAGATCGGGGCCTCCGAGGTCCTCGTCGCCAAGAACGGCGTCGACGGCGTCTACTCGGCGGACCCGCGCCACGACCCGTCGGCGGTCAAGCTCGACCGGCTCACGTACCAAGAGGCACTGATGCAGGGGCTCAAGGTCGTGGACTCGACCGCCTTCAGCCTCTGCATGGACAACGGCATGCCCATGCACGTGTTCGGCATGGAAGGCGAGGGCAACATCGCCCGCGCCATCCGCGGCGAACGCATCGGAACCATCGTCAGCAACTAGACGACTAAACTCGACCGCGAACCGAACAAGGAGCACCAGTGGCGATCAACGACGTACTCACCGAGACGCGCGAGAAGATGGACAAGGCGCTCGACGCCGCCAAGAACGACTTCGGCACGGTGCGAACCGGCCGCATCAACCCGGCTCTGTTCCAGAAGATCCCGATCGACTACTACGGCACCCCGACGCCGCTGGCTCAGCTCGCCTCGCTGCAGGTGCCCGAGGCGCGCACGATGATCGTCACGCCGTACGACAAGACGGCACTGAAAGAGATCGAGAAGGCCATCGCGACCTTCCCGAACCTCGGGGCCAACCCGACGAACGACGGCACCATTGTCCGCGTCACGATCCCCGAACTGACGCAAGAGCGTCGCAAAGAGTTCGTCAAACTCGTCCGCAGCAAGGGCGAGGACGCCAAGGTCCAGGTGCGCAACGTCCGTCGCAAGTCGAAAGAAGCGCTCGACGCCCAGAAGACCGAGGTCGGCGACGACGAGGTCGCTCGTGCCGAGAAAGAGCTCGAGTCGATCACCAAGGGCTACATCGACTCCATCGACGACGCGCTGAAGAAGAAAGAAGCGGAGCTGCTCGAGGTCTGATGAGACAGCGACCCGACGGCGCCGGCCCCGACGACTCGTCACCGGCTCAGAAGAGCACCCTCGGCAGTCGCCGTGCCGACTTCGACGCTCGTGCGCAGGCGGCACGGCACGACATCGAGAACCAACTGCGGGCCGGCAAGGCACGCCTCGACTCGCGCAACGAGAAGTTGACGGCGCGCACCGGTCGCAACCTGCCGGCCGCCATCGCCGTGGGCGTGCTCCTCGGCGCGGCGGTGCTGCTGAGCCTGATCTTCGTCAAGGCGTTCTTCATGATCGTGGCCGCGGCCCTGATCGGCTCGTTGTGCTTCGAGCTCGCCAGCGCCCTCCGCTTCGCCGGCCGCGACGTGCCCCGCCTGCCGAGCGTCCTGGCCGGCGTGGCGGTCGTGCCCGCGGCCTTCTACGGGGGAGCCGGGGGCCAGTGGGCCGCTCTCGTCGGCGGCATCGTCGTCGTGTCGCTGTGGCGTCTCGTCGAGTTGGCCCGTCCCTCGCACCGTGGTGGCGCCTCCTCGCTCGGTCGCGACCTGGGTGCCGGGGCGTTCGTCCAGATCTACTGCTCGTTCCTTGGCAGCTTCATGGTCCTCATGGCCGCCCGACCCGACGGCCAGTGGTGGACGCTGTCGGCCCTCATCGTCGTGATCGCGGTCGACACCGGTGCCTACGCGACCGGCCTCAACTTCGGCAAGCACCCGATGGCTCCCCGCATCAGCCCGAAGAAGACCTGGGAAGGCTTCGCCGGCTCGGTGGCCGCCAGCCTCATCGCGGCCGTGCTGCTGTCCGTCTTCCTGCTCGACGAGCCATGGTGGTTCGGCCTCGTCTTCGGCGGCGTCATCATCGTGACGGCCACCATCGGCGACCTCTCCGAGTCGCTCATCAAGCGCGACCTCGGCATCAAGGACATCAGCACCTGGTTGCCTGGTCACGGCGGTTTCCTCGACCGGCTGGACAGCACGCTGCCGTCGGCGGCTGCGGCCTACGGTCTCTACCTGCTGTTCGCCTAGGGCACTCCGCCGAGAGCGAGGGGCCGCGCGTCCAGCGGCTTGCCATCGGGCCATGCGGCATGATGGTGGCCGTGAGCAGCACATTCCCGATCGTTCCCAAGGGCAAGCGGGGTTACGACGTCGACGAGGTCGACGCGTTCCTGGACGAGGCCCGCAAGGCCTACGCAGGCGCCGTCAGCCTCGGCATCGACTCCGCCCGCATCCGACGCACCGCCTTCGGATTGACCAAGAACGGCTACTCGACGGCACATGTCGACGCCGCGCTCGAACGTCTCGAGGACGCCTTCGCCAGTCGCGAGCGTGAACGTGCGGTCTCGTCGGGGTCCGAGTCCACGTGGTTCTCGACCGCGCGGTCCGGGGCCGAGGACATCGTGGCTCGGCTCGAGCGACCGCAGGGGCACCGCTTCGATCGGGTCGGCATCCTCACGACGGGCTACCACCCGCGAGACGTCGATCGCCTCACCCGACGGCTTCACGGCTACTTCACCGACGGCCGCCCCCTCAGCATCGACGACGTCCGGGGATCGGTCTTCCGGGCCAAACGTGGCGGCTACCGAGAGAGCCAGGTCGACCTGCTCCTCGACACGGTGGTCGACGTCATGCTCGCCGTCCGCTGACGGCCGCGGCCCGTGCCTCGCACGGCGGCGGGGTGCGTCGCGACACGCTGACGCGTCGTCCCTGGTCCTCCGGCGTCCCATCGGTTACCCTGGACGGACTCATGGGCAGGCACGCAGCGAATCCGACCCCCGGTCCCTCTCGACGAGAGCACCCGGCCGCGGTCGAACGACCCTCGACCCGCCGACGCGTCCGCGTGCCGGCTTCCCAGAGCGTCGTCCGTCGCCCGGCAGCCGGTTCACTCGCGTCCACCGGGCCCGCCCGCGGAACCGACTCGGCTCTTCGTCGACCCGGTGTCCCGCGTCGGGTCGTCCTGCCTCTCGTCGGTTTCTGTGCGTCGTTCGCCTTCGTGTCGGCCTCGCTCGTCAACCCGCTGGCCGGTGCCGAGGCCGCGACGACCGTTCCTGGTGCCGCGTCGGTGCTGACGGCCCCCGGCCAGACCCTCACCGTCGCCGCTGCTGCCGTGACGGTCGCCGACCGAGACGCGTACGGCGTCACCGAATACGTGCCGCCGCCGCCTCCGCCCGTCGTGGTGGCCGAGACCGAGAAGCCCGAGGCCTCCTCGAGTGCGACGCCCGGTGCCGCCAAGAAGTCGTCGGTTGCTCCCGTGGCTGGTACGCCCGACCCGGGCAGCGCCAAGGCCGTCGCCGCAGAACTCGTCGCGGCTCGGGGCTGGGGTTCCGACCAGTACGACTGCCTCGTGTCCCTCTGGCAGAAAGAGTCCGGCTGGAACGTCTACGCCTCCAACCGGTCGAGCGGGGCCTACGGCATCCCCCAGGCTCTGCCGGGTAGCAAGATGGGTTCCGTCGGCGCCGACTGGCAGACCAACCCGGCGACGCAGATCACCTGGGGGCTCAACTACATCGGTGGCCGCTACAGCACCCCGTGTGGTGCGTGGGCGCATTCCGTCGCCAACAACTGGTACTGACCCGTCGCACGGCCCTCGACCCCGAGGGCCGTTGCTACGCTGGTCGTCATGCCCCGCAGCAACCGTTCCCGTCGCTCGCGCGACCGGCGTGAGGCAGACGAGGCGTACGACATCAGCCGGGCATCGTTCGGCGGTCTGACGGTCGAGACCAAGCACGGGCGTTCGTTCAACGTGCAGTCGGTCTCGGCGTCGTCGGCAGTCAAAGAATACGTCTGCCCCGGCTGCTCGCTGGGCATCGCTCCCTCGACACCGCACGTCGTGGCATGGCGCGCCGACGGGCTCTTCGGTGCCGAGGACGACCTGGCGGCGCGCCGTCATTGGCACACCCACTGCTGGAGGATCTCGTGACCACCCCCGACACCGACACCGACGCCCTCGACATCCGCGGGGGAGTCCTGCTGCCCGCGCGCCGCGAAGACGTCGAGCTGCACACCGGCGACGGTCTGACGTTGGTGGGCGAGTTGAGCCTCCCGGCGGACCGCGAGCCCGTCGGCACGATCGTCGCGCTGCATCCCCTGCCCACCGCCGGGGGGTTCATGGACTCCCACGTCATCCGCAAGGCTGCGGCCCGCCTGCCCGCCCTGGCCGACCTCGCCGTGCTGCGGTTCAACTTCCGCGGGGTGTCGTCCCCCCGCGGACGGTCCGAGGGCGAGTTCGGCGAGGGCGTGGCCGAGGCGGCCGACCTCGCCGCTGCCGTGGCCTTCGTGCGCGATCGGGGCCTGCCCACCCCGTGGTTGGTGGGCTGGTCGTTCGGCACCGAGGTCGCCCTGAAGCACGGCCTCGACGTCGAGGTGGCGGGCGTCGTCCTGCTGTCCCCGCCCCTGCACCGCACGTCCGATGCCGAGCTCGAGGCCTGGCACGGCTCCGGACGACCCGTGGTCGCCGTCGTGCCCGAGTTCGACGACTACCTGCGGCCCGACGAGGCGCGACAACGGTTCGCCCTCGTGCCCGAGGCCGAGGTCGTCGCCGTCGAGGGCGGCAAGCACCTCTGGGTCGGCGAGAAGCAGACCAGCCGCGTGCTGACCGAGATCGTCGGCCGGGTCGCCCCCGGTGCCCTGCCGCTGCCGTCCACCTGGCCACCCCGCGCCTCCTGATTGCACGGCCGCCGGATGGCGGCCCGCGTCGCCCACCGTGGGGCGCAGCGGGCAGGTGTGATGCCCCTCAGAGCTGGTTCTGGCGGGGGACGTAGACCTCGCGGATGATCAGCAAGATCGACGCGGCGACCGGGATGGCGATGAGGGCGCCGAGCACGCCCAGCAGCGTGCCGCCGACGAGGGCCGCGATGACCACGATCACGCCCGGCACGCGGACCGCCCGACGCATGATTCTCGGACTCAGCAGGTAGGCCTCGACCTGCATGTAGACGAGGTAGTAGACGGCTGCGGTGACCCAGGTGGCCGGTGACTGGGGCAGCAGCGCGATCTGCGCCAGCACGATGATCGCCGAACCGCTGATGGTGCCGACGAGGGGGATGATCGAGCCGAGGAACGCGATGAACGCGAAGACGGCCGGCTGTTGGGCTCCGATGATGGTTAGGAACACGAAGCTGAGGATGCCGTTGAGCGCCGCGAGCGTGAACTGACCGATGACGTAGCGACCCACCGACTGGCTGATCTGTTCGGAGATGTCGACGAACGTGGCCCGTTTCGAGGCCGGGACGAGCTGGTACAGGGCGCGCTTGACGCTGTTGATCGACGAGGTGAAGTAGATCGTCAGGATGACCACGACGACCGTGCCGAAGAGGCCGTTGCCGATCGCGACCCCGACGGCGAGGACTCCACCACCGATCGTGACGACGTTGTCGGGGTTGGTCAGGAAGTCGACGATGGAGTCGAGCGCGTTCTGCACGTCGAAGACGTTCTGCGGGACGAGTTCTTGCAGGTTGTCGACGAACTGTTGAGTGGTGACGCTCTGCAGGTACGAGGTCAGCGCCTCGATCAGGCTCGTGGTCTGCTGGACGATGACGGGGACGATCGCGAAGACGACGCCGACGAAGGCGCCGACCACCGCCACGAGGACGATCACGATGGCGATGCCCCGGGGCACCCGGCGCTTCTCGAGCCACGAGACGATCGGGTCGAGACCCAGTGAGATGAACAGGGCCGCGCCCACGTAGGTCAGGATCGTCGACAGCTGGCCGACGGCGCCCCCGATCACGAGGGCGACGAGCACGCCCAGGCCCGCGAGCAGACCGATGCGGAACGGGTTGTGGATCTTCACGGGCGGGCTCCTGTCGACGGCGCGGGCCGGTCGAGGCCACGGCGGCACCGACTGCCCGACACGGCCTGTCGTCCTACTCTGGCGTACCGCCGCCGACTTGTCCGATCATGCCACGCAGGTTCTCGAAGTAGTCGGCGACGGCGTCGCGTTCGCGCGTGATCTCGGCGAGGCGCTCTTCGGCGTCGCCGACGATGTCGTCGGCCCGCTGCTGGGCGTCGGCCAGGATCGACCGCGAGCGTTCGTCGGCGTTGGTGAGGACCTCGTGGGCCGTCTCGTCGGCGTCCGTCCGCGTCGTGCGGGCGTACTCGTTCGCGCTGCGCTCGAGCTCGTCGGCCTCGCGCCGCACCTCGGTGGCACGACGGGTGGCCTCGGCGAGCTGTTCGGCCGCCGAGTCGAGCAGCTCTTGGGTCTCGGCGACGGCTTGCTGGTGTCGCTGCGTGAGCTCGACCTCGGCTTCGTCGCGACGGGCCAGCAGCTCGACCTCGAGGTCGGCCCGCCCCTGGTCGACGTCGCGACGCAGGTCGGCCGTGGCCCGCTCGCGGTCGGCCTCGAGCCCGGCCCGGACCCGGACGTCGTCGGCGGCCAGGCGGGCGCGCTGGGCCTCGGTCTCGTCCGCCAGGGCGGCGCGGGCCTCGGCGGTCTCGGCGGCGAGTTCGGCACGTGCCTGCTCGATCTCGGCGGCGAGTTCGGCCCGTCGGTCGGCGTCCTCTCGGGCGAGACGGTCGGCCTGCGCCTCGCTCTCGCGGGAGAGGCGCTCGTCGGTCTCGACGGTGATCCGCTCGATGCGTTCGCGGGACGTGGTCTCGGCGAGGTCGAGTTCGTCGCGGCGACGCCGGGTCTCGCGGTCGAGCTCGGTGCGGGCGTCACCCACCTCTTTCTCGAGTTCGGCCCGGGCCTGCGCGATCTCGGCCGCGAGGCGGTCGCGACCGGTGGCGATCTCGCGCTCGAGCTCGACCCGGGTGGACTCGACCTCGTCGGTGAGGTCGGCACGGGTGGCGTCGACGTCGCGGGCGAGGAGCGCCCTGGTCTCGGCGACCTCGTGGGCGAGCTCGGCGCGGGCCGCGGCGACGTCGCGCTCGAGTTCGGCGCGCTGGGCCGCGACGTCGTCGGCCAGGTCGGCCCGGGCGGCCGTGATCTCGCGCTCGAGTTCGGCGCGGCGGGCGCCGACCTCGGCGTCGAGGTCGGCACGGGTGGTCTCGTCGAGCCGGGCCAGCTCGGCGCGGATCGTGACGCCCTCGCGGTCGAGGTCGGCGCGCTGGCGCTCGGAGTCGCTCTCGAAGACGGCTCGGGCCTCGCGCGTGTCGGCGGCGAGCGTCTCGGCCTCGTCGCGGGCCTCGGCGAGGTCACGGGCGACGGCGGCCCGCTGTTCGGCGACCTCGTGCTCGACCTCGGCCCGCAGCGCGGCGGCCTCCCGTCGCGCCGTCGACACGTTCTGGGCGGCCTCGGTCGCCGCCGAGCCGCGGATCGAGATGGCGTCGCGCTGTGCCTCTTGCAGCAGGTCGCGGGCCTCGGCTTTGGCGCGCGCGACCAGACGGTCGGCGTCGGCGGTGGACTCCGCGACCTGCGCCGCGGCACGGCCCCGGGCGTCGTCGAGCACGGCCGCGGCCCGTTCGGTGGCGTCGTCGACCAGGCGCTTCGCCTCGGACGTGGAGGACGAGCGCAGAGCCTCGGCGTCGATGTCGGCCTGGCTGATCAGGAGGGTGGACTGCTGTTCGGCCAGGCGCAGGGTCTGCTCGAGCTTGCTGCCGAGGCCCGAGTACGTGGGGGTGCCGGCCTCTTCGAGTTCGGCACGGATCTCGTCCACCCGCTGTTGGAGGAACGCGACCTCGCCGGCGCGGTCGGCCCGGTCGGCGTTGGCCTTGATGAGCTCGCGGCGCAGGTCGCCGAGCACGCGGTCGACCTCGTCCTTGCGGTAGCCCCGGAGTTCAATGCCGAAATCGGCTTCGTCAGCGGCCACGGTGTCTCCTTCGGTGCAGGGTTCGGGCCAGGGGAGCGCGGCCCGCGTCACGATGCTAGTGGGAGGCCCTCGACGGACGCCGACCGACGGGTTAGGCGCCTCTCAGCCTCGTCGGATACGCTGAGCCGTCTTAAATTCTGCTGCCGCGCCCGGCCTCCTGGCCAGGCTCGTGCGAGGCCCGTCGTCGACTACGACGGTTCCTGGCGCCCCGACCGGGATGGTGGCTCGGAGGGAGAGAAACGTGCGTTTCATCGTCGCAGTCGTCGTCGTCGTCCTGGCGGCGGTGATGGTGGCGTTGGGCTTCGCCCAACGCACCGTCTTCGCGCCCCCGCCGAGCGTGTCGTCCCAGGTCGACACCAGCGACTCCGACGCGACCGTCACGGTCGTCCCGGCCTCGGCGCTGCACGGCCACGACGGGCGTCAGACGGTGTCGGTCTCGGGTGGCGAGACCGCGTTCGCCGCCTACGGCCGCACGTCCGACGTGCTCGGCTGGGTGGGTGACGCCAGCTACAACGAGGTCGAGTACGACCAGGCCACCGGCGAGCTCGCCAGCCGCACGGTCGCGGGCGACACCGCCGAGGTCCCCGACCCGACGGACTCCGACCTCTGGTTCGACCAGTTCACCGGCAGCGACCTCACCTTCTCGCTCGACGCGCCCGACGACGTCTCGCTCGTCATCGTCTCGGACGGCACGCAGCCGGCCCCGGCCGACGTCCGCATCACCTGGCCTCTCTCGACCGCGACCCCCCTGGCCGGGCCGCTGATCGTCGGCGGCCTCGTGGTCCTGCTGATCGGCATCGGTCTGTACGTCTGGGCGATCCTGCACCACCGCCGCACGCGCGGCCCGCGCCGACGCTCGGGCGACGGGAAGCGACCCCGCCTGTCGCGCCGGGCCGGCCGCAAGGCGGTCAAGGCGCTCGACGCCGCCGGCACCGAGACGCTCGCGCCCGGCCGTGGTCGGGCCCGCGGCATCCGTCGGCTCGTCGCCGTGGTGCCGATCGTGCTGGTCTCGTCGCTCGCCCTGTCGGCGTGCACCGCCGACTACTGGCCGCAGCAGGCACCGGCGGCGGGTTCCGACTCGGCCACCCCGACCCCGACGCCCACCTCGACCGACGGCACGGAGTCCGGTGACACGGGCAATGCGCTGCAGCCCCCCGTGATCAGCGTCGCCCAGGCGAAGCGCATCGTCGAACGCATCTCGGCGACGGCGACCGAGGCCGATGCCTCGCTGAACGCCGACCTCGCGGCCACCCGCTTCACGGGCCCCGCCCTCGAACAGCGCCAGGCGAACTACACGATCCGTTCCAAGGACGCCGCAGCCGCCGCCCCCCTGGCCATCCCGACCGGCACCGTCACGCTCACGCTGCCGCAGCAGGCAGACTCGTGGCCACGGTCGGCGTTCGTCGTCGTGCAGGACGCCGACACGAGCGTCGCACCCGTCGCCCTCACGCTCGAACAAGAGACCGCGCGAGACCCGTACAAGGTCGAGTACGCGGTCAGCCTCCAGACGCAGACGCCGTTGACGGTCGCCCCCGCGTCGATCGGCGCCGCCCGGCTCTCGCCCGACGTCAAGCTGCTCAAGCTGCAGCCCGACCAGCTCGCCGAGGCCTACGGCGACATCCTGCGCAACGGCGACGAGAGCCAGTACGCCGCCCAGTTCCAGACCGACGGCGACACCCTGCGCGAGAAGATCGGCAAGGCCTACAAGGACGCCAAGCGTGCGGCCCTGCCGACCACCGCGTCGATCGACTACACGTCGCAGGCCGACGACGAGACCCCGGTCGCCTTCGCCACCAACGACGCCGGAGCCATCGTCTCGGTCGCGTTGAACGAGATCGAGACCGTCAAGCCGACGGCCACCGGCGCCAAGGTCAACCCCGAGGGCACCGTCAAGACCCTGCTGGGCCTCGACGAGTCGTCGAAGGGCATCGAGGCGACCTACGGCGTCGAGCTCTTGTTCTCCGTCCCGCCCGTCGGCAGCGACGACCCGATCGTCCTGCTCGGTTTCAGCCAGGCCCTCACCTCTGCCAAGGAGCTGCCATGACCAACCTTCCCCCCGTCCCCGCAGGTCTCCGCGGGGCCGTCGACCTCTCGTCGCTCGTCAACCGCCCGCCGGCCCCCACCCCGGCCGGCCCGTCCGACGGCTCGCCCGCCGACGGCGCGACCGCAGGAGGCGCGGGTGGCGCCCCGGCCCCGGCCGCCGGTCAGGTCGCGGTGCCGGGCCTCGTGCTCGACGCGACCGACGCCACCTTCACGCAGGTCCTCGAGATCAGCAACACCGTCCCGGTGATCGTCGACCTCTGGGCCGAGTGGTGCGGCCCGTGCAAGCAGCTCTCGCCGGTCCTCGACAAGCTGGTCGGCGAATACGCCGGCCGCCTGCTGCTCGTCAAGGTCGACGTCGATGCCAACCCCCAGCTGACGCAGGCCTTCCAGGCCCAGTCGATCCCGGCGGTCGCCGCGGTGATCGGCGGCCGGCCCGTCCAGCTCTTCGTCGGGGCCCTGCCCGAGGCCCAGGTGCGCGACGTCTTCGAGCAGGTGCTCGAGCTCGCCGCGCAGAACGGCGTGACCGGCACGGCGGTGGTCGACGGCGCCCCGGCGGGCGAGGCCGACGAGGTCGAGCCCGAACCGGAGCCGCTGCCCCCGCACCACCAGGACGCCTACGACGCGATCGACCGGGGTGACTACGCCGCGGCGATCACCGCCTACAAGACGGCCATCGCTCAAGACCCTCGCGACCAGCTCGCCGTGGCCGGTCTCGCCCAGGTGTCGTTGCTCGAGCGGCTGCAGGGCGCGTCGCTGGCCGACGTCCGTGCGGCGGCTGCCGCCGCCCCCACCGACCTCGGCGCCCAGCTCGACGTGGCCGACCTCGACCTCAGCGGTGGGCACATCGACGACGCCTTCGACCGTGTGCTGACCGTCTTCCCGTCGCTCGACCCCGAGGGCCGTGACGCCGCCCGGGCCCGCCTGCTCGAGTACTTCGAGATCGTCGGGGTGGACGACCCCCGGGTGGCGACCGCCCGCCGTCGTCTGGCGATGCTGCTGTACTGAGCCGCGCCTCCTGCGTGGACGACGGAACCCCCGCGACCCGGAAGGGTGGCGGGGGTTCCGTCTCGGTGGAGCCGAGGCTCAGCGGCGCAGCTTGAGCCAGACGACGCCGAGCGGCGGCAACTGTACGTCGGCCGCGGCGGGGCGTCCGGCCCAGGGGTCGTCGGTCGCGGTGACGCCGCCGAAGTTGCCGACACCCGAACCGCCGTAGACCTCGGCGTCGGTGTTGAGGATCTCGTCCCACCGACCGGCCTCGGGCAGGCCGAAGCGCATGCGCACCGGTTCACCCGAGAAGTTCGCCAGGACGGCGACCGAGTCGCCCGAGCCGGACTTGCGGAGGAAGGCGACGACGCTGTGCTGGGCGGCGCCGCCGTCGATCCACTCGAAACCGTCTGTGTCGAAGTCGTGCGCCCAGAGCGCGGGCTCGTCGCGGTACACCTCGTTGAGGCGCGACACGAGTCCGTGCAGCCCCTGGTGCACGGGCTGGTCGAGGATCCACCAGTCGAGCCCTCGTTCTTCGCTCCACTCGCTGGGCTGGCCGAACTCGCTGCCCATGAAGAGCAGCTGCTTGCCGGGGTGGCCCCACATGTACGCGAGGTAGGCGCGCAGGTTGGCGAGCTTCTGCCACTGGTCGCCGGGCATCTTGTTGAGCAGCGACCCCTTGCCGTGCACGACCTCGTCGTGGCTGATCGGCAGCATGAAGTTCTCGCTGAACGCGTAGACGAACGAGAAGGTGATCTCGCCGTGGTGGTGCGAGCGGTAGAGCGGGTCCTCGGCGACGTAGCCGAGGGTGTCGTGCATCCAGCCCATGTTCCACTTGATGCCGAAACCGAGTCCGCCCTCGCTGGTCGGGCGGGTGACGCCGGGCCAGCTCGTGCTCTCTTCGGCGATCATGACGATGCCGGGGTGACGCTTGTAGGCCGTGGCGTTGGCCTCTTGGAGGAAGCTGATCGCCTCGAGGTTCTCGCGTCCGCCGAACTCGTTCGGCAGCCATTCGCCCTCGTTGCGGCTGTAGTCGAGGTAGAGCATCGAGGCGACGGCGTCGACGCGCAGCCCGTCGATGTGGAACTCCTCGAGCCAGTAGAGGGCGTTCGAGACGAGGAAGTTGCGCACCTGCGAGTCGCCGAAGTTGAAGACCAGCGTGCCCCAGTCGGGCTGTTCGCCGCGGCGCGGGTCGGAGTGCTCGTAGACGGCGCGACCGTCGAACTTCGCCAGGGCCCACTCGTCCTTCGGGAAGTGCCCGGGCACCCAGTCCATGATCACGCCGATGCCGGCCTGGTGCAGCCGGTCGATCAGGTAGCGCAGGTCGTCGGGGCTGCCGAACCGGCTGGTCACGGCGTAGTAGCCGGTGACCTGGTAGCCCCACGAGCCGCCGAAGGGGTGCTCGGCGAGCGGCATGAACTCGACGTGGGTGAAGCCGAGCTCGCCGACGTACTCGATCAGCTGGTCGGCCAGTTCGCGGTAGTTCAGCCCCGGGCGCCAAGAGCCGACGTGCAGCTCGTAGACGCTCATCGGGCCGGCGTGGACGTCGTTCTCGGCGCGGGCGGCCATCCAGGCGTCGTCGGCCCAGGCATGGGCGGCCTTCGTGACGACCGAACCGGTGAGCGGCGGCACCTCGGAGGTGCGAGCCATCGGGTCCGCGCGTTCGACCCAGACGTCGTCGGGGGTGAGCACCTCGTACTTGTAGATGCCGTCCGTCACGCCGGGCACGAAGAGCTCCCAGACGCCGTTGCCGTCGAGGCGGCGCATCGCGTGCCGCTCGCCGTTCCAGCCGTTGAGGTCGCCCTTCACGCGGACGGCACGGGCGTGCGGCGCCCAGACGGCGAACGAGGTGCCGGTGACGCCTTCGTGCTCGCGCACGTGGCTGCCGAGCATCTTCCAGAGCTGCTCGTGGCGGCCCTCGCCGAAGAGGTACAGGTCGAACTCGGTGACGGTGGGGGCGAAACGGTAGGGGTCGTCGGAGACCCACGCCGCGCCTCCTTCGTAGGTCGCCTCGACCGTGTACGCGTCGACCGGCTCGCTCGTGACACCCTGCCAGAGGCCGTGGGCCACGTGCTCGAGCGCGAGGGACGACCCGGAGGCGCTGGTCACGGTGACCGTCTCGGCCAGCGGTCGGACGACGCGGACGGCGGTGCGGCCGCCGCGGGGGTGCGCGCCGAGGACGGCGTGCGGGTGGCCGTGGGTGCCGGTGGCGGCGGAGAAGACCTCGTCGTCGCCGAGGGAGAACAGGCCGTCGGCGTCGCTCGCCACGGCGGGGTCGACCCGGGTGTCGGTGCCCTGGTCGGTGCCGGTGCCGGCGTCGGGGCCGGTCGGGGGAGTAATGGTCATCGGGTCGCTCCTACGGGGCTCGGTTGAGGTCGACGGAGAGAACGTGCACCGGTTCGACGAAGGCGTCCAGTCGGACGTAGTTGTCGTCGCCCCAGGTCCACGACTGACCGGTGATGAGGTCGCGCACGGTGTAGGTGCCACCGGGCTGCAACCCGAACTTCGTGACGTCGAGGTGGACGGTCGTCTCGCGCGCCGAGTGCGGGTCGACGTTCGCGACGACGATGATGCCGTCGGCACGTCCGCTGCGGGTGTGCGCACGGGACAGGTACTTCGAGAAGACGAGGATCGACTCGTCGTCGCTCGAGTGGATCTCGAGGTTGCGCAGCTGACGCAGGGCCGGGTGGGAGGCGCGGATGCGGTTGAGCTGCGTCAGGTACGGCGCCAGCGATGCCCCGGCCTCTTCGGCGGCGGCCCAGTCGCGGGGCTTGTACTCGTACTTCTCGTTGTCGATGTTCTCTTCGCTGCCCGGTCGCGCCACGTCCTCGAAGAGCTCGTAGCCCGAGTAGACGCCCCAGGTCGGCGAGGCCGTCGCGGCGATCGCGGCACGGATCTTGTAGGCCGCAGGCCCGCCGAACTGCAGGTAGGGCGTGAGGATGTCGTGCGTGTTGACGAAGAGGTTCGGGCGCAGCCAGGCGCTCGTCTCCTTCGACAGCTCGTCGAGGTACTCCTCGAGCTCCCATTTCTCGTTGCGCCAGGTGAAGTACGTGTACGACTGGTGGAACCCCACCTGCGCCAGCGCCTGCATCATGGCCGGCTTCGTGAACGCCTCCGAGAGGAAGACCACCTCGGGGTTCGTCTGCCGGATCTCGTGCAGCAGCCACTCCCAGAAGCGCACCGGTTTCGTGTGCGGGTTGTCGACGCGGAAGATCGTCACGCCGAGCTCGATCCAGTGCCGCACGATGCGCAGCACCTCGCGGCTGACGCCCTCGTAGTCGTTGTCGAAGTTCAGGGGGTAGATGTCCTGGTACTTCTTGGGCGGGTTCTCGGCGTAGGCGATCGTGCCGTCGGGCAGGGTCGTGAACCACTCGGGGTGCTCGGTGACCCAGGGGTGGTCGGGCGAGCACTGCAGCGCCAGGTCGAGGGCGAGCTCGAGGCCGGCGTTCTTCGCGGCGTCGACGAACCAGCGGAAGTCCGCGACGGTGCCGAGGTCGGGGTGCACCGCGTCGTGCCCGCCGTCAGCCGAGCCGATGGCGTAGGGCGAGCCCGGGTCGGCCGGACCGGCGGTCAGCGAGTTGTTCGGGCCCTTGCGGAACGTCGTGCCGATCGGGTGCACGGGCGGGATGTACACGACGTCGAAGCCCATGCGCGCGATGGAGGGCAGGCGGCGTGCCGCGGTGCGGAACGTGCCGCTCTTCCACGTGCCGTCGGCCTGCTTGCGGGCGCCCTCGCTGCGGGGGAAGAACTCGTACCAGCTGCCGAGGCCGGCGCGGCTCCGCTCGACGCGGAGTGCTTCGGGCGCACTGCGCGTGACGAGGCTCGCGAGCGGCTTCACCAGGAGGACCGCGGCGAGGCGCGGGTCGGTGGCGACGCGGAGGCGCGAGGCAGGGGAGAGGGCGGGGTTCGCGAGCGCCTTGGCCGCATCGCGGATGAGGGTCGTGTCGGGGTACTCGTCGACGGCGTCCGCCAGCAGACGACTGCCGAGGGCGAAGGTGACCTCGACGTCGAGCCCGGCCGGCACCTTGATCTCGGCCGCGTGCAGCCACGTGGCCCAGTCGTCGGTGTAGGCCTCGACCTGCCAGGCCCAGTCGCCCTCGGCCTCGAGCTGCACCTGGGCCGTCCACCGGTCGGTGCCGGGGATGCCGGCGACCATGCGGTGCCGGGTCTCGGCGCCCTCGGGGTCGATCGTGACGAGGTCGGCCCCGATCAGGTCGTGGCCCTCGCGGAAGACGGTCGCCCCGAAGGTGACCACCTCGCCGGAGAAGGCCTTCGTCGGGAACACTCGGTCGGGTGTCGTCGGGGTGAGGCCCGTGATGGGGATCCGCCCGACTCTGGGTTCGTATGCTGTCGCCACGTTGTCGACCGTACCCGGTCTGGCCCGCCCGGTCCCGACCCGGACGCGACCCGGGCCCGGGTCGGGGCGTCGGGGGCGGATCGGGGTGCAGATCGCTCCTTTCGGGGTACAAACCGGTGTCCACCCTGTCACCGACAGACGTCACGGTCCGTTTTGTCCCCCCAACTGGGTGCATGCATCGGCATGGATGGCCTGTCGGCACTTTGGGGGACCGCGTAATGTCGGATCTGTCGTCGCGGCCTGCCCGCCCGAAGAACCCGAACTCCTCGAGAGCCCGGCGCCCGACGACACCGATCGGCCGCCCGACCCGGAGCCGACAGCCCCTGCAGCGCCGTGTGCCACCCCGACGTCGACCCGACCGACGGTGCACGGCGGTGCTCGAGCGCGCCTCGGCGCGCGGAACAGGACCCACATGAACAAGCTCGTCAAGGGTGCCGTCGCCGGCGCCGCCGGCATCGCCCTCCTCCTCGGTGGCGCCGGGACCTTCGCCCTCTGGAACGCCAGCACCGAGGTCAACGCCGCCAGCGTCGCCTCGGGCACCCTCTCGCTCGCCCAGTCGTCGGCGGGCAGCTGGACCGACGTCACGAACGGCCGGAGCACGGCCCTGACGACCGCCCAGGTCGCCGCCTACAAGATCGTCCCCGGCAGCAAGCTGCAGTTCACGCAGCCGATCACCATCGCCGCCTCGGGCAACGACCTGCGGGCCGACCTCACCTACGACGCGGCCTCGGTCACCGGCAGCCTGAAGCCCTACGTGACGAACACGCTGACCCTCTCGACGGCCGCCGGCGCCACGACCCTGCCGTCCGGCGTCACCGCGGGCAGCACGGCCGGCAGCTACGTCGTCGCCCCCGTGGCCGCCGGCAGCACCTCGGCCGTCGTGACCTTCGTCGTCGAGCTGCCCTCGACGGTGACCGACGCCGCCAGCCAGGGCGGCACGCTCGACCTGAGCAAGCTGACCTTCACGCTCAAGCAGCGCGCCATCGCGTAGCGGGTGCCGGTGGCCCGACGGCCGCCGCACCCGGCCTCACCGACCGGTGACCGGACCGTACCCGACGCGGTCCGGTCACCACCTCCCGTCCGAACCTCCCGACCAGGGGATCACGGGCCACCGCATCGCACGACCGACCACCAGGGGGTGAGACGTTGACCGGACAGCCCGGCGGACGCGCACGTCACCGCTCGCCCGAGCGCGCCTCCTCGTCCCGTCGTCCGCTGCGCTCGCTGTGGGCGGGGACGGCCGTCGTGGCCGGGGCGGTCGCCGTCGCGCTCGTGGCGACCGGGGGCACGTACGCGCTGTGGAACTCCGCGGTCGCGCCCACGGCCGTCACCGTCACATCGGGCACGGCGGGCCTCTCGGTCGGCAGCGTCAAGGCCCTCGACACGTCCGCCCTCGGCCCCGGCGGCGCCACCGCGGGCACCTTCAGCGCGACGAACACGGGGTCGGTCGCCCTGGCCATGCGGGTGACGGCCGGGACCACCACGGCGTCGGCGTCCGCCCTGCCCGGTGAGCTGACCGTGAAGCTCGCGGCCGTCACGAAGTCCGCGGACTGCGTCGCGGGCGTCGGCGGGTACTCGGCACGACCCGCGGCGTTCGACACCGGCAGCGGCTACTTCACGCTGCCGGCGGGCGCCACCGTCACCGGCTGCATCGTCGTGACGCTCGACTCGGACGTCCCGGCGACCCTGCAGAACCAGACCTCGTCGATCGGGCTCGTCCTGACCGGGACGCAGGTGGCCGCGTGACCGGGCGCCGTCTCGTGAGCGGACGGCGGCACGTGATCGGCCCACGTCCCCGGTCCCGCGTGCGATCGGCCCTGGCCGCCGTCGTCGTCGGCGTGGTCGTCGGCGTCGCGCTGGCCTCCGGAGGCGCGGCCTCGGCGCTCTGGACGGCGTCCGCCACCCTCACTGAACAGGTCAAGACCGGCGCCGTCGGGCTCACGGCCGGAACCGTCGACGGTCTGCAGGCCGACTACTCCGGATCGACCCGGTCGCTCACGGCGCCGTGGACCTTCACGAACTCGGGCACGGTCGCGGCGACGTACTCGACGCGCGGCAGCCTGAGCTCGGGCAGCTCCGCCGACCTCGCCGCGTCGATCGCCGTCGTCGGCTGGCCGGTGTCCGCGGCGTCCGCCTGCACCTCGACGTCCACCGTCGGCTCGGGGAGCGTCAGCGGCACCTGGTCGGCCGTGCCGAACCTGTCCGGCACCCTCGCCGCCAAGGCCAGTGCGACCTGGTGCCTCCGCACCTCGATCGCGACCTCGTCGCCCACCGGACGCGTCAACCCGGTCCTCACCGTGGCGCTGGCCGCCGGATCGTGGACCGCGACCCCGCAGGACCGCCGGATCGTCCAGAACAACACGATCGTCCCCCCGCAGACCGCGGTCTGCCGCACCGACGGCGAGGCCTACGCATGGCTCGACTTCGACCCGTCGACCCGCGCGACCCCGACCCGCTACGCGACCTACGTCGGCAGCACCCGGGTCTCGAACAACGAGCAGACCGGCGACTACCCGCACTTCGCCTTCACCCGCGACAACCTGCCGAAGGACCCCTTCGGCGACGGCCTGATCGGCGTCGACATCCGCGTGATGGTCGACGGCCAGCCGACCGACCTCATGGCCGTCGGCACGCTGAAGGTGGTCTACGACCAGTACGGGACGAGGAACATCCAGTGCGGGTGACCGGCGGCCGGGTGGTCGCGGCCGTCGTCGCCGTCACGGCGCTCGGCGTCGCCACCGGCCTCCTGGCGGCCCCGACTCCCGCCACGGCCGCCACCGAGCCCCGCCTGATGGTCAGCGGCGACGGCGAGCACTGGCAGGGTCGCCTCGACTCGGCGCTGTTCGGCGACGACCTGCGGCTCGTCCCCGGGGCGAGCACGACCGGCACCTTCTGGGTGAAGAACCTCTCAAGCGAGCCGGCCGCGCTCAGCGCCCGCCTCGTCGACGTCACGACCTCGTCGCCCGCGTTCGCCGAGGCGGTCACGGTCAGCTCGCACTCCGACCTCGACGTCGGCGACCTGCCGCCCGTCACCCTGGCCGGCGACGGCTGCACCCCCGTGCTCGCGCCCGTCCGGCTCGCCGCGGGGCAGGAGGTGCCGGTCACCGTCTCGGTCGCCCTCGACGGTTCCGCCGCCGACGGCACCGGTGACCAGACCCTCGACTTCGGCGTGCTCGTCACGCTCACCGGCCTGGCCGGGGCGGCTGTGCCGGCAGGGTGCGCGTCGGCCGGGACCACCGGCGCGGCGGACGCGGGCGCGGACACGGACACCGACACGAGCGCAGGAGGCGCGGGGGGCGACCGCGTCTCGAGCGCGACGATCGAGGCGGTGACGACCCGCGCTTCCTCGGCTGGTGAGGCCGGCGGGGCGGCGTCCTCCGTCGGCGACGACGCGTCGGACGGGACCACCGACGCGTCGGGCACGGACACCGAGCTGCCCGTCCACGCCCTCGACGTGCTCGACGACTTCGTGCCCGTGCCGTTGCGCGGCAGCTGGCTGCCGCTGCTCATCGCGGCGATCGCCGTGCTGGCGGGCGCGTTCGTGGCGGTCGGTCGCCGGCGCCCGGACGACGACGACACAGCGGGGGAGCAGCCGTGAGCGGCCGCCGCGCCGCCGTGCGGGAGAAAGGCCTGCTGCACGCGCTCGGCCTCGGCCTCAGTGCGGGGCTGTTCGTCCTCGTGCTCGGGCTCGCGACCGTGCTGATCGTCGTGCCGAAGGTCGCGGGGGCCACCCCGCTGACGGTGCTGACCAGTTCGATGGAGCCGCGGCTGCCCCCGGGCACCCTGATCGTGGTGAAGCCGACCCCGGCCGACGAGATCCGGATCGGCGACGTCGTGACCTACCAGATCGAGAGCGGCCGGCCCGAGGTGATCAGCCACCGGGTGATCGAGATCGTGTCGTCGTCGGACGGTGGCACCGCGTTCGTGACCAAGGGCGACAACAACTCCGAGCCGGACGAGGCCGCCGTGCTGCCCGAGCAGGTGCGCGGCACGCTGTGGTACTCGGTGCCGTGGCTCGGGTTCGTCAACCAGGTCGTGAACGGCGACGCCCGGTCGTGGATCGTGCCGCTGCTGGCGATCGCCCTGCTCGGCTACGCGGGTTACTCCCTGGCCACCGGCCTGGTGGAGGCGCAGCGTCGGCGGGCGCGGACGCGGGCGCGGGCGCGGGCGCGGACGCGGAAGGCCCGCCCGTCCCCACGCTGAGCGAGGGGCCGGACGGGCCTCGGGCGGTGCTCCTACTTCGTGAAGCCGACGACCGTCCAGTCCACGTCGCTCGCTCCGGCGCGGGCGCCGAAGTTCGCGAGCTTCGGGCTCTGGAACGAGATGTACGGCGCCTGGATGATCGGCATCGAGTGCCCGATCTCCCAGATCTTCTCGTCGGCCTGGTTGTACAGGTCGGCGGCCTTCTCGGGGTCGCCCTCGGCCACGGCCTGGCTGAGCAGGTCGTCGATCTCGGGGCTCGAGACACGACCGTAGTTCTGACCCTGCTCGTCCGAGTTGTAGATGCTGACGCCGGACGCCTGGTAGCCGGTGCCCGCCCAGACGAAGATCGTCATGTCGTAGTTGCCCGGCGTCACGTTGTCCTCGAAGAACGAGTCGACGCTGACGGCGTTGATCGTCAGCTTGATGCCGACCGCGGCGAGCTGGCTCTGCATGACCTCGGACAGCTGCTGCGAGATGGGCGTGCCGGACGGGATCGTCACGGCGATCTCGAGCTGCTTCCCGTCCTTCTCGAGCACGTCGCCGTTCAGCTCCCACCCGTCGTCGGCCAGGATCTTCTTCGCCTCGTCGACGTCGTAGTTGCCGGTCTCCTTCGCGTTGTCCTGGTACGCGCCGTCCGTGCTGAGGAAGAGGTGGTTGTTCAGCGTGGTCAGCTCGTAGGGCAGGGTGCCCGTGATGACCTTGCCGAGCGCCTCGCGGTCGACCGCGTGCTGGATCGCCTGACGGATCTTCTCGTCGGCGAGGACGCCCTTGGTGCTGAAGTCGACGTGCGTGTACCGAGCCGACGGTGCCGCCCGGATGTCGGTGTCCTTCGCGTCCTTCAGGCGGTCGTAGCGCTCCGACGAGTTGCCCGTGACGAAGTCGATCTCGCCGTTCAGGTAGGCGTCGACGTCGGCGTCGCTGTCGAGTGCGCGGAAGACCACGGAGTCCAGCTTCGGGGCGTCGCCCCACCAGGTCTCGTTGGGCACGATCGTCACGGTCTGGGCCGTCGTGTCGATCTTGTCGACCTTGTACGGACCGCCCGAGACCGGGAGGGTGTCGACGTAGGCCGTGTTGAAGGCGTTCGGGTCGTTGTAGAGGCTCGCCGGGTACAGCGGGGCGAACATGCTCTTCCAGTCCGAGAAGGGCTCGGCGTAGGTCACGACGACCTGCTTGTCGCTCGAGCCCGCCTCGACGGAGGCCATGCGGTCGGGGCCGAGCGTGCTGCCGACCAGGTACTCGGGGTTCGAGCCGTCGAGTGCTGTCTTCCAGGCCTGGAAGTCGGCGACCGTGATCGGCGTGCCGTCGCTCCACACCGCGTCGGGGTTGATGTCGTAGGTCACGACGAGCGGGTCCTCGCTCGTGGCCTCGGCGCTCGTGACGAGGTTCTCGTCGATCTGCGCGACGCCCTTCTCGTCGATGCGGAACGGTTGGGGAAGCACGGCGCTCTCGATCAGCGAGGCGTCGGCCAGGGCGCCGTCGAGCTGCCCGTAGTTCCACTGCGAGGGCAGCTGGCTGAGGGGCAGCGTCAGTGTGCCGCCCTGCTCGACGTCGGCCGCCGCGGTGGCGTTGATGTCGCCGTCGGGGGACAACTCGCCGTTCTTGGCGGCCCCGTCGCCGTCGTTGCCGCCGCCGCCGCTGCACGCCGTGACGACGAGAGCGATGCTGACGAGGCCGGCCGCGAGGCCGAGCTTCTTCGTGATCTTCATGGCACTCCGAACTGAAGGGTGGTGAAAAGTGCTGATCAAACCCCAAGTTGCGTCGCTGTCGACCCGTGAGGGCGCCGACGGCTGCGCCTCCTGAGGGCTGATCGCGTGAGCCCAAATGTACGGACGCCTTGAATCCACGCAAACTTTCATGTGAATTTGTTACACGCTCGAAACCTGGCCCGCCTGTCCCGGCTCGGGGTACGTCTAGTGTCGATCTCCATGGCCCGATTCCTCGCCCGCCGGCTGGTGTACTACGTCGCCCTGGTCTTCATCGCGACGTCGCTCACCTACTTCCTCGCCTCGGCGACCCTCAACCCACGCTCCGTCTACGCCGACCGCAACCCGCGTCCGTCCTCCGAGATCGTCGACGCGAAGCTGAGCTCGATCGGGGTCAACGACAAGGACCCCCTCGGCGAGCGGTACGTCCACTGGCTCGGCGGCGCGGTCACCGGCGATCTCGGCCAGACTATCCAGGACAAGCCGGTCGCGGCGGAATTCGGGCCGAGGCTGGGAGTCAGCCTGCGCCTCCTGCTGGTGGGGTCGATCCTCGGCATCGTGCTCGCGGTCGTGGTCGGCACCTGGAACGCCATCCGGCAGTACAAGTTCTCGGACCGCGTCTCGTCGGTGTTGTCGTTCATCCTGATCAGCACGCCGGTGTTCCTGACCGCGGTGCTGCTCAAGATCGGGGCGACGAAGCTCAACGACGTCCTCGGGTACCAGCTGATCACCTTCACCGGCGAGGCGACCCCCAACCTGACCGGCGGGCTCGGCACGATCGCCTGGGACCGCATCGCCCACCTGCTCCTGCCTACCATCTCCATCGGCGTCGGCTTGATCGCCGTCTACAGCCGGTACCAGCGGGCGACGATGCTCGACGTGCTGCAGGCCGACTACATCCGCACCGCCCGCGCCAAAGGGCTCCGTCGTCGCCCCGCGATCTTCAAGCACGGGCTGCGCACGGCGTTGATCCCGATGACGACGCTGTTCGCTTTCGCGTTCCTCGGCGTGCTGACCGGGGCGACCTTCACCGAGAAGATCTTCGCGTGGAACGGCCTCGGCGCCTGGTTCATCGACGCCGTGCAGGCCAACGACATCAACGTGGTCGTCACGTACACCCTCTACAGCGCCGTCGTCGTGCTGCTCGCCGGCTTCGTGTCGGACGTGCTCAACGCGGTGCTCGACCCGCGCGTCCGAGCGCAGAAGTAGGGCCGCCCCATGACCCGGTTCACACCCGACCTGCTCGAGGGGCCGTCCGACGCGGTCGCGCCCGAGTCGCGAGAAGAGGTCGCGGCGACGTCGCCGAACCGCTTCGCGCTGACCTTCCGACGACTGTTCGCCAACCGCGGGGCCACCGTCGGCCTCGTGACGATCGTCCTGCTCTTCGCCTTCGCCTTCGTCGGCCCGCTCGTCTCGCCGTACGCCTACAACTACATCGACTACACGGCCCTGTCGTCGCCACCGAGCGGCGCGCACTGGTTCGGCACGAACAACATCGGGCAGGACGTCTTCGCCCAGACCGCCCGGGGCCTGCAGAAGTCGCTGCTGATCGGTCTGCTGGTCGCCCTGTTCTCGACGGTGATCGCCGGCATGCTCGGCGCGATGGCGGGCTACTTCGGCGGCTGGATCGACCGGGCCGTCATGGTCTTCGTCGACCTGCTGCTCGTGCTGCCGTCGTTCTTGATCATCGCGATCCTCTCGCCGCGCCTCAAGCAGTACGGCTGGTTGATCCTCGTGGCCCTGCTCGCCCTCTTCGGCTGGATGATCACCGCCCGTGTGGTGCGCTCGCTCACCCTCAGCATCAAAGAGAGGGAGTTCATCCGCGCCGCCCGCTACATGGGCATCGGCCACTTCACGATCATCGTGCGGCACATCCTGCCGAACGTGGCGTCGTTCCTCGTGATCGACGCCACCATCGCGATCGGCGCGGCGGTGCTCACCGAGTCGGGGCTGTCGTACTTCGGCTTCGGCGTCCAACCGCCCGACGTGTCGCTCGGCACGCTGATCGCCCAGAACCAGAGCGCGGCGACCACCAAGCCGTGGTTGTTCTTCTTCGCGGCCGGCGCGTTGATCGTGTTCGCCCTCGCGAGCAACTTGCTCGGTGACGGGCTGCGCGACGCACTCGACCCGACCTCGACGGCCGGGCGCACGGGTCGCCGGCGTCGTACCCGCGGCCGGACGGCCGAGAGCGCAGGAGGCGCGGCGCCGCTCGGTCGCACCGGCGGCGTATCCGAGGCCGCGAGCCCCGCCCCCGGGGCCGACGTCGGCTCGCCGGCACCGACCCGCACGTCCCCGGCGTCCGACCGACAGCCGACGTCCGACACCCGGCCGATGTCCTCCCCGACCCGCACGAACGACGAGAAGGGGGAGCGCGCATGACGCTCACCGAACCGGTCGACCGCACCCGCGCCTCCTCGGCTCCGGTGCTCGAGGTCCACGACCTCACCGTGACCTTCCCGACCCCGGACGGCGACGTGCGCGCCGTGCGCGGCGTCGACCTGACGCTGCGCCGTGGCGAGGTGCTCGGCATCGTCGGCGAGTCGGGCTCGGGCAAGTCGGTCACGAGCCTCGCCGTGCTCGGTCTGCTGCCCGCGACGGCCAAGGTGACGGGCTCGATCACCCTCGACGGCGAGGAGCTGCTCGGCCGCGGCGACAAGGCGATGTCGGCGATCCGCGGCAAACGGATCGCCATGGTCTTCCAGGACCCGCTGTCGGCGTTCACGCCGGTCTACACGGTGGGTCAGCAGATCGCCGAGACCGTGCTGATCCACCGCGGCGGCACGAAGAGGCAGGCGCGCGAACGGGCGATCGAGCTGCTGGGGCTCGTGGGCATCCCCGAGCCCGAGCGTCGGGTCGACTCGTTCCCGCACGAGTTCTCGGGCGGCATGCGGCAGCGCGCGATGATCGCCATGGCGATCGCCAACGATCCCGACGTGATCCTCGCCGACGAGCCGACCACGGCCCTCGACGTGACGATCCAGGCGCAGGTCATCTCGGTGCTGCGCACGGCGCAGCGCGAGACCGGGGCCGCCCTGCTGTTCGTCAGCCACGACCTGGGCGTCATCGCCGGCTTCGCCGACCGGATCGCCGTGATGTACGCCGGCCGCGTCGTCGAGACGGCGACGGCCGACGACCTGTTCGCCCACCCGCGCATGCCCTATACGGTCGGACTGATCGGGGCGCTGCCGCGGCTCGACCAGCGGTCGGACCAGCCGCTGGTGCCGATCCCCGGGACGCCGCCGTCGCTGCTGTCGCTGGCCCCGGGCTGCCCGTTCGCGGCGCGCTGCCCCCTCGTGACGGTCGAGTGCCGCGTCGACGAGCCCGCGCTCGAGCAGGCCCCGGCGGTCGAGGTCGGCCACCGGGCCGCCTGCCTGCACGCGGACCAGCTCGTGGGCGAGGGCACCGACCCCGAGGACGTGTACGACCTGCCGCCCGCTCCCACCTCGGAGCTGGCGGCCGTGCCGCGGGCGTCGCGGGACCGGGTGCTGCACGTCGACGGACTGGTCAAGACGTTCCCGCTGACGAAGGGGTCGGTCTTCAAGCGCCGTGTGGGCAGTGTGTGGGCCGTCGACGGGGTCGATCTCGACGTGCGCGAGGGCGAGACGCTCGGGCTCGTCGGCGAGTCCGGCTCGGGCAAGAGCACGACGCTGCACGAGATCATGGACCTCCGTGTGCCGGAGGCCGGCACCATCGAGCTGCTCGGCACGGCCCTCGACCGCAAGCTCGACGGGTCCACGGTGAAGCGGCTGCGCGGTGCCGTGTCGATGGTGTTCCAGGACCCGATGGCGAGCCTCGACCCCCGCCAGCCGGTCAGCGACATCATCGCCGAGCCGTTGCTCGCGATCGGTCGACCCCGCGACGAGGTGTCGCGTCGGGTGCCCGAGCTGATGCGCCTCGTCGGGCTCGAGCCCGCCGCCGCGACGCGCTACCCGCACGAGTTCTCGGGCGGGCAACGGCAGCGCATCTCGATCGCGCGGGCGCTGGCCGCCGACCCGAAGCTGATCGTGCTCGACGAGCCGGTGTCGGCGCTCGACGTCTCGATCCAGGCCGGCGTGCTCAACCTGCTGGCCGAGCTCAAGGCGAAGCTCGACCTGTCGTACCTCTTCGTGTCGCACGACCTCTCGGTGATCCGGCACGTGGCCGACCGGGTCACGGTGATGTACCTCGGCCGGACCGTCGAGACGGGCCCGGTCGACGAGGTGTTCGAGCACCCGCTGCACCCGTACACGCAGGCGCTGCTGTCGGCCGTGCCGGTGCCCGACCCGGTCAAGGAGCGGGCACGCGAACACATCGTGCTGCCGGGCGACCCGCCGACGCCGACCGTCAAGCAGACCGGCTGCCGGTTCCGCAGCCGCTGCCCGCTCTACGCGATGCTGCCCGAGGCGCAGCGGTCGCGCTGCGAGGACGAGGTGCCCACGATGCTGCCGCATGGCCGCGACGGCGCCGACCACACGGCCGCGTGCCACTTCGCCCGCGCCAAACAGCTCGTCTGAGACCCGCGCCGTGAGACCCCAGGAACTCGCCGAGACCCCAGCACGCGCACGAGGGTTTCGGCGAGTTCCTGGGGTCTCGCGGCGGGTCAGCGCGGCAGCGCGAGCGAGAGGGTGATCACGAGCACGTCCACGGCGACCGTGGCCCAGAAGGCGAGCTGGAACGAGCGTTTGCTCGTCTTGTGGCGCAGCAGCTGTTGCGCGACCAGGGCCCCGGGCCAGCCGCCGAGGAGGCCGAGCAGCAATAGCGTCCGCTCGGGCACGCGGCGCCGTCCTCGCCGGGCCGCGGATTTGTCGAGTGCGTAGAAACAGGCCGTCAGCACGTTGACGCCGACGAGCCCGCCGATCAGCCAGGGGGTGAGGCCGCCGAGCGGGGGCGACGTCGAGTCTCGGGTGAGGGCCCAGACGGCTGCGGCGACGCCGAGGACGACGACCAGCCCGACGAGAAGGGCGACCCTACCGGCCCGCGTGGGTCGGGGTGCCCGGGCCCGTGGTGCGGACCAGCGCGTGCCGACGGACGACACCCGCACGGCCGCCGGACCCCGGTCGCCGTGGCGGTCGACCTCGTACGAGAACGCGTCGCCCACCCGGGGTCGGGCCGTGCCGCGGCCGAACGCCGTGATGTGGACGAACGCGCGGCCCCGCCCCGAGAGCGGGGTGAGGAACCCGAAGCCGCGGTCGTCGTCCCACGAGGTGAGCGTGCCCTCGATCCGGGCCGGGCTGCCGGTCATGCGCCCGACCCTAGCCCGCGCCGCCCGTGCCGCACTCGGCCATCCCGCCACGAGGTCGACATCCCGCCACGTTTTCGCGTGGCGGATCGTTTACTTCGTGGCGGCGTGGCGGCAGATCCGAGGAGGCGCGGCGCGGGTCAGTCTCGACGGATCGCCGCGTAGGCGCCGCCGGTGGCGCGCACGAGGTCGTCGGGGGCGATCTCGATGTCGAACCCGCGCCTCCCGCCGCTGACGAAGACCGAGGCGAAGGAGGCGGCGCTCGCGTCGACCACGGTCGTCGCGGCGGTCTTCTGGCCGAGGGGGCTGATGCCGCCGACGACGTAGCCCGTGCGGCGTTCGACCTGGGCGGGGTCGGCCAGCGAGGCCTTCTTCGCCCCGACGGCGGCGGCGAGCGCCTTGAGGTCGAGACGACCCGAGACGGGGACGACGCCCACCACGAGGGTGCCGTCGGCGTCGACCACGAGGGTCTTGAAGACGCGCTCCTCCGACAGGCCGAGCTCGGCGGCGGCCTCCTCGCCGAAGTTCGTCGCCGTGTCGTGGTGCTCGTAGGTGTGGGGCGTGAACGAGATGCCGGCCGTGGTGAGCGCGACGGTGGCCGGCGTGGCGGGGCCGCGCGCGCCTCCTGCGTGCTTCGTGCTCACGGGGCGGCCTCGACCGTCGTGGCGAGGAACACCACCACGGTCGGCCCCGAGACGAGCAGGTCGTCACCGGGGGACGACGCCTGCGGCAGGCTGCGGTCGTCGCTCGACCACAACGCCTCGTAGGCCGTCACCCCGTCGTGCCGGGGGAGGGTCACCGGGACGGCGGTCTCGGCCCCGTGCACCACGACGAGCACCGTGTTGGGCGCCTCGTGCTCGGGTGTCGAGGTGGCGAGGTACTGCAGGGTGCGGACGCTGGGGTCGTTCCACTCGTCGGGGCGCATCTCGTCGCCCGAGGCCGAGTGCCACGACATCTCGTCGGCACCGATCGTGCGGGCGCCGTCGAGGCCGAACCGCGACGGGCGCAGGGCGGGGTTCTCGGCCCGCAGCCGGGTCAGCGTGGCGACGTCGTCGTGCAGGGCCCGGTGCCAGGGTTCGTCGGACCAGTCGACCCAGGCGAGTTCGCTGTCGGTGCAGTACGCGTTGTTGTTGCCGTGCTGGGTGCGACCGCGTTCGTCGCCGGCGGTCAGCATCGGGATGCCGGCCGAGACGAAGAGCGTGGCGAGCAGGTTGCGCATCGACCGGCGGCGGGCGTCCGAGATCCAGGGATTGACGCTGTCGCCCTCGACCCCGTGGTTGAACGACCGGTTGTCGTCCGTGCCGTCGCGGTTGCCCTCGCCGTTGCTGAGGTTGTGCTTGCCGTCGTACGAGACGAGGTCGAGCAGGGTGAAGCCGTCGTGTGCCGTGACGAAGTTCACGCCCGACAGCGGACCGCGCTCGTGGGCGTAGATGTTGCTCGAGCCGCTGAGCTTGGAGGCCAGGCTGCCGAGACCGGACGGGGGAGCGCCCTGTGAGCGGGCGGCGGCGATGTCGGTCAGCCAGAAGTCGCGCGCCCGGTTGCGGAACCGGTCGTTCCACTCGATCCAGCCCTCGGGGAAGGCGCCGGTCTGCCAGCCGCCCAGACCGACGTCCCACGGCTCGGCGATCATCTTGACGCCCTCGAGCGCCGGATCGTCGACGATCGCGCTCAGCAGCGGGTGCTCGGGGTCGAAGACGTGGTCCGCACCGCGACCGAGGGTGGCGGCGAGGTCGAAGCGGAACCCGTCGATCTGCACCTCGTCCGCCCAGTACCGCAGGGAGTCGAGCACGAGCCGCGAGGCGGCCGGCGTGCTCGTGTCGAGCGAGTTGCCGCATCCCGTGACGTCGACCGGCCGACCCTCGGCGTCGTGCCGGTAGTACGCCGAACCGTCGAGACCGCGCAGGCTCGTGACCGGGCCGCCGACCTCGCCCTCTTCGGCCGTGTGGTTGTAGACCACGTCGAGGTAGACCTCGATGCCGGCCTCGTGCAGCAGGCGCACCATGCCCTTGAACTCGCGCAGGACCGCCGAGGCGCCGGCCAGCTGCGCGTCGCGGCTGGCGTAGGCGGCGTGCGGGGCGAAGTACCCGAGGGTGTTGTAGCCCCAGTAGTTCTCGATGCCCTGCGCGACGAGGCGCTGCTCGTCGACGTGCTGGTGCACCGGCAGCAGCTGCACCGCCGTGACGCCGAGGCCCGTCAGGTAGGCGATGGTCGACTCGGCGGCGAGGCCGGCGTAGCTGCCGCGCAGCTCTTCGGGCACGAAGGGGGCCAGCCGGGTCAGGCCGCGGACGTGCGCCTCGTAGACGACCACCTGGTCGAGCGGCGTGCGGGGCTTGGCCACCCCGCCCCAGTCGAAGGACTCGTCGACGACGGTCGACTGCCACGTGCCGCGTCCGGTGCGACCGAGGCCGCGCGCGTACGGGTCGAGCAGCTCGAGCGACGGGTCGAAGGCGTTGCCGCCCCCGGCCGGGCCGTCGGCGCGCAACCAATAGCGACGGCCCGGGGTGAGGGCGCCGTCGGTGGCGCTCCACACGTCGTGCTCGTCGCGGACCATCGGCACGACGCGGTCGTGCGGGGCGTCGTCGATCACGAGGTCGACGTGGGACGCCGACGCCGACCAGACGCGCAGCGTCGGCCCGTCGGGGCCGGGACGGATGCCGAGATCGCGCAGGGGGTCGAGGTCGGTCACGCGTTTACAGTAGAGGAGGCGCGTGTCGGCCCCGAAATCATCGAGCGTCACCGCCCCACCCAGCCTGAGGACCCGAACATGAGCGTCTACCTCGACCACGCGGCCACCACGCCGATGCACCCGGCGGCCATCGCCGCCTACGCCGAGGCGCTCGGCACGGTCGGCAATCCCTCGTCCATCCACTCGGCCGGCCAGAACGCCAAGCGCGTCCTCGAAGAGGCGCGCGAACGCGTCGCCGCGACCCTCGGCTGCGACCCGATCGAGGTCGTCTTCACCTCGGGCGGCACCGAGGCGGTCAACCTCGCGATCAAGGGACTCTGGTGGGCGAGACAGTCCGACCGACCGCGCCCGCGCCTCCTCGTCCCCGCCGGTGAGCACCACGCGACCGTCGACACCGTCGAGTGGCTCGAACGGTACGAGGGCGCCGTCGTCACCTGGCTGCCGCTCGACGAGCAGGGTCGGCTGCGCGTCGACGCCCTCGCCGCGGCCCTCGACGAGCACGACGACGTCGCCCTCGTCAGCCTGCTGTGGGCCAACAACGAGGTCGGCACGATGCAACCCGTCGACGAGGTCGTGGCGCTCGCCGCGGCCCACGGGGTGCCGGTGCACTCGGACGCCGTCGCGGCCTACGGGCAGGTGCCGATCGACTTCGGGGCCTCCGGGCTCGCGGCGCTCAGCGTGAGCGCCCACAAGATCGGCGGGCCGATCGGCATCGGCGCGCTCGTGCTGTCGCGTTCGGCGACGGTCGTGCCGCTGATCCACGGCGGCGGGCAGCAGCGGCAGGTGCGTTCGGGCACGCAGGACGCCCCGGCCGCCGTCGCCTTCGCCGTCGCGGCCGAGCAGCCGCACGGGGCCTACGAGCCGCTGCGTGACCGACTGATCGCCGGGGTGCTGGCGTCGGTGCCCGGGGCCGTGTTGCGGGGCGACCCCGTCGACCGGCTGCCCGGCAACGCCCACTTCACCTTCGACGGGTGCGAGGGCGACTCGCTGCTGTTCCTGCTCGACGCCGCCGGCGTCAGCGTCTCGACCGGGTCGGCCTGCCAGGCCGGCATCCCCGAGCCGTCGCACGTCCTGCTTGGCATGGGCCTGCCGGCGGACGCGGCCCGCGGTGCGCTGCGCATGACGATCGGGCACACGAGCACCGACGCCGACGTCGACGCGCTGCTCGCGGCACTGCCGACGGCCGTCGCGCGCGCCACGACGGCTGGCTACGCCGACCGGACCCCGGTGCTCGGCGCCCGCTGATCCGGCACCCGGGACGGGCACCCCGGCACCGTCCCCCGAACGGGTGGGTTGTCGCCCCCGCGAGGGGGTGGTGTACTCGTCGTCAACACACGTGAGCACGTCTCACCGGCCGGGCCCCACCATCCCGCGCCGCCGCCGCACCCCGGCTCGCCGCCCGCTCACCACGGGCGTCCATCGCACCACCCGAGCGCCGCCCTCACCAGGCTGCGCGGATCAGGAGCACCACCATGACGCAGCACAGCTCTGCCTCCGACGCCCCTCGCGACGACGCCTCCCACGACGACGTGGCGACGCTCGACGGGGCCACGCCGAGACCCCGTCGTCTCCGCAAGATCGCGGCGCTCGCCGCCGGCGGTGCCCTCGTCGTCGGCGGCCTCGGCTACACGGTCGCCGCCTGGACCGACAGCGAATGGGTCTACGCCGGCGACGGTTCCGGAGGCCCCGGCATCGGCACGGGCACCTTCGAGGTGCAGCAGAGCGTCACGTCGCCCTACACGGCCGGCTTCACCGACTTCGAGGCCAACCCCGGCCAGGCCATGATCTTCACCCCGGGCTCCCAGACCCTGAGCCCCGGCGAGAGCGTCTACGCAGGCGTCGCCCTCCGGACGACCGCGACGACGACCGTCCCCGCCGACGTCCAGGTCCGAGCCGCCGTCCCCGCGACGGGTGTGACCGTCGCCGACGCCGGGGGCTCGCTCTTCTCCGCGCTGACCGTCCGCGTGGCGACCGTCGTGGTCTCCGGCACCGGAGCCGCCCCGACCTGCACGGCCGCCGCTTTCACGGCTCCCACGACGATCGGCACGGGCCCCCTCGCCTCGACGGGCGCGTCGGCCCCGCAGCGTCTCGCCGCCGGGTCCGCCAGCACGCAGTTCTACTGCTTCGAGGTGACCCTGCCGCAGAGCGCCGCGACGGCCGCGTCCACGGCCCTGCAGGGCCGTACGGTCGCACCGGCGTGGGAGTTCGCCTCGACCAGCGTCGAGTGACGGGCCGACCCATGGTCGACACCGTGACCCGGCCCCGAGCGGGGCGCCCGGCCCCCGAGGCCGGGCCGCGCCGCGCGGACCGTCGCGAGCGCCCGGGCCGTCGCCCGCGCCGTCGCCCGGTCGAGGTGGCGAGCACCATCCTGCTGTCGGTGGTCGGCCTCGTCGGTGCGGTCTGCCTGCTCTGGCTCGCCGTCTCGACGGTCCTCGGCCTGTCGCTCGTGGTCGTCCTGACCGGTTCGATGAGTCCCACCGTGCCCGCGGGCGGTGCCGTCGTCACGCGGGCGATCGCCGCGGCCGACGTGCGGCCCGGCGACGTGGTGACGGTGCCCCGACCCGGCTTCGAGGTCCCGGTGACCCACCGCGTGGTCTCGACGACCGCCGTGCCCGGGGACGCCGCCGCGCGATCCCTCGTGCTGCGGGGCGACGCCAACGACACGGACGACCGCGATCCCTACGTCGTGCGCGACGCCCGGATCGTCGTCGCCTCGGCCCCGGGCCTCGGCTTCGTCCTGACGACGATGTCGACCCCGCCGGCCCGAGGCCTCGCGGTCGCCGTCGTCGGTGCCGCCGTCGTGCTGGCCTTCTGGCCGACGCGACGCGGCGCCGCCCGTCGAGGGTGAGGACGACCGTGGACCCGGCGACCGGTGCCCACCGCGGACCCGCCACCCGCGGGCACCGCACCGCGCCGACGCTGCTGGCGGTCGTCGGAACGGCCGCGTTCGTGCTCGGCGGTGCCCTCACCGTCCAGGCCGGCACCGCCCGTGCCCTCGAGCCCGTGCCCGAGACCGGCCTCGACGGCCACCTCGTCCTGGCCGACGAACTGGTCGGCACCGAGGACATCGCCCCCGCGGCCCCGGGTCGCTGGCAGATCGCGACCGACGTCACGACCGGTGACCGGGTGGCGCTCGGTCTCGAACTCGTCAGCTCGGGCTCGCTCGTCGACGACGAGGCCGGACTGACGTTGGGGGTCGAGACCTGCGACGTCGAGTGGCAGCAGGTCGAGACGACGCCGCTGTGCACGACCGGGGCGCGGACCGTGACGGCCCCGACCCGCGCCTCCTCGTTCGTCGACGGCAGTCCCTCGTGGCCGGTGCGCTCGGTCGGGGGCACGGGCCGCGTCTTCGTGCTCGTCAGCCTCGGTCTCGCCGGGGGGCGCGCAGCAGACGACACCTCCTCCATGGGGCGGAGCGCCCGAGTGGGCGTCGGCATCACGGCCACGGCCCTGGACCCCGTCGCGACGCTCCCGGCCGAGCCCGCTCCCGAGCCCGAACCCACCGTCACCGCCACGCCCGGTGACCCGGCGGAGCCCGGGGCCGACGCGACGGACGCGGCGACACCCGGATCCGCGATTGACGGCTCCGACGACGGACCATCCGACGACGGACGCCCCGTCGGCGTGACCCTCAGCGGCGTGGCCGCCCCGCGCTCCCTCGCCTTCACCGGCGGCCTCTCGCTCGGCCCGGCGATCGCGGGTGCCGGCGCCCTGCTCGTCGGCCTCTCGCTGCACCTCCGCGGACGACGCCGGGCGGTGACCTCGTGACCGGCGTGCACGTCCGACTTCGTCACCCGACGGGTACGGCTCGCCTCGTCGCGGCCCTCACCGCGCGCCGGGCCGTCGTCGCGGTCGCGGCCGTCGTCGCCGTCGTGGGAGCCGTCATCGTGCCGCCGCCGCCCGTGACGACCGCCGCCTGGACCGACTCCGAGCGCACGTACGGGCTGGTCGGCACCACGAAGTTCACCTGCGGCACCGACACCGGGTACGCCGCCGCGGCGTCCAGCCGCTTCGTGCGCGGCAGCCTGGCCGGCACCGACCTCGACACCGTCGCGGCCGTGCGCGGGGCGGACCTGGCGCGCACCCGCTCCGGCGTCGTCACCGCGGTGCCGGCGTCGCCCGCCCCGACCACGGACGCGGGAGGCACGACGACGTTCCGCAATCCCCTCTCGGCGAGCGCGGGGTCGGGTCTCGTCGGCCTCGACCTGACCGGGCTCGGCACGAACCTGCCGGCGGGGTCGGCCGGAGCCCTGAACCAGTTCACGCGGGTCGCCCCGACCGGCACGGCGGCCGCCGCCACGGGGTTGGTGAGCGACCAGGGCGGTCTCGGCGTGACGTCGACGACGCCCGCGTCGGCACTGCCCGGCCCGGCCCGCGTCGGCCTCACCTCGGTCCTCCCCGCGACGACGGCGCTCGACCGGGCCGACCTGACCGTGGGGGCGGTGGCGTCGACCGCGACGATCGACGGGTGCCGGGCCCTCGAGAGCCGCATCTGGGGTGACGGCAGCGTGACAGGGGTCGTCCGCGACTACGGCGTCGCCGGTCTCGGCCTCGAGCTGCGCAGCCCGGCGGTGGTGGGGCTGTCCGGCCAGGTGTCGAGCTCGGTGGCGAGCCTGAACACGGCCGCCGCCGGATTGGGTGGCAGGGACGGGGCGATCTCCGGCGTCGTGAAGTCGGGTGTGTTCGACACGGTCAACGCCCTCACAAAGCTGCTCAGCCTCGGGTCCGTGAGCGGCGACGTCGTCATCTCGGGTCTGAACCTGCAGGCCGCGGTCGATCCTCTGCTGGCGGGCTCCGTGACGAGCGCCGACGGAACGGTGACGATCACCCCGGCGACCGGACGCGTGACGGTCGACCTGGTCAAACTGCTGGGACCTTCGGGCGGGGTGAACGGCTTGGCGCCGAACACCGAGATCGTGCTCAGCGCGACGGCGATGAACACCATCACGGCGACGGTGGACGGGCTGCTCGACGGTCTGACCTCGTCGATCGTCACGGCGCTGAAGGCCGCGGTCGACAGGGTGAACCTCGACGTGGCGCTGAAGGTCGACCTCACGGCCACGCTGCTCGGCGCCGCCGTTCCGGTCCTCCGGGTGGACGTCGTCGTCAAGGGGTCGCTGTCGCAGGTGCTCGCGTCGCCGTCGACCGCCCAGGCGTCCGTGACCGGCAGCCTGTTGCCCGTGCTCGGTCTCGGTACGGTCCTCAGCGCGGTGCTGAACGGGCTCCTCACACCCCTGGCGAACTCCGCCCCCGCTCTGGTGGGATCGATCGCGAGCCTGCTGACGACCACGCTCGTCACCCCGATCACGACCCTGGGCACCACGCTCTCGACCACGCTCGCCCCGGTCGTGACCGCGGTGGGCGCCCTGACCACCCGTCTGCCGTCCGTGCTGTCCCTGCGCGTCAACCTGCGTCCCGACCAGGCCGGCTACCCGGGTGGCGTCGTGACCACACCGCCGGCCGACAAGTGGTCGACGAGCACGTACCAGGTGGGGGCGTTGCGGGTGGCCCTGTCCGCCGGTGCGACGACGGTCACCTCGATCGACTTCGCGACCTCCCGCGTCGGCCCCGTCAGCACCGTGCCCCGGTAGCCGCCGCGACCCCGACGGCGTCGGGGCCCGAGGAGGCGCGGGTCGGGCCTCGCAGGCCCCCTCGCGTCAGACTGGGGCCATGCAGCTCTACTCGGCCTCGCCCCTCGTCCGTACCCGCCAGGTGACCGGAGACGTGGTGGCGATCGGCCTCGTCGTCCTCTTCGTCGTGCTCGGGGTCGGCATCGCGTCCTTCATCGGCACGTTCGCGGACCTCGGCCGGCAGCTCGAGGAGGCGGGGGCCGGCTTCCAGGGCACCATGGAGGACGCGTCGCGCGCCCTGGAAGGGTTGCCCTTGGTCGGCGGTGCCGCCAGCGCACCGTTCGACGGGGCCAGCGGCGCCGGACAGTCCCTGGCCGACGCCGGACGGCAGCAGCAGGACGGTGTCGCCCGGGCGGCGCTGGTCGCCGGACTCGTCGTGGCCGGGGTGCCGAGCCTCGTGGTGCTGTGGGTCTGGCTGCGCGGGCGGATCGCGTTCGTGCGCCGCGCCTCCTCGGTCCGTTCGCTGCTCGCCCTGCCGGGCGGCGAGGACCTGCTCGCGCTGCGGGCCCTGACCGGCCGCGACGCGAAGGCCGCGCTCGCCGTGTCGCCCGACCCCGTCGCGGCCTGGCGTGCGGGGGAGCCCGCGGTCGTCCGCCGGCTCGCCGACGTGGCCCTGCGCGAAGCGGGCGTCGCCCGGCGCTGACCGTCGCCGGCCGGTGCCCCACCCGGGGTGACGGGACGAGGGAACCTTTCCGGCCGATCGGACATCTAGGGGAAGCAGCAACGGACCAGAGGGGACGTCGACATGACGACGAGAAGCGAGCGCGACCGGTGACGGCGACGGGGGACGACGAGGTCTGGGCCCGGGCGGTCGGCGGGGACGCGGCCGCGTTCGGGGCCGTCTTCGACCGTCACCAGGCCCGGGTGCACGGCCACGCCCTGCGGCTGTGCCGTCACCGGCACGACGCCGAGGACGTCACGGCCGTGGTCTTCCTCGAGGCATGGCGCCGTCGGGACGCGGTCCGCGTCGTCGACGGCTCGGTCCTCGCGTGGTTGCTGGTGACCACGGGCCACGTCGCCCAGAACCTCGCGAGGTCGACCCGTCGTCACCGCCTCGCCCTGGCTTCCCTGCCGCCGCACCCCGTCGTGGACGACCCCGCCGACGACGTCGCGGCGCGACTCGACGTCGTCGCGCGGGACCGGCGGCTGCGCCTCGCCCTCGACGGCCTCGGCAAGGCCGATCGTGACGTCCTCGGGCTCTGCGTGCTCGAGGAGTTCCCGATGGCGACCGCGGCCGAAGCGCTGGGCGTGCCGGTCGGCACCGTCAAGTCCCGGCTGTCGCGGGCCAAGGCGCGACTCGCGCGAGCGATGTCGGCCTCCGAGCCGACCACCGACCGACCCGTCACCCTGAACGGAGAGACCCGATGAGCGACGCACCGAACGGCCGTCCCGACGGCCCGCACGGTCGGCCCGACCGGCCCGGCCTCGATGGTGAACGCGCCGAAGCGATCCGCGGCCTCCTGACCGAGACCGTCGAGCGAGAACCCGAACGTGCCCGCTCTGCCCGTCGCCGCCGGGTCGTCCTGCTGTCGGTGGCCGGGGTGGCCGCCGTGGCGCTCGCCGTCGGGGGCGTCGCGCTCGCCGGGGGTGGCCCCCTGCCGTCGGGAAACGGTGAAGCGGCCCCCACCTCGCTCCCGTCCGATCGACCCGAGGACGATCCCGGCACGTCGCCGGGTGTCGTCGAACCGGCCGGGACGCCGTCGGCGACACCGGTCCCACCACCGGCACCGGTGGTGGACGATCCGACGGCCCCGTCGACCTGGATCGTGTCCACCGATCGGATCGGGCCGTTGGTCCTCGGCGGGCCGCTCGAGGAGCAGGCCGCCCGGCTGACGACCTTTGACCGGCACCCGGACGACGGCTACGGTTGCCCGGCGTCGTTCTTCTCGGACGGCCGGGGACTGACCCTCGCCCTCTCGCGCGCGTCGTCGCCCGACTCGACCGAGATCGCTACGGTCTCCGCCGACCTGACCTTCGACGACCCGGCCGCCCTGGCGAGCGCCACCCCCCGGACCGCGTCCGGCATCGGTCTCGGCGACGACGAGGCGCGACTCCTCGCCGCCTACCCGGATGCCGAGCTCACGCTCGACCACGACGCCAACTACGGGACGCAGTACGCCGTCGCCGGTGACGACGGGCAGTACCTCGTCTTCGTGGTGGGGACGTCCGGCCGGATCACCGGCATGAGCGTGGGCACGACGCGCATCGCCCCGCCCGAGTACTGCGGATGAGACGAGACCTCATCGTGTCGTCCGGTGGCGCGAGGCGGGTGACGCGGGACACGGGCAGGACCGGCCCACCCGGGCCGGGTAAGCTCGGGGACCATGATCGCACTGGATTTCTCTGAGCAGATTGCCGCCCTCCGGGCCACGTTCGAAGACATCCGTGCGGTGATCGGGCAAGACCGTCTCGTCGCCGAGATCGCCGAGCTCAGCGAGCAGGCGTCGGCCCCCGACCTGTGGGACGACACCGACAACGCGCAGAAGGTCACCAGCGCGCTCAGCCACCGGCAGTCCGAGCTCGAGAAGCTCGAGACCACCGAGGCGCGACTCGACGACCTCGTGGTGCTCGTCGAGATGGCGAACGACGGCGACGACCAAGAGAGCGCCGACGAGGCGCAGGCCGAGCTCAAGGCGCTGCAGAAGATGATGGACGTCCTCGAGGTGCAGACGCTGCTCGACGGCGAGTACGACCCGCGCCCCGCCGTCATCACGATCCGGGCCGGGGCGGGCGGGGTCGACGCCGCCGACTTCGCCGAGATGCTGCTGCGCATGTACCTGCGCTACGCCGAGAAGCACGGCATGTCCGCCACCGTGATGGACACCAGCTACGCCGAAGAGGCCGGCATCAAGAGTGCCACCTTCGAGATCGACGCCCCGTACGCGTTCGGCACGCTCAGCGTCGAGGCCGGCACGCACCGGCTCGTGCGCATGAGCCCGTTCGGCGCCGCCGGCAAGCGTCAGACCAGCTTCGCCGCGGTCGAGGTCATCCCGCTGATGGAAGAGACCGAGTCGATCGACATCCCCGAGAACGACATCCGCGTCGACGTGTTCCGGTCGTCGGGCCCCGGCGGTCAGAGCGTCAACACGACCGACTCGGCCGTCCGCCTGACGCACATCCCCACCGGCACCGTCGTCTCGATGCAGAACGAGAAGAGCCAGATCCAGAACCGGGCCGCCGCCATGCGCGTGCTGCAGTCGCGCCTCCTGCTGCTGCAGAAAGAGGCCGAGAACGCCAAGAAGAAAGAGCTGGCCGGCAACATCACCGCCAGCTGGGGCGACCAGATCCGCAGCTACGTGCTGGCGCCCTACCAGATGGTCAAAGACCTCCGCAGCGAGCACGAGGTCAACAACCCCTCGAACGTGTTCGACGGCGATCTCGACGGCTTCATCTCGGCGGGCATCCGCTGGCGCAAGCGCGACGACCAGGACTGATCCGGCCCCGCCCGCCCGGCGGCTCCCAGCACATCCATAGCAGCCTCGCCGCAGCGAGTCGCTGCGGTGATCGTCGCGGACCGCGCTTAGGGTGATCACCGTCATGATTCGGTTTGATGAAGTCACCAAGGTCTACGTCGGCAACCCCCGACCCGCGCTGAACGCCGTCACCCTCGAGATCCTCAAGGGCGAGTTCGTGTTCCTCGTCGGGGCCAGCGGCTCCGGCAAGTCGAGCTTCCTGCGGCTCGTGCTGAAGGAAGAGAAGCCGTCGCAGGGGCAGATCCACGTCCTCGGCCAGCGTCTCGGCACGCTCTCGAGCCGCAAGGTGCCCTACTTCCGGCGCAACCTCGGCGTCGTCTTCCAGGACTTCCGGCTGCTGCCGCAGAAGAACGTCTTCGACAACGTCGCGTTCAGCCTGCAGGTCATCGGCAAGAGCAAGGGCTTCATCCAGGAGGCCGTCCCCGACGTCCTCAAGATGGTCGGCCTGGTCGGCAAGCAGCACCGCCTGCCGCACGAGCTCTCCGGCGGCGAGCAGCAGCGCGTCGCCATCGCCCGCGCGATCGTCAACAAGCCGGCGATCCTGCTGGCCGACGAGCCCACCGGAAACCTCGACCCCTCGACGAGCGCCGGCATCATGACCCTGCTCGAGCGCATCAACGCCGGCGGCACGACGGTCATCATGGCCACGCACGACGCCGGCATCGTCGACCAGATGCAGCGCCGGGTGATCGAGCTCAGCGCGGGCAACATCCTCCGCGACGAGCGCCACGGCGGCTACCAGACCCAGGCGGTGCCCATCCAGGCCATCGGGGTCGAGGACCTCAGCACGAGAGGAGCCGACGCATGAGACTCGGACTCGTCATGAGCGAGGTCGGCAGCGGCCTCCGTCGCAACGCCTCGATGGTCGTCTCGGTCGTGCTCGTCACGTTCATCTCGCTGACCTTCGTCGGCACGGCGGCCCTCCTGCAGATGCAGATCACGCAGATGAAGGGCTACTGGTACGACAAGGCCCAGGTCGCCGTCTACCTCTGCACCGACACCGACACGACCGGCAACTGCACCGGGGCGATGGCCACGCAGGACCAGATCGACGGAGTCAAGGCGCAGCTCGACAGCGACGTGTTGACGCCCTACGTCGACAAGTTCTACTTCGAGGACCAGACCCAGGCCTACGACCGGTTCAAGCAGCAGTTCGCCGACAGCCCGGCCACCGAGTTCGTGCAGCCCGCCTACCTCAACGAGACCTTCTGGGTGAACCTGAAGGACCCGACGCAGTCCGACGTCCTCACCGAGAGCCTGTCCAGCCTGGCCGGCGTCCAGAGCGTCGTCGACCAGCGGGGGTACCTCGATCCGATCTTCGCGGTGCTGAACGCGGCGAGCTACACGGCCATCGGCATCGCCTCGCTCATGCTGATCGCGGCCGTGCTGCTGATCGCCACGACCATCCGGTTGAGCGCGTTCAGCCGGCGACGAGAACTCGGCATCATGCGCCTAGTCGGTGCGTCCAACCGGTTCATCCAGACGCCGTTCATCCTCGAGGGGGTGATCGCGGCCCTCGTGGGCTCGTTGCTCGCGGGCGGGGCGATCATCGCGATCGTGAACTTCTTCGTGAAGGGCTACCTCGCGGTGACCTTCCAGGGCACGCCGTTCATCGGCCTGCGCGATGCCGCCCTCGTCGTGCCGATCGTCATCGTCGTCGGCATCCTGCTCGCGGCCCTCAGCGCGAACGTCGCCATCAGGCGTTACCTCAAGGTCTAGAAACCGGCCCCGTGAAGGAGGCGCGGTGCCCGTCAGTCGGGCACCGCGCCTCCTGCGGTGGAGCTGTGAGAATCGCGAAGCGATTCCGCGACCCCAGCGCCGAGGGAGCCTGCGACCGAGGGTCGGCATCAGGTGTGGAGAGGCTTTTGTCGTTCGACGTCTCCTGTATACTGAACGGCTGCCTGTCGGCAGCATCCCGACCCGAACGACCAGGAGGCCAGCGTGGCGAAAGAACGCGGTGAGAAGGTCGTGGCCACGAACCGCCGCGCGCGCCATGACTACACGATCGACACCACCTACGAGGCGGGCATCGTCCTGAGCGGCACCGAGGTCAAGTCGTTGCGGCAGGGCCGGGCGTCGTTGGTCGACGGTTACGCCTTCGTCGACGCCGGCGAGGCGTGGCTCGACGCGGTGCACATCCCCGAGTACACCGAGGGCACCTGGAACAACCACGCGCCCCGACGCAAGCGCAAGCTGCTGCTGCACCGCCACGAGATCGACAAGATCGGGCAGAAGACCAAGGAGGGCGGCTTCACGGTCGTGCCGCTCAAGATCTACTTCAGCGACGGCCGGGCCAAGGTCGAGATCGCCCTCGCGAAGGGCAAGCGCGAGTACGACAAGCGTCAGACCCTGCGTGAACGCACCGCGACGCGCGAGGCGCAGTCGGCCATGGCGGCTCGCAAGCACCTGGGGGAGTGATCGTCGGGTCGTCGCCGGTGGCGCGAGAGCGTCGGACGACGTAGACTGATGGGCCGCACGGAAACGTGCGTTGGTAATTCAAGAGCGTGTGACGACGGCCCCCTCATGGGGATGATCGGTTTCGACATCGCCTGTGTGCGAACGAGAAGCGGGCCGAGGATCCAGGGTTATCTCGTAAACGATCTCTGGAAAACAATAAGTGCCAATAACAAGCGCACTGACTTCGCTCTCGCTGCGTAAGCAGTAGAGCCACATGGAGTCCGTCAGTCTGGTGACCGCCTTCTAACCAGATCCTGACGTCATTTAGATGGCTTGCTGTGTGACTACGCCTGGGGGTCACACGGGACTTGCACTCGGGCTGGGCTCGTCGACCTAGAAGCCAGTAACAAAGGTCGGAGCCGAGCAGAACGCCTCATCTGGCTACGCCCGTAGAATGCGTGCAATCTCAGCGATGGACGGGGGTTCAATTCCCCCCATCTCCACCACCGGTCGTCGTCACACGCTCTCGAACACGAACGCCCCCGCCTGATCAGGCGGGGGCGTTCGTGCGTCCGCGGCTGTACGTTCTGCGCCCGCGCCCGCGCCTGCGCCCGCGCTCGCGCTCGCGCCCGCTCCTCGCGCGCTGACACCGTGGCGTTCATGTCGCACCACCGATGTGGTGTCGAACCACGCACATGGATGGTTCGACACCACATCGGTGGTGCGACCGCGACTGCGGGTGCGGCCGGACGCGGGACGGCCCCCGGCACTGCCGAAGCAGTGCCGGGGGCCGTCCTCGTGGTGCGGGTGGTTACTCGCCGGCCACGTCGGTGGTCGCGAGCTTCGCGCGGCGACGAGCGAGGACCATCAGCGTCGAGCCGAGCAGCAGGACGGCGGCGCCGATGCCGATGGCGGCCTCGGTGCCCTCGCTACCCGTGTACGCCAGGCCCGTGGTGCCGGTGGCGATCGGGGTGGCGGGCAGGGCTGCGGGCGTCACGGCGGCGACGAGGCTGAAGGCCACGTCGGCCGAGGGCGCCGAGACGATCGGGTCACCGGCGGCGTCGAGCACCGGCAGGCCGTCTGCGTCGAGCAGGAACGACACGGCGGCGGCCGTGTAGTCGTCCGGCGTCAGGGCGAGGGTGACGGTCCAGTTGCCGGCGGCGTCGACGACGATCGGGTCGGCGGGGTCGGCGGGCTCCGCAGCGGCGGCGGCCCGGCCGTTCTCGGCGGCCTCGAGCTCGTCGAGCTGGTCCGTCGGGATGACGGCGAGCAGGATGTTCGAGCCGGGGGTGCCGGTGCCCTCGAAGGTGACCTGGTCACCGACGACGACCTGGCCCTGGGTGGGCGAGGTGATGGCGGGCGCGTCGAGGACGACGTCGGTCGGGGGAACGGCGCCGACGGCGGGCAAGGCGAAGGTACGGGTGATGTCACCCGAACCGGCGCCGCCCGTGACCTGGGTCACGCGGACGGTCTGGGCCACGGTGGCGGTGTCGGGGTAGGTGTAGTCGAGCGACCACTGGCCGTCGACGACGGCGACGGCGCCGGTACCGGGGAGGCGGTTGCCGTCCGTGCCGAGCACGTTGACGGTCGAGCCGGAGGTGCCGGTGCCCGAGAACGTGACGGTACGCGAGGCGGTCGTCGAGCCTGCGGCGGGGGTGACGACGTCGAGCGTCTGGCCCTGCGGCAGGACGAACGCGACGGGGGCGTCGCCGGTGCCGGCGCCGCCGGTGACCTGGGTCACGCGAACGCTCTGGTTGCGGTCGACGGTCTCGGGGTAGGTGTAGGCGAGCGACCACTGGCCGCCGACGACGGCGACGGCGCCGGTACCGGGGAGGCGGTTGCCGTCCGTGCCGAGCACGTTGACGGTCGAACCCGAGATGCCGGTGCCCGAGAAGGTGACGGTGCGCGAGGCGAGCTGCTGACCACCCACGGGTGCCGTGACCGAGAAGACCTCGGCCGGGGCGACGGCGGGCAGGACGAAGGCACGGGCCTGCGGGTCGCTGAAGCCGCTGCCGCCGTAGAGGCCGGTGACGTAGACGCTCTGGTTGACGGCATCGGTGTCGGCGTACGTGAGCGTCGTCGACCAGGTCGTCGAGTTGCCCGTGTTGATGCGGTCCGCGCGGGTGCCCGAGTCGTCGGTGCCCTTGAAGACGTCGACGGTGGCGCCTGCGGCGACCGTGCCGGACACGACGACGGTCCGCGACGTCGTGGTGGTGCCGGCCTCCGGGGTCGAGATGACCAGCGAGGCGGGGGCCGCCTGTGCGGCGGTGGTCGAGAGGAGAGCCCCTCCGAGGGCGAGCGTGAGGACGGCCGGGACGGCCACCGCACGGCGCCAAGAGAACTTGGTGATCACGTGGTGAGTGCTTTCTTGATCGGTGGTGCAAGCGTCATCGCTTGTCCGCCCACGGCCCAGTGCCGGGTGAGACACGCAGTGCCGGCCCGGAGGGCGGCACACCTCGAAGCTATAGACAACCTGAGAGAATCACACTGTTCGGTCCAGAAAACGTCGGGTGATTCGGAAGACACCCGCGCTCCACCCGTTCGCGGGGGCCAATCGGCGGGGAACCTGCTATCGACCCGTTCGGGGGCGGTCAGGCGGGTGCAGGCCCCGACGACCCCCGCCGCACGAGCGATGCGGGCGGTGCCTCGACCGACGCCACGTCCTCGCCCGCCAGCACGGCGAGCAGCATGCCGGCCGCCACCTCGCCGATGCGCTGCACGTCGTGGCTGACCGCCGACAGCGACGGTGTCGACAACTGGCACTGCGACGAGTCGTCCCAGGCGACGAGCGTCAGCTGTGTCGGCACCCCCACCCCGAGTCGCTGCGCCGCGGCGAGGCCGCCGAGCGCCATCTGGTCGTTGTCGAAGACGACGGCCGTCGGCGGCGTCGGCCCCGAGAGCAGACGCGAGAGGGCGGCCGCGCCGGCGTCCCACGAGTAGTCGCCCTCGATCGTCTGGACGACGGACGAGGAGGCGCGACTCGCGGCGACCAGCGCCTCCTGCCTCACCTGCGTGTGCAGCAGCGCCGCCGGACCCGACACGTGCGCCAGTCGACGGTGCCCGTCCGCGACGAGCGCGGCCACCGTGTCGCGCATGGCGACGCCGTCGCCGGTCCAGACGGCGGGCAGGTCACCCGAGAGCGCGGGGTCGCCGAGCACGACCGCGGGCAGGCCGAGCTCGCGCAGCAGGGCGGGGCGCGGGTCGTCGTCCGTGAGATCGACCAGCACCACCGCACCGAAGTCGCCCGAATCCGCCCACCGCCGGTAGGCCGCGAGCTCGGCGTCGCGGTCGGCGAGGGCCTGCAGCAACAGGGTGTGGCCCCGGGGTCGCAGCACGCGTTCGATGCCGGCGATCAGTTCGTGGTAGAACGGCTCCGCCCCCAAGATCTCGCCGGGGCGGACGAGGGCGAGACCGACGCGACGGCGGTCGCCCGGCCCGGCAGGGGCCACCCGGGTGTCGACGATCGAGTCGGTCATGCGCCCGAACCTACAGCCCCCGACAGGTCGGAGCGACGCCCGTGGTGACCCGCGACCCCGATCCGATCCCGCCTCGGCCCGTCCCACAGACGTTGCCCGCGACGCAGTCCGCGACGCAACCCCAACCGCAGACCAGCCGCGAACTCGTCGTCGACCTCGTGCGGTCCTCGGGCCCGATCAGCCGTGTCGAGCTCGCCCAGGCCAGCGGGTTGACGCAGGCGTCGATCTCGACCATCGTCCGGCGGCTGCTCGACGAGGGACTCGTCCGCGAGACCGGTCGGGCGGCGTCGACCGGCGGCAAGCCCCGCACCATGGTCGAGATCAACCCGCGGGCCGTCTACGGCATGGGCGTGCAGATCGGCGCGGACTCGCTCACCTACGTCGTCACCGACATGCGCGGGGGAGTCGTCGGCCGCCTGCAGGTCGACGCCGGCCCCGCCACGTCCGACGACGTCACGGCCGCCGCGGTCCGCATCGTGGACGGCTTCCACGACGTCGTCGGCAGCCTCGGCCTCGCGAGCGGGGCGGTGGCCGGGCTGGCCGTCGTCGGTCCGCGGGCGACCCTCGCGCACGGCGTCCGCACGGGCCCGCGCTCCACCGAGAGCGCTCTCCACGCCGGCCTGCACGCCGCGTTGGCCCTGCGCCTCGGCCTGCCCGTGATCGTCGACAACGACGCGGCGGCCGCGGCACTCGGCGAGTTCTGGAGCCGTCAGGTACCGCGCTCCGAGACCTTCGCCTGCGTGTACCTGGGCGTCGGCGTGGGCTCGGGCATCGTGCTCGACGGAGCCCTGCACCGTGGCGCGAGTTCGGGCGCCGGCGAGCTCGGCCACGTCTCGATCGACCTCGACGGTGAGCCCTGCTACTGCGGCAACCGCGGCTGCCTCGAGCTCGCCGCGTCGCCGGGGGCGGTCGTCGCCCGGGCGCACCGCGACGCCGCCGCGTTCGACGGCCTCGGCCTGACCTGGGCGCCGGGCGGGGTCGCGCGAGACTTCGACCTGCTCGCGCGCGCGGCGATCGCCGGTCACGTCGCGGCCGACGTGCTGGTGACGCGTGCTGCCGAGCAGTTGGCCGCGGGTGTCGTCACGCTCGCCAACCTGCTCGACCTCGACCGCGTCGTCCTGAGCGGCCCCGGGGTCGCGGTCGCCGGTTCGATCTACGCCCGCGCGGCCGTCGAGGCCCTGGCCAGGAGGGCGTTCTCGCGGGGCGTCCACACGACCCGGGTCGAGGTCTCGACCGACCCGCGCGACGCGGCCGCGATCGGTGCGGCCGCCCTCGTCGTGCAACGCGCCATCTCGCGCTGACCCCGCGGCGGTGCCCGGCCCCGGCCCGCGCCTCCTCGGGTCGGCGGCCCGGGCGGGCCTGCATGCCTTCGCACTGGGTTTCGTGCAGTGCACCGCGTCTAGTCGGGGTGCCGTGCACGAAACACGGTGCGGTGCGGTGCGGTGCGGGCCGCTGCGGCGCGGCGCGTGAGGAGGCGCGGGTCACGATCCCGACACGGCCTCACGACTTTCTTGACTCGCTTACGTAAGTCGTCTAAGAAAGACCCCGGGACCAGGCGACGACGCCTGGCCAGACGAAGGGTCGACGATGCCTCTCTCCATGACCAACCGCCGACGGGCCGGGTTCGGCGCGATCGCGCTCGCGACCGCCGCGGGCCTCGCGCTCACCGGCTGCACCGCCTCGAGCGGCGGCGACGAAGGCGGCATCACCGCCAACACGGGCCCGGCGGGTGACCTGACGGCCAACTTCAACCCGTTCTCGGCCACGGCAGACAGCACCTCGCAGGGCCTGCTCTACGAGCAGCTCTTCTACTACAACGTGCTCACCGGCGCCGACCCCAAGCCGATGCTGGGTGAGAAGTACGAGTGGAACGACGACGGCACCGAGCTGACGGTCGACCTGCGCACCGGCGTGCAGTGGAGCGACGGCGAGGACTTCACGGCCGACGACGTCGCGTACACGTTCCAGACGATGCTCGACAAGCCCGAGCTGAACCGCGTCGGCTTCGAGGGCACCGTCGAGGCGACGGACGACGACACCGTGGTCTTCACCTTCGCCGACACCTCGTTCGTCAAGGGCCCCGACATCCTCGGCCAGGCAGCGATCGTGCCCGAGCACGTCTTCTCCGAGCTCTCCGACATCGCGACCGACCCGGTCGAGAAGCCGATCGGCACCGGCCCGTACATGCTCGACACCTTCACCCCGCAGAGCTACGTCTACAAGGCGAACCCGAACTACTGGCAGTCGGGCAAGCCCGAGGTCAAGAGCATCCGCTACATCGCCCTGGCGAACAACACCTCGGCGACCGACGCGATCGTCGGCGGCGACCTCGACTGGTCGAGCATCTTCATCCCCGAGGCCGACAAGGTGCTCGGCAGCAACCCCGACGTCAGCTACGTCGCGACCCCGCTGCAGCAGATCACGCTGATGACCTGCTCGAACGCCGACCTCGGCTGCACCGGCCCGCAGACCGACCCGGCCGTCCGCCAGGCGATCTACAAGGCGATGAACCGCGACCAGCTGAACGACCTCGCCTTCTCGGGCACGAACAAGCAGATCTCGCCCACGTTCATGACCCTCGGTCGTGACGACGACTACATCAGCCCCGACGTCGAGAAGGAGACGCCGATGACGGCCGACACCGAGGGGGCCGACGCGCTGCTGCAGTCCGCCGGCTACGCGAAGGGCTCCGACGGCATCTACGCCAAGGACGGCCAGAAGCTGCAGCTCGAGATCCAGGTCGTCACGGGCTACTCGGACTACATCGCGGCGATCGACGCCATGGCCGAGCAGCTGCGCGCGGTCGGCATCGAGATCACGCAGAGCGCTAAGTCGTACAACGAGTGGGTGGCCGCCCGCAACAACGGGCAGTTCCAGCTGACGATGGACTCGCTCGGCCAGGGCCCCTCGACCGACCCGTACTACCTCTACAACGGCAACTTCGACTCGACGACGACCTCGCCGGTGGGCGAGCAGGCGATCAACAACTTCGCCCGCTACTCGAACCCGACCGTCGACGCCGCCATCGTCGCGGCCGAGCAGACCGACGACGTCGCCGCCAAGACCGAGCAGTACTTCACGATCCAGAAAGAGATCGTGAAGGACATGCCGTACATCCCCGTGCTGCTGCAGTCGACGCTGACCGAGTTCAACAGCTCGAAGGTCACCGGCTGGCCGACCGGCGACGATGACACCGAGAACTTCCCGGCGACGTGGAAGACCTGGGACAACGCCCAGACCGTCCTGAACCTGAAGCTCAAGTGATCGTGGTCGGAACCCGGAAGGTCAGGAGGCGCGGGTGAGGTACGTCGCCCAGAAGGTCGGCTTCTACGCGGTCGCGTTGTTCGCGGCGCTGACGCTGAACTTCTTCATCCCGCGGTTGCTGCCCGGTGACCCGGTGGACATCCTGCTGGCCAAGATGCAGCAGAAGGGCCCGGTCAGCGAGGCGACCGTGACCAGCCTGCGCCTCCTTCTGGGTTCCGACTCGGACGAACCGCTGTTCTCGCAGTACGTGCAGTACCTCGGCAACCTGGCCCGGGGGGACCTCGGCATCTCGGTGTCGTACTTCCCGGCCGGGGTGTCGACCATCATCGGCCAGGCCATCCCGTGGACGATCGCCCTGATCGGCATCGCGACCATCTTGTCGTTCGTCTTCGGGGTGGGCCTCGGCACCCTCGCCGGGTGGAAGCGCGGCTCGGTGCTCGACAACTTCATCCCGGTGACGACGATGTTCCAGGCGGTGCCGTACTTCTGGCTCGCGCTCATCCTGCTGTACGTGTTCGGCAGCATCCTGCGGGTGTTCCCGCTGTCCGGCGGCTACAACGTGTACGAGGCGACGCCGGGCCTCAACTGGACGTTCGTCCAGAGCGCTGTGCTCTACGGCACGCTGCCGGCGCTGACGATCATCATCTCGTCGGTCGGCGGCTGGCTGCTCGGCATGCGCAACATGATGGTGTCGACCCTCAGCGAGGACTACATCGTCACCGCCGAGGCCAAGGGTCTGTCGCCGATGCGCATCCGCCAGTCGTACGCGGCCCGCAACGCGGTGCTGCCGCAGTTCGCGGGCTTCGCGATCTCGCTGGGATTCGTCGTCTCGGGATCGATCGTCACCGAGCAGGTCTTCTCGTACCCGGGCATCGGCAACGCGCTCTTCACGGCGACGCAGAACAACGACTACGCGCTGATGCAGGGCATCTTCCTGGTCATCACCCTCGCCGTGCTGGGGACGAACTTCATCGTCGACCTGATGTACGGCTTCATCGACCCGCGCACGCGCGCCAAGCGTTAGGACGACGAGCATGTCCACGATCGACCTCGGCCAGCTCGCCGACCCGAACTCGCCCACCGGCGACAGCGGCGCGGGCACCGGCCGCAAGGGCCTGAAACGGGTCTTCCCGCACGTGACGCCGAAGCTCTGGGTGGGGGCGGGCATGATCGCCGCCATCGCCCTGTTCGGCCTGATCTTCCCGTTCGTCGTGCAGAATCCGCAGGCGATCAGCGACGTCGGGCTCAGCGGGCCGAGCGGCGACCACCTGCTCGGCACCACGCAGACCGGGCAGGACGTCTTCGCCCAGCTCGCCTACGCCACCCGTGGCTCGCTGCTGATCGGGGTGCTGGTCGGCGTCGTCGCGATGGCGCTCGCCATCGTCTTCGGCGTGATCGGCACCTACGTCGGCGGGTTCGTCGACGAGGCGTTCTCGCTGTTCTCGAACGTCGTGCTGGTCATCCCCGGCCTGCCGCTCGCGATCATCGTGTCGAGCTACGTGCCGCAGAAGGGGCTCGTGGTGATCGCCTTCGTGATCGTCATCACGAGCTGGGCGGCCAGCGCCCGCGTGCTGCGCGCCATCACCCTGAGCCTGCGGTCGCGTGACTACGTCGCGGCGTCGCGCGTGTCGGGCGAGAAGACCTGGCGCATCGTCGCCGTCGAGATCCTGCCCAACGTGCTGCCGGTGCTCGCGAGCCAGTTCCTGTTCGCGGTGATCTTCGCGATCCTCGCCGAGGCGGGCCTGTCGTTCCTGGGGCTCGGCGTCTCGGGGCAGTTCACCTGGGGCTCGATGCTGTACTTCGCCCAGAACGGCCTCGCGCTGCGACTCGGCGCCTGGTGGTGGTTCGTGCCGCCGGGGCTGATGATCGCCCTGCTCGGTTGCGCGCTGTCGCTGATGAACTTCGCCATCGACGAGATCATCAACCCGAAGCTGCGCGACCAGACCCGGGCCGGCGTCAGCCGGGCCGACCGCAAGCGACTGGCGCGGGCCGAGGCCGCCGCCGGCACCACCGAGGGGGCCACCGCATGAGCACCGTCCTGACCGTCGAGGACTTCAGCGTCGACTACGCCGTCGAGCACCCCGTGCACGCCGTCAAGAACGTGAGCTTCGAGCTGGCGCGCGGCGAGATCCTCGGCCTGGCGGGGGAGTCGGGCTGCGGCAAGACGACGCTCGCCTACGGCATCAACCGGCTGCTCAAGTCGCCGGCCGTCATCACCGGCGGGCGGGTGGTCTTCCACGACGCCGAGGGGGCCGACATCCTGCTGCCCGAACTCGACGACAAGGCGCTGCGGGCGTTCCGCTGGGACAAGCTGTCGATGGTGTTCCAGGGGGCGATGAACGCGCTCAACCCGGTCACGACGATCCAGGCACAGCTCGAGGACGTCTTCAAGACGCACCGGCCGTACTGGAAGAAGGCCGACCGCGTCGAGCGGGCGGGCAAGCTGCTCGAGACCGTCGGGGTCGACCGCAGCCGGTTGAAGTCGTACCCGCACGAGCTGTCGGGCGGCATGCGCCAGCGCGTGATGATCGCGATGGCGCTCGCCCTCGGCCCGCAGATGATGATCATGGACGAGCCGACGACCGCCCTCGACGTCGTCGTGCAGCGCGAGATCCTGCGCGAGATCAAGCGGCTGCGCGACGAGCTCGGCTTCGCGGTGATCTTCATCACGCACGACCTGCCGCTGCTGCTCGAGATCAGCGACCGCATCGCGGTGATGCGCGCGGGCGAGATCGTCGAGATCGGCGAGTCCACCGAGCTCTACACGAACCCGCAGCACGAGTACACGAAGAAGCTGCTCGGGTCGTTCCCGAGCCTGACCGGCGACCGCGGGGCGTTCATCCGCAGCGGGGTCGACGAGACGGCCGGGGGCGACGCGACCCGCGCCTCCTCGGGGCACGAGCAGGCGACGTCCGTCGCCACGAGCACAGGAGGCGCGGCGTGAGCACGCTCGAGTTCCGCAACGTCGTCAAGGACTACCGGGTGCGCGGGGGCCGGGGTGAGAAAGGTCGCCTCCGCGCGGTGAACGACGTCAGCTTCACGCTCGAGGCCGGCAAGACGGTCGCCCTGGTCGGGGAGAGCGGCAGCGGCAAGTCGACGATCGCCAAGATGCTGCTGCAGCTCGAACGTCCGACGAGCGGGTCGATCGTGCTCGACGGCGCGGTCGCTCCCCGACACGGCGAGGCGCTGCGGCGCTACCGCAGCGACGTGCAGATGGTGTTCCAGGACCCGTTCGCGTCGCTCAATCCGTTCCACTCGATCGGGCACCACCTGGCGCGGCCGCTGCTGCTGCACGGCAAGGCCACCCGCTCGACGGTCGACGAGAAGGTGCGCGAGCTGCTCGGGCGGGTGCAGCTCGGCCCGGCCGCCGACGTCGCCGCTCGACGGCCGCACGAGCTGTCGGGCGGGCAGCGGCAGCGCGTGGCGATCGCGCGGGCCCTGGCGCCCGAGCCGCGCATCCTGATCGCGGACGAGCCCGTGTCGATGCTCGACGTGTCGATCCGGCTCGGGGTGCTGAACCTGCTGGCCGAGCTGCAGCGGCAGGAGGACCTGGGCGTGCTCTACATCACGCACGACCTGGCGACGGCCCGACACTTCTCGGACGAGATCCTCGTGATGTACAAGGGACAGGTGGTCGAGCGGGGGACGCCCGACGACGTGATCCTGAACCCGCAGCACCCGTACACGCAGCAGCTCGCCGAGGCCGCGCCCGACCCCGAGAAGCGCATCGCCGAGCGGCGCGCGGCGCGCACCTGACCGGCACCGCGCCTCCTGCCGTCCGCCTCCTCACCCGGATCGCGCCGCACCTCCACATCCCGGCCCCACCCATCCAGCCATGAACCCGGTTTCGAGCGCTGCACCCCGTTGCTTCCGGGTGTTTCGTTCGAAACTGGGTTCATCGCCGGGTGAGTCCGACTCCACGCCACACCCTCGATCCCTGGGAGCGACATGAGCACCACCGAGACCTCCACCACCACGGCCACCGGCACCACGGCCGCCACCACCACGGACAGCGCGACGCAGCGCACCGCCCGCACCCTGCACGCCGGGTGGAGCCTGCGCAGCACCGCCGGCCCCGTGCCTCCCGAGATCGCGGCCGTCGACGTGCCCGCGACCGTCCCGGGCACGGTGCACACCGACCTGATGGCGGCCGGACTGATCGTCGACCCGTACCTGGACGCGAACGAGCACCTGCTCGCCTGGATCGGGCAGGCCGACTGGTCGTACACGTCGACCTTCGACTGGCAGCCCGACGGGCACGACCGCCACGAGCTGGTCTTCGCGGGCCTCGACACGGTGGCCACCGTGCTGCTCAACGGCGAGGTCGTGGCCGAGACGCGCAACCAGCACCGCACCTACCGGGTCGCGGTCGACGGCCGGCTGCGCGAGGGGTCGAACGACCTCGAGGTGAGGTTCGGCTCGCCGGTGGCCTACGCCGACGCGCAGAGCCTGGCGCTCGGCTACCGGCCGCACGTGAACCACCACCCCTACAACGCGATCCGCAAGATGGCGTGCAGCTTCGGCTGGGACTGGGGCCTCGACACGGCGACCTCGGGCATCTGGAAGCCCGTGACGCTCGAGTCGTGGTCGTCGGTGCGGCTGGCGGCCGTGCGTCCGGTCGTGACGGTCGACGGGGCGCGGGGCGTCGTCGACGTGCACGTCGACCTCGAGCGCGCCGTCGCTTCGGGCGGGGCCGGCTTCGGGGCCGGCTCCGAGCCCGGCGTCGGGGGCACGGCCGGGCCGGTGACGGTCCGGGCCACCGTCGGCGACGTCACGCAGGAGGCGCGGGTCGAGCCGGGCGCGGACTCCGCGGTCGTGCAGGTGGTCGTCGACGACCCCGAGCTGTGGTGGCCGAGGGGTCACGGCGGGCAGCCGCTCTACGACGTGAGGGTCTCGGTGACCGGGGGAGCGGGCGGGGACGCGAGCCGCGCCTCCTCGGGGGGTGACGGCGACGGGGTCGACGCGACCCGCGCCTCCTCGGGTGTCGACGCGCCGGGCGCCGAGGCCTCGGGCACCGAGGCGCCGACCGGCGGGGGCTCGGCCGGCCCGGTGCTCGACGAGTGGTCGTCGCGGATCGGGTTCCGCACGGTCGAGGTGCAGGTCGACCCCGACGAGGTCGGCACGAGCTTCAGGGTCGTGGTGAACGGCGAGCCTTTGTGGATCAAGGGGGCGAACTGGATTCCCGACGACGCGTTCCCGCACCGCATCGGGCGTGACCGCTACCGGGAGCGCATTGAGCAGGCCGAGTTCGGCAACGTGAACCTGCTGCGGGTGTGGGGTGGCGGCATCTTCGAGGCGGACGACTTCTACGAGCTGTGCGACGAGCGCGGCATGCTCACCTGGCAGGACTTCCTGTTCGCCTGTGCGGCCTACGCGGAGGAGGACCCGCTGCGCGGCGAGGTCGAGGCCGAGGTGCGCGACAACGTGAGGCGGCTGATGACGCACCCGAGCCTGGTGCTCTGGACGGGCAACAACGAGAACATCTGGGGTCACGACGAGTGGGGCTGGGAGCGTCGGCTCGACGGGGCGACCTGGGGGCTGGGCTACTACCTCGACCTGCTGCCGGCGTTGGTGGGCGAGCTCGACCCGGGGCGTCCCTACGCGGCGGGCAGCCCCTGGTCGGGCAGCCTGGACGTGGCGCAGAGCGACCCCGACCACGGATCGGTGCACCTGTGGGAGCAGTGGAACCGCAAGGACTACCCGACCTACCGTGACGTCGTGCCGCGGTTCGTGGCCGAGTTCGGCTGGCAGGGGCCGCCGACCTGGTCGGCGATGACGCGGGCGATCCACGACGAGCCGCTGACCCCCGAGTCGCCCGGCATGATCGTGCACCAGAAGGCGATGCAGGGCAACGACAAGCTGACCGACGGGCTGCTGGCGCACTACCGGCTGCCCGACGAGATCGAGGCGTGGCACTGGGCCATGCAGCTGAACCAGGCGAACGCCGTGCAGGTGGCGCTCGAGCACTTCCGGTCGCACGCTCCGCGGTGCATGGGGGCCGTGGTGTGGCAGATCAACGACTGCTGGCCGGTGACGTCCTGGGCCGCGGTCGACGGCGACGGGCAGCGCAAGCCGTTGCTCTACGCGATGCGGCACGCGTTCGCGGACCGGCTGGTGACGATCCAGCCGCGGGACGGCGGTCTCGCGGCCGTGGTGGTCAACGACACCGAGGAGGCGCTGGTCGGCCCGCTCACGCTGCGGCGCGTCGCGTACGACGGTCGCGTCCTCGCCTCGGAGCAGGTGTCGCTCACGGTGGCGGCTCGCGACACGGTGACCGTGCCGGTGCCCTCGACGGTGGCGGAGTTCGGGGCGCCCGAGTCGGAGCTGCTCGTGGCGTCGGTGGAGGGGGTGACGCGCGGGCTGTGGTTCCCGGTCGAGCCGCGGGACTCGGCGCTCGCCGCGGCGTCGCTGTCGACGTCGGTGACGGCGCTCGCCGAGGGGTCGGGCGCGGGCTACCGGGTCGAGGTGACGGCGGGTTCGCTCGTCCGCGACCTGGCCCTGCTCGTCGACAAGGTCGACCCCGCGGCGACGGTGGACGAGATGCTCGTGACCCTGCTGCCGGGCGAGACGGCCGTGTTCACGGTGGCGTCCGACGTGGCGGGAGTGGGGGAGGAGCTCGTATCGGGGCGGGTGCTGCGCACGGCGAACGAGCTGGTCGGGTGAGGGTGGCCCCCGTTCGGGGCGGGAGCCGAGGAGTTTTCGACTCCTTGTTATAGTCGGGTGAGCTTTGGCCGAGATTCGTGACCAAGTGCCAGGGGAGCAAGCCGCATGAGCGACATCTTCACTCTGACGCCCGACGAGGGCGACGGTGACGAGCCGACCCCGCAGAAGAAGCGCAAGCGGCGCCGGTCGAAGCCGGTCATCGCACTGATCACGCTCGCTTCGGTGCTGGTCGGGGTGCTCGTGGTCGTCGGGGTCGTGGGCGGTGTCTACGCGTCGCGGTTGGCGAACTCGTTCAACGACAACGCGACGAAGATCGAGCAGGCATTCCCCGAGGAGTCCACACGTCCTGCGCCGGCACCCGATGGGGCGATGAACATCCTGTTGATGGGTTCGGACTCGCGGGCCGATGCGACGACGATCGACGACGCGTCGTCGTCGGACCAGCGGACCGACTCGATGATGTTGGTGCACGTGGACGCGGACCGCGAGAACGTCTACGTGATGTCGATCATGCGCGACCTCTACGTGCCGATCCCCGGCCACGGCTCGAACAAGATCAACGCCGCCTTCGCGTACGGCGGCTCGCCCCTGACCGTTCAGACGGTCGAGCAGCTGCTCGGTGTCCGCATCGACCACGTCGCCATCATCGACTTCGAGGGCTTCAAGGGCATGACGACGGCCCTGGGCGGGGTCGACGTCGAATCTCCGCGCGCGTTCAGCGCTGGCGACTACTCGTACGCTGCGGGCGTCAACAAGCTCGAGGGTGACGCTGCTCTGGCATTCGTGCGAGAGCGCCACGCGTTCGCCGACGCCGACTTCACTCGAGTCAAGAATCAGCAAGCCTTCGTCAGGGGCCTAGCCAATACGGTGCTGAGCCGATCGACTCTGTCCGACCCGGGCAAAATCTCTGCCTTCGTCACGGCGATGTCGCCTTACCTCACCGTCGACAAACAATTCGACGTCGGAACAATCGCTTCATTGGGCTTCAGCCTCCGATCGATCGACTCGTCCAAGATGCATTTCTTCACAATCCCCACCGCAGGCACCGGCTCCATCGGCGGCCAGTCGATCGTCAATGTCGATCAGACGGGACTGGACGCCGTCAAGCAGGGCCTAGCAGCCGACACGCTCGACACTGTTCCTTCGGCCCAGTGACCTTCGCGCCCCAGAACATCCGAGCTTGCGGCAACGTCGGCAGATCGACCCAGGAGTCAAATTGAAGACAGTCGTCGTAGGCCAGGGATATGTGGGCCTTCCTGTGGCCATGCGGGCCGTCGAGGTGGGCCACACAGTGGTCGGCATCGACCTTGACGAGGCGCGCACCGGTCTGCTCCGGGAGGGGAAGTCGTACGTCGACGACATCAGCGACGCAACACTCATGGCGGCCCTCGAAAGCGGCCGCTATCTCGCGACAACGAACTACGAGGACGTCACCGGCTTCGACTTCGCGGTCATCACGGTGCCGACGCCGCTCCGCGAGTCGCTGCCCGATCTCAGCTTCATCGAGCAGTCCGCCGCGTCGCTCGCTCCGTACCTCCGCGCTGGCGCCACGGTCGTCCTCGAGTCGACGACGTACCCCGGCACGACCGAGGAGCTGCTGGTCCCTCTCCTCGAAGCGGGCTCCGGCCTCACTGCCGGCCAGGACTTCTCCGTCGGGTACAGTCCCGAGCGCATCGACCCCGGCAACCCGACGTGGGGCTTCGTGACGACTCCTAAAGTCGTCGCCGGTATCGACGCCCCGTCGCTCGTGGCGGTGCAAGGCTTCTACGACCAGTTGGTGACCACGACCGTCCCCGTATCCGGCACGAGGGAGGCAGAGCTGACGAAGCTGCTGGAGAACACCTTCCGGCACGTCAACATCGCCCTCGTCAACGAGCTCGCGATGTTCGCGAACCAGCTCGGGGTTGATGTCTGGGAGTCGATCGAGGCGGCCTCTACCAAGCCGTTCGGCTTCATGAAGTTCACGCCGGGTCCTGGCGTCGGTGGTCATTGCCTGCCGGTCGACCCTAGTTATCTCTCTTGGCAGGTACGTAAGCAACTCGGCAGACCTTTCCGTTTTGTCGAGCTCGCCAACGATGTCAACGACCACATGCCGAACTACGTCGTGGAGCGGGTCATCGCCATGCTCAACGGGATCAGCAAGTCTGTCCGGGGTACTCGGATCTTGCTCATCGGCCTCGCTTACAAGCCCGGTACCGGCGACGTGAGGGAGGCGCCGTCGATGGCGATGATCGAGCTGCTCCTCGAGCTCGGTGCAGACCTCGTGGCCGTAGATGAGCACGTCGAAGAGCACCGGTGGCCCCAAGGCGTCGAACGCGTCTCCCTGGACGCCGAGACCCTGGCCCGCGTCGACTTGTCGGTCATCGTCACGGCCCACCCCGACGTTGACCTCACAGTGTTGGCTCAAAGTGACGTGCTCGTGCTCGACACGCGCAACACCCGGTCCGTCCCGACGGCCGAGGTGCTCTGAGCGTGCTGCGCGTCGCATTGGTCGTGCCCGAGTACCACGGGGAGAAAGGACCGGGCGGCGGAATCAACACGATGGCCGAATCGCTGTCCGTCGACCTTGCCTCGGTGGAGGGCGTCGAGGTCGAGGTCGTTTCTTTGCGCATGTCCCGTCACGCACCGCAGAGCCACAGGTTGATGTCACCAGCGACGTGGGTCCGCGGACCGGAAGTCACCAAGCGGACGGTCAACGGCACGACCGTCAACGATGTCGGATCGTGGTTCGCTGAGTGGGAGGTCATGCGCAACTTGCCTCGACGGCACCTCGACCGACTCATACGGACTTTCGACGTGGCAGTCGTCCTCGCGGGCAGCCCCGCGGCGGCCTATGCCGTCCAGGGGTCGGGAGTCCCGGTCGTCTGTTACAGCGCGTCGTTGGTTCGTGAGGAGAGACGCAGTGTGCTGGCGGTGCAGCGCGGACCGAGAGCTTGGCTTACCTGGCTCAACACCTACCTCATGTCGTCCCTCGAACGTTCTGCTCTCCGCAGGTCGGGTGTCGCGGTCGCCATCAACCCTGCCATGCGGGAGGTCTACCGCCGTCTGGGCGCGAGCCGCGTTGAGCTGCTCCCCCCGACGATCGACGTCGATGCATTCTCACCCCAGGGCTCCCGCAACTCTCAGGGCTCGATCCTCACCGTCGGAAGGTTGGCCGATCCTCGTAAGGGTATTGATCGCCTCCTCCGCGCATACGCCCGTGCACTCGGTGTGGTTCCTGATCTGCCCGGTCTTGTGCTGGCCGGACGCCAGGGGCCGACGGAGGACAACATGTCGCTCGCGCACGAGCTCGGCATCGACGACCGGGTCGAGGTCGTCGCGCCAATTCCCGATGGCGCTCTGGTCGGTTTGTACCGCCGGTCGTCGGTCTTCGTCCTGTCTTCTCACGAGGAGGGTTTCGGGATCGTCGCGATCGAGGCCATGGCGTGCGGTCTGCCGGTCGTGGCGACCGACACCGAGGGATCGAGCTTCATATTCGCTGACGAGCCACACCCCGGCCTGCTCGTCGATCGGGGAGACCACGCCGTGGCGGAGATCGCGGAGGCACTCATCGCCCTGCATACCGACACCACCCTCGCCGAGCGGCTTGCTCGCCGTGCCCGCGAGGTCGTCATCGATCGCTTCTCGCGCACGTCGGCCGTCGGGGCTCTGCTCGATGTGGTCGGTTCGGTGACGTCGGCCGCAGTTGCACAACAAGTGGACGAGCGGATTGAGCGAGGTGCTCGATCATGAAGATCCTCGTGATCGGACCACTCGACGCCGACTCGTTCGCCGACAACGTACAGAACGCATTGACGCGGCTCGGTCACGAGGTGAGGACGACTGGGCCAGCGCGGCCACGCTTCAGGAATCGTCGCCTCAGCAACGCGGTGGCTGTGCTGGGCGAGCGCCTCACTGCGCAGGACGCCATGCTCCAGAAGCATCTCGTCCGTGCGTCGGAGGAATTCCGTCCCGACGTCGTCCTGACGATGGACCGCACCGTGCAAAAACCGGTGCTGAGTCAGCTGACCCGTCACGGTGCGCGGTCAGCCCTCTGGTTTCCTGACGCCGTGAGCAACATGGGGCGTCACGATCTCTTCCTCGCGGGCTATGACCGGATTTTTCTGAAGAACCCCACGTTGGTGCGTCAGCTCTCGGTTCTCCAAGGGCTTCCTGTGTCGTACCTTCCCGAGGCCGGAAACCCCGCGTGGCACGTACCTCAAGGGGAGTACGGAACGCGGGAAGTGATCGTCCTGGCTGGCAACGTCCACCCGACCAGGGCCGTCCTCCTGGACCGACTAGTCAGAGCTGGTCTCCCACTCGAGATCTACGGGCCATCCCTCGCCAGCTGGTTGGACTTCCCTGCCCTCCGGTCAGTCCACCAGGGCAGAAGCGTGACGAGGCTCGAGAAATCTGCGGTGTTCCGGAGCGCACGTGTCGTGCTCAACAACCTGCATCCTGCCGAGTTCTCGGGAGTCAACTGCCGCGTGTTCGAGGCCGCAGGCGCAGGAAGCGCCATTCTCACCGAGGAGCGCGCAGGCTTTGCCGACGCGTTCCGGATCGGAGAGGAACTCTTCACGTTCGAGACTTTCGAGGAGCTCGTCGACCTTGCCGGCGAACTGCTGCGAGACCCGGAGAAGGGGCGGCCCGTCGCTGATGCTGCAGCAATCCGGGCGGCTCGCGACCATACGTACGACGGCCGGCTCGTCCAGCTTCTCGACGAGCTGTGGTCCGTGTGAGCGCTGGGCTCCGGCGTGTAGGACTCGGGACGCTGCGGCATGGCCTTCGTCGGCCCGCCGCCCAGGCCACCGCGACGAATCTCGGGATGGTCGGGCTGGCGACTGTATCGGGCATCATCGTCGCTCGCGGACTGGGCCCCGATGGACGTGGTCACTGGGCCGCGATCCTTGCCTACTTCGCTTTGGCTCAGGTCGTCGCCGAGGTCGGTCAAAGCGGCGCCGTGACCTACTTCGTCTCGCGTCACCCAGGGCAGATCCAGTCGATCGTCGTCCGTGCCCGTCGTCTGATGCTCGTTGCCGGTGTCGTCCTGACAGTGGCGGGTCTCGTCGCCACCCCCCTCCTCGCCGGGGACGACCCCGAGCTGCGATGGGCGTACGTCATCATGTTCATCGGCGTGCTGCTCAACAGCGTGTTCGCCTCCGGTGTCTACGCACTCCAGGCCGTCTCCATCGCGCGCTGGAACGTTGTCAGGCTGGCGCAGCCACTGCTCTATGCAGTGGCGATTGCCGTGCTGGCGTCCCTGGGCGTGCTCTCGCTGATCGGCGTCGCCTGTTGTCTTGTGCTCAGCATCCTCCTGCAGTTCTTTGCGCTCGGACTGGTCAAGACCCCAGCCCAGGAGGCCTCTGAAGCCGAGCCGCCAGACATCGGCGGGAAGCGCCTTCTGACTTATGGAGGGGCCTATGCCGGCGCCGCTGTGCCGACCGCGTTGGCAGGGCAGTACGACAAATTGGTGCTCTCTCGCACAGTGCCCGCGTCGGACCTCGGTCAGTACGCGGTCGGCAGCACCATGGCGAACCTCGTGTCTCCCTTCGCTACGGCGATTGCTAGCGTGATGTTTCCCCGCGCTTCGAAGCTCGGTCTTGCAGACGTCGAACGGGGCCGCCTCGAGACGGTGACACTCATCAGAACCGCCCTCGTCAGCCTTGTCGTCAGCGCGGGCCTCTGTCTCGTCGCCCCGCTGCTGGTGCCCCTGCTATTCGGCGAGTCCTTCGCCGCTGCCGTCCCTCTCGTGTGGGCCCTCGCGCTCGTCATGATCTTCCGGTCCCTCTCTCAGGTCGCCGGGGCTTTCGTGCGGGCACGGAACCACCCAGGCCACGCTGCGGCCGCCCAGATCACCGGTTTGGTATCGGGTCTGCTGGCCATGGGGCCTGCGATCGGCCTTTGGGGCGTCTTCGGAGCGCCCGTCGCTCTCGGCATCGGCGAGCTCGTCACGCTGACGGCCATCGCCGTCGCTCTCGTAGTCCTGCGCCGCCTGGGCACGGGCGAAGGAGGAACACATGTCTGACGACACAGGCCCGGCGGAGGAGGCAAGGGTAAGCGTCTTAGTATTCGCTCCTCGGTACCCCCCGGCCTATCGGGGCGGCGGTCCGATCCGCACGCTCGAGGCTCTGGCGCGCACGGTGCCCACCCGCTTCTCGGTCAAAGTCATCACCCGCGACCGCGACCACGGCGTCGACGAGCCCCTCCCTGTCGAGGTTGAGAAGTGGACGATGCGTGATGGCGTGACCGTGAGGTACACCCATGTCGAGCGCTTGCGACATCACATGAGCGCCCTCAAGGATGCTCGGGAGGTCCGGCCGGAGCTTCTGTACGTCAACTCTTTCTTTGATTTCAGGTTGTCGATCGTGCCCCAGATCCTGAACGCCCTGCACTGGTTCGGACGGCCCGTCCTGCTGGTCGCTCCCCGAGGAGAATTCGGGGCAGAAGCGATCGGTTCAAAATCCACCAAAAAACGGTCCTTCATCGCGGCGTATCGTCTGCTGCACTTACCAGCGAGGGTGACTTGGCATGCATCATCGGCCTTCGAGGAGGCAGACATCAGACGCCTCTGGGGTGCTAAGGCGCGAGTGGTTGTGCGCCAAAATGACACCCTCCTGCCCGAGAAGAGCGACCAGAGCGGCATCCCCGGCAAGCCTGTCGACGGGCCGCTGGCACTGGTGAGTGTCGGGCGACTGGTCGAGCACAAGGGCCTGCATCTTGCGATCGCGGGCCTTCGGTCTGCGCCTGCTCCCGTGACGTTGGACGTCTACGGGCCTGCAGAGGACGCGGCCTACCGCGACCGTTGCGTCGCCCTCGTAGACGATCTCCCGGAGCACGTCGTTGTGCGGTTCCATGAGTCGCTGCCCCACGACCGTGTGCGAGCCACCCTCAAGAACTATGATGCGATGGTCATGCCGACCGCGGGAGAAAATTTCGGCCACGTGATTGCGGAGTCTCTGTCGGTCGCCTGTGCTGTCATCTGCTCCGACTCGACACCGTGGTCGTCCCGTCTTGCAGCCGGGGGAGGAGTCATCGTGTCGGAGCGAAATGCCGCGGAATGGGGGAAGGCCGTGAGGGCCTACGTCGAGTTGTCCCCGGCAGCACGCCTCAAGGCCCGCCACGAGGCCGGTCGCGCCTACGACGAGTGGCAGAAAGAGGCGGCCCAGCCCCACGTTCTCGACTTAGCCCTGAGGTCGACAACGGCAAGCCCCCTTCGAAGGGTTCGCACGTGACCGCCCGCGTCGAGTCGCGCATCGGGGCAGTTGAGGCGCGTATGCCCCTAGTCGGCGCTTCCTTCGTCCTCATCGCGGCTGGCTTATTACTTGGTGGTATCGGTCTGGGTCGAATCGATCTCGACTCGCGGATCAACTTCATGTCCTTCGGCGCGTTCGTCTATGTCCTCGGACTCTTCCTGTTGGTGTTCGTCCGGGAAAAGACGCTGGGCCTTCTCGAGCTCAGACTCGGCGCTTGGTTCCTCGTGTACGGCTCTCTCGTCTTCGGGCTCGCCACCGTGTCCATCACCACGCGTCAGCTCGGCAGCGGCGCCATCGTCGACAAGGCGTCAATTCCAGCAGCGCTCATCCTCGCGGCGTTCGCATTCACGGCGTGGGCAGTTGGCTACTCCGGGGGAGGAGCGGCGATCGTGCGACGTTTCGGCGAGCGAACGTTCGGCTTGGTCGCCGACCGTCGGTCGGAGGTGGTCCGGGGTCCGCTTTTCCTCGTCGGGATCTTTGCGCTCGGCGTGGGCGCTGACATCGTCACAGCCGTCTTCCTCGGCCGCTACGGCTACCTCGGCAACGCGACCGTCGATGCTGTCGACTCGTCTGCCTGGTATATCCAACCTCTACTGGTCCTGTCGAATCTCAAGTCCGCCGCCCTCTTCGGCCTCGCCATGCGGGTCTTTGTGAGCAAGAAGGACACCTGGTGGGCGGCTCTCATGCCCGTGGCTGTAGTCGCCGTGGCCTTAAGCCTCATCACTGGCCTCAAAGAGTCTTTCGTCACGATGGCCCTGGCGGTCGGCGTTCCCCTGCTACTCAGTGGCGGGCGACGGTCGATCCTGTGGATCGTCGTGACAGCACTCGGGTTTGTCCTGGTTGTGTCGCCCATCGTCGACGGCATCCGGCAGGACGTCACCGATGGTCGAGGGCGACTGACGGTGGAACAGAGCCTCGAGGTGGCCGCGCAGGGCGTGGTGTCGGGCCGTTACGTTTTCCAGCCCGTCGTGACGGACGGCTCAGCCACGACGTTGGAACGATTGCGGTTGATCGACAACCTCGCGCTCATCATGGACAAGACGCCGTCCGACATTCCTTACAGGTCCCTTGATGAAGTGGCGACCGCGCCGGTGACAGGCCTGATCCCACGTCTCCTCTGGCCCGATAAGCCAGTCAGATTGTCCGGGTACAACTTTTACGTGGAGTACTACGAAGGCGGTGGTTCGAGTTCCAGCGCCATTACCCTTCCTGGGTCGTTGTACCTTTACGGCGGTGCTGGAGTCGTCCTGCTCGGCATGGTCTTCGTGGGATTGGCCCTCCGGATGGCCGACGACGCTGCCGGGGCAGCCAGGCGGCCGGCTGGTGCGTTGCTGTTCCTCCTGGTCTTTAACGTCGTGGTTAAGCAGGAGGTGGACGCTGCCACCTTCCTCGCGGGTCTTCCAGTACTACTGCTCAGTTGGATAGTTGCATCGGTATGCGTCCTAGAACCCCGTCGCGGATTGTCCGTCGGGACACCAGCCCTCACCCATGCAGAGACCCAGTCAATGACCTGACCGTAGCCGACGCGGGGACCTGCTCAAGGAACGAGCCGGGCCATGGCAGGCCCCTCGGCATCAGCCGCCGGCTAGCGGCGGATTCCGGCGCGCTCGTGGAAGCCTGGCGCCAGTGACAGGATCGATGACACCGTGCGGTGCGACGTGTCACCGATGGCGTAGTCGGCGGGCACCGTGCCCACAGCCGACGTGTCGAGCACGTAGCGCACCGCCTGGGTGATGCTGGTGGGTGTCGTCCCGGTCAGCACGATGCTGCCGGTGTCCTCGGCCTCGGGGCGCTCGATGGCATCGCGAAGCGTGACGGCCGGGAAGCCCAGCAGCGATGACTCTTCGGCGATCGTGCCGCTGTCCGACAGGACGAGACGAGCTGATTTCTGCAGGGCCAGGTAGTCGTGGAACCCGAATGGCTTGTGGAACCGCAGTCGATCGAACGAGCGGTCGAGCGCCTCCAGCCGGATGCGCGTCCGCGGATGCGTGGACACCAGCACCGGCAGGTCGTACTGGTGTCCGACGTCGTTCAAGCCGCGCAGGATCGACTCGAGACGGCCGGCGTGGTCGACGTTCTCCTCGCGGTGCAGGCTGACCAAGAAATAGCCGCCCGACTCCAGCTCCTCGTCCGCGAGGACGGTGCTCGCGGCGACACCGTCCGCGTTCTGGGCCAGCACCTCCTTCATCGGAGAACCGGTGAGGCGGATGCGCGACGGGTGCAGCCCCTCGGCCAGCAGGTTACGGCGGGCGTGCTCGGTGTATACGAGGTTGTAGTCGGCCACGTGGTCGACCAACCGCCGGTTGGTTTCTTCGGGCACGTTCTCGTCGAAAGAACGGTTTCCGGCCTCCATGTGGAAGACCGGGATCTTCAAGCGCTTGGCGATGACCGCCGAGATGCTGCTGTTCGTGTCACCGAGCACCAGGAAGGCGTCGGGTCGCTCGTCGACGAGCACCTTCTCGATCGACACGAGGATGCTGCCCAGCACGGCTCCGAGCGAGGACGTGTCGGCTTCGAGGAAGTGATCGGGCCGACGCAGCCCGAGGTCTTCGAAGAACACCTCGTTGAGCTCGTAGTCGTAGTTCTGGCCGGTGTGCACCAGCACGTGGTCGACGTGTTCGTCCAGGCGCTTGATCACGGCCGAGAGGCGGATGATCTCGGGGCGCGTCCCGACGACGGTCACGACCTTGAGACGAGGGGCGGGGGTGGTCATACGGTCTCCGGGATGGTGTCGGGGGCTGCGGGGTCGAAGATCTCGTTCGACCAGAACATCGTGTAGAGCACGTCGTCGCCGGTGTTGGTGATCGAGTGTGCCCAAAAGGTCGGCATGTCGACGGAACACGGTCGATCACCGTCGACCGAGACCGTCACGACGTCGTCCGAGAACAGGCGGCGAAGGCGGATGTCGGCCGAGCCGGCCAGCACCGTGAAGCGCTCCATCTTGCGCCGATGGTAGTGCTGACCTCGCGTGACGCCCGGCACCGTCGTCGAGAACGACGTCTGGCCCGAGCCGCCGTGCGACCTGATCACCTCGATGAAGCTACCCCGATCGTCGGCGTTCTGCCGGAGGTCGAGGCTCGTCGACACCTCGAAGGCGAACGATCGGTAGGTGTTGAACAGGTCCCGCTCGAAGTCGCTCCTCAAGGCGGGTACGTCGCCCCGCCCATATGCCTCGGCGAAGGTCGAGAGGGTCGAGAGCAGCGACGAGACGGACGACACCGTGACGTGCGGCTCGAGGACGCTGCTCGGGCTGCCCTCCACCAGAGCCTCTACCGCGTGCTGAACGTGCAGCAGACTCAGCGTGTTGTCGATCTCGACCGACGGCCTCTCACCCCGACTCAGCAGATGGCAGAACGTCGCCGTGACCGAGTTGTAGAAGGGGCGCCCGTGCTCACCGAACAGGTTGGGCAGCCGCAGGTCGACGAAGCGTGCCCCGACGGCCTCGGCGGCGACCCGTACGACCTCGGACGCCTCGTGCTTCGCCTGCCCGTACACCGAGCCGTTGCCGACCTGGGTCGAGCTCGCGAACACGACGAGGCGGGGTGGGGCCTCGGCGGCTCGGAGGGCCACTGCGGCCTGCTCGGCGAAGAGCAGGTTCCCGTCCCGGACTTCGTCGTCGCTGCCACGGTTGACGCCGGCGATCAGCAGCAGCCGGTCCGACCCCGACACAGCCACGTTGGCCGCGCTGGCGTCGAAGGCCGAACCGACCGCGAACGCGTGCACGTCGCGTTCGCCGATCGAGTGGAGGTAAGCCCGGGTGTGCCAGCCGACGAACCCGCCCGCCCCGGTCATCGCGATCTTCACGCGGACCGTTCCGGCGCCCCGATGCCGGCCAAGGCGAGCTCCGAACGCACCTCGGGCAGCGACAAGAGCATCTGCTCGACCTCGGCCACGGTCATCCGGTCGACGGTGTGGGAGTCGTAGTCGGTGAACTCGACCTGCTGCGGATCGCCCTCCTCGAAGAAGGCGCTGTAGTTGAGGTCACGTTTGTCGGCGGAGATGCGGAAGTAATCGCCCATGTCCTCGGCCCGGGAGAGCTCTTCGCGGTTCGCCAGTGCCTCGGACACCTTCTCGGCGTGGCGGGTGCCGATCACGGTCACCCGTCGGTCGCTGCGGAACACGTTGATCACCGCCTGGGCGAGGTCGCCCATCGTGCAGGCCGCGGCCTTCCTGATGAACAGGTCGCCCTGACGGGCGTTGCGGAACGCGTGCTCGACGAGGTCGACCGACGACGGCAGCGACATCATGAACCGCGTCATGGCGGGGTCGGTCACGGTGAGATCCTTGCCGGCCTGGAGCTGCGAGATGAAGAGAGGGATGACCGAACCCCGTGAGTACATGACGTTGCCGTACCGCACGCACGACACGGTGGTGACGGCGTTCGGGTTGTTCAGCCCGTGGGACTGCGCCACCTTCTCCATCATCGCCTTGCTCATGCCCATGGCATTGACCGGGTAGACGGCCTTGTCGGTGCTGAGACAGACGAGGGATGACACACCCGCCTCCTCGCTCGCGCGAACCACGTTCTCGCTGCCGAGGACGTTCGTCTTGACGGCCTCGATCGGGAAGAACTCGCACGAGGGTACCTGCTTGAGGGCCGCCGCGTGGAAGACGTAGTCGACGTCTCGCGCAGCGCGTTCGACGCTGAGGTAGTCGCGCACGTCGCCGACGTAGAACCGCGCGCGTCCGTCTCCCAGGTCGTGCCTCATCTGGTCCTGCTTGGCCTCGTCACGGCTGAGGATGCGGACCTGCGCGACACCCGAGGACAGCAGCTTCTGTGCGACCGTCCGTCCGAACGAACCGGTGCCTCCCGTGATCAGGACGGTGCGGCCCTCGTAGTCGTTCGTGTCGGTGATGCTCATGCGTGCCTCTCTGCGGTGGCGTCGGACGAAGGGGAGGAGGCGGTCGTGGCGGCGTCCAACGCCTCCCGGAACAGGGCGACGATCCCGTCGACACGGTCGGGGTCGACGTCCTGGTGGACAGGGAAATTGATGATCTGACGCGAGATCGACCGGACCTCGTCGAAGCCCGCCGGGAGTTGGGGGATCAGCGTGTGGTACAGGCTGACCATGCCGACGCCGTGCTCGTTCATGTAGCGGTAGACGTGGTCCCGATCGGCACCGGTGATGCGCACCGGCAGGGTCTGCGGGACGTCGTCACCCATGTCCGGCCACATCAACGCGAAGCGGTCGTCGTCCCGGGCGAGCTCGGCCAGAGCGGTACCGGTGCGCTCGAAGACGAGGCGGCGATGTGCCGAGATGGCCTCGGTGTCATAGCTGAGCATGCGGCCCGGAAGGGCGTGCTCGGTGGAGGCCTGGCCGCTCACGAGCCCGGGCGAGCGGTAGGTCACCATGCCGCCGTCCGCCAGCGGTAACATCTTGTGCAGCGAGTAGAGCTGCGCCTCGCCATAGGTGCCGGAGGCCCCGCGGCCGAGGGCGGAGAACCAGCCGTGCGCCAGATCCTCGACGAGGAACACGTCGTGCTCTGAGGCGAGGCGGCGGACCTCCTGCCAGGCGGGGTCGGTGCGGCCGAAGTAGTGGATGACCACGAGCACGCCCACGTCGCCCGCGGCCAAGGTCTGCCCGAGCGAGGCAAGGTCGACCGTGAGATCGCTGTTCAGGTCGTAGAAGCGGCGCCCGACACCGGACTCCTCGACGGGGTCGAAGACGCCGCTGCCTTCGTTCGGCGACCAGCCGATGAAGGCCGGGAGGGCCACGGCACGGCCCGGTTGCAGGACGTTCCTCAGCAGGTCGAGCATGCCCTCGCGGGCCGACGAGTAGAAGAACGCCGGCCGCTCGTAGGTGCTGCGTTCGAGGGCCTTCTTGGTGATGTCACGCTGCACTGCCGTGCCTCCTGGTTCGTGTGGCGTCCTGCCGGGTGTCGAGGGTGCGTCGTTCACTCGTGACGACGACGCGGTGGGGTGAAGCCGGGCGACTGTCGTCGGCGACGATGACGAACGCCTCCGTCGTGGTGGGGAACGACGCCCGGAGAGCGGCGAGGACGTCGTCGTCGTCGAAATCCGCGAGAGTCAGGCACTTGAGCACGGTCTCGCCGATGCGCCCGAAGGTCGACGGAGCCCGCATCCCACCCGCGACGGGCAGGTCGCCCGTCCGGAACTGCGAGAAGCCGTAGGCCTCCTGGGTCGCGTGCTGGGTGGCGAATGCCTCGACGGGTGCCGGGACGCTCGCTGCGGCGGGCAGAGGACGGGTGACCCAGGTGCTCAACGGCCCGCGGCCGAAACCCAGCCGGTCGTAGAGAGCATTCGCGGGCCCGTTCGAGGTGAAGACGTCGAGGGCCAGGCTGCGGTGAGAACGCTCGGCCCGGAAGGCGTCGAGCAAGGCCGTCGCGACGCCGCGCCCGCGGGCCTCTTCGACGACGCAGAGGTAGCTGAGGAACGCGTCGCCCTTGGGGGAGGTGCGGAGGTCTGCGTAGCCGACCACTGCCTCCTCGGAGACGGCGACGAGCAACTCGCGCCCGGGGTGGAGGTGCGGATGCGTGACGACCAACGCCAGGAATCGAGCCGCCCCCGCCTGCGCGACCGTGAGGTAGGGGTGCAGCGACTCATCGAACGACCGTGCGGTCAGGTCGGCGAGCAGGGGAACGTCGGCGAGCACGGCAGGCCGGACCTCGACACTCACGAGCGAGCCTCACGATCGCGGCGTGCGTCGTCCAGGTTCTGCATGATCGATTCAGCGTCGACGACCACGCCGGAACGCCGCGTCACCCGGGCCAGCGTGGCGACGAGGAGGCGCAGGTCGCGTCGCAGGGACAGCCCGCGGACGTAGTCCACGTCGAGGGCGAGGCGGTCGTCCCACGGGGTCGTGTTGCGGCCGCTGACCTGCGCCAGGCCGGTGACTCCGGGACGGACGTCGAGTCGATGTCTCTCTGCGGCGGTGAACCAGCGCGTGTAACGCATCAGCAGCGGGCGCGGCCCGACGAACGACATGTCACCGCGCAATACGTTGACGAGGCTGGGCAGCTCGTCGAGGCTCGTCGAGCGCAGGAAGCTGCCGAACCGGGTGAGGCGCTCGCCGTCGGGCAACAGGTCGCCGTCCGGGCCCCGTGCGTCGTTCATCGTCCGGAACTTGACCATCTCGAAGGGTTCACCGTGGCGCCCGGGGCGCTCCTGCCGGAACAGCACGGGTGTACCCAGCGCCCGGGAGGCTGCGACGGCCAGACCGGCGATGGGAAGCGCGAGTACGGCCAGGGCCGCGGCGCTGCCGGCTGCGTCGGCCCCACGCTTCACGGCGAGGCGCCAGGGGCGCAAGGGACGGGCACGCTCGAAGGTGCGCTCGAACGCCGCAGCGCCCGAGCGGAGCGACATCGTCTCGTCGTAGAAGAGGCGGCCCCGGGTGCCGAACTCCGCCCTCGCCTCCGGGGACATCGTGCGAAGCCGACGCACGCGGTCGGCCAAGGCTCCTGCGTTGCCGGGCGGGAACGTCAGGCCCGCGCCCGCCTTCTCGACGAGCTCGGAGGCGTCACCCGCGACGCCCATCAGCACCGGACGCCCCGTCAAGAGATAGGCCTGGGTCTTGGACGGGATGGTCACCTGGAAGAGCGGCTCGTCGACGAGGTGCACGAGGAGGGCGTCGGAGGCGTCGAGGATCGGTCCGATCTCGGTGACCGGTCGACGGGGGAGGAAGATGACGCCCTCGAGGCCGCGATCGACGGCGGACTGCTTCAGCCGCGCCTCCTCCAGGCCCGTGCCGACGATGACGAAGGCGACGCCGGGGTCGTCGCGGAGGATCTCGGCGGCGTCGAGCACGACGTCCAGCCCCTGCGCGCTGCCGAGGTTGCCGGCGAACGTCACCGTGAAGGCATGGGGCAGTTCCGCCGGTCGGGTCGCGACAGCCACGCCGGTCGAGTCCCGGCGGGTTCCGAGGTCGCTCTCGTACGCCCAGTTGTAGATCACGTCGGTCTTGCCCTCGGGGGTGCCACGCCTGCCGAGCAGGGTACGCATGCCGGGGGAGAGGACGACGACGCGTGTCGCCGCGGCGTACAGGCGGCGCATGCCCCAGGCGACTGCTCGGAGCACGCGATGGTCGGACACCATGCCGGTCGCCTCGAGGGAGTCGGGCCAGAGGTCCTGCACGTCGTAGACGAAGGGGACGTCCTTCACGAGGGCGAGCACGAGAGCAGGCAGTGCCGCGGTGGCCGGTGGGTGGTAGACGTAGGCCACGTCGGGCCGGGGCAGGAACAACGCACCCACGGCGGCGCTGAGCGCGAACGACGCGTAGTTCAGCACGCGGTTGCGGGCCGACGAGTCGTGGCTCGGGAAGAGCGGCACCCGCAGGATGCGCACGCCACGCACGACCTCACGCTGGTAGACGCGCATCGTCCAGCCGGGGTAGAGCGTGCCGGTCGGGTAGTTCGGGAATCCCGTCAGCACCTGGACGTCATGACCACGCCGAACGAGTTCCTCCGCGAAGAGCTGGCCCTTGAAGGTCGGCTCGGGGTCGTACCACTGGGAGATGATGAGGATCTTCACGGCCGTGGCCTCCGGTAGGCGGGGAAATACGGCTCGTCGGAGTCGACGTCGCCGGAAAGCGCGGCGTACGTCCCGGCGTCGACGATGCTCTCGCCAGTGGAGAACGGGCGAGCACCCGCGGGAGCGAACGACAGCTTGTAGCGTTCGATGCCGTCACCGGGGGAGGCGCCGCCCCCGAGCACGAAGGCGGTTCTGTCGGTCTCAGCGCCCCACGTCATGACGCCGTGCTTCAACAGGTCGTTCGGACGGAGGGCGAATGCGGAGTCGTCCGTGCCCCCGAGGTACGAGTACAACGTGCGTCGGCCCGCCAGCACGAGTTCGGTCGAGACCATGACGCCGTCGACGTCGGCATGGAAGAACGCGAACGAACCGCGCATCTCGTCGCGGATGCGTTCGAAGAAGCGTCGTCCGAAGAGGTAGCGCTCGTGCGCACCGCGACGCTCCATCGTGCCCTCGTAGATGGCGAGGAACTCCTCGAGGCGTCCTCCCTCGGTGTCGACGCTGATCGTGACTCCCGATCGACGGGCCTTGTTGACGCTCTTCCGCACCTTGTGCTCGACGTCCATCCAGAGGGCCTCGGGCTCGAGGTCGAGCGAGCGGACGATCACGGTCGACCGATGGTGCAACTGCCCGGGGTAGGCGATGTCGTGCGGGTCCGGGGACGTGCTGAACCGGAGGAACTCGGACACGACGCCCTGACCGGTGCACCAGGCTGCGAATCCGGCCCAGAGTTCGTGCCAGCGGTCCAGCGTGACGTCACCACTCGAGAACGGGCCGCCGTAGCCATAGGCCGACGTCACGTCGTGATGCCTGGTGCCGTCGATGGTACGGAGGACGAAGGGCAGCAGGATCGAACCGCCGTCCCAGGTGAGCACGGCGCAGTGTGCCGCATCGCCCTCGCCGGTGAAGAGATCGACGTGCGTGGGGTGGGCGAACGGGTCCGCGTCGTCACTCGCGGTCCAGACTCTCATCCAAGCCGCGAGTTGGTCGGGTTCACGCCGGTCGAGGACTTCGAAGGACGCGAACTCAGGCACGCCCGCTGGCCTCTCCTGTGACGATCGAGAGCGCAGCGATGACTCGATCCATCTCGGCCTCGGTGAGCGCCGAACCGCTCGGAAGGGTGAGCCCCCTCCGGAACAAGTTCTCGGACGCGCCCGTGGTCCGCTGTCGGGCGCCCTCGAAGACGGGTTGGAGGTGCATGGGCTTCCACAGTGGCCGTGATTCGATCTGATCTTCGGCGAGGACCCGCGATATCTCGGTCGTGCTGTAACCGGTCGTGGTCTCGTCGACGAGGATCGATGTCAACCAGCAGTTGTCACCCTCGTCACCGGTGGCGCCGAACAGCTCGATGCCGTCGACGTCGGCGAAGAACGCGCGGTAGCGGTCGCGAACGGCACGTCGGCGAGCGATCATGTCGTCCAGCCGGGAGAGCTGGGCTCGGCCCAGTGCCGCGAGCAGGTTGCTGAGACGGTAGTTGTACCCGATCTCGGTGTGCTCGTAGTGGGTGACAGGCTGCCGAGCCTGGGTCGACAGGTAGCGCACTCGTGTCGCGAGGTCCCCGTCGTCGGTGAGCAACATGCCCCCGCCGGAGGTCGTCATGATCTTGTTGCCGTTGAACGACACCACCGACGCGTCACCGAACGACCCCGCGGCACGGCCGGCGTGGGTCGCGCCGAGCGACTCTGCCGCGTCGGACAGGACGCGTGATCCGTGCTCGTTCGCGAGCTCGAGGATGTTCGTGTAGTCCACGGCCTTGCCCAGCAGGTCGACGGGCACGACGACGGGGACACGAGCGCCCTCGGCCCGCAGTTCGGCGAGGACCTCACCGAGGAGGCCGGGGTCCATGTTGCCGGTCTCCGGGTCGCAGTCGACGAAGTAGGGCGTCGCGCCCGTGTAGGCGATGGCATTCGCCGTCGCCGCGAAGGTCATCGTGGACGTCGGCACCACGTCGCCCGGCCCGACACCCCAGGCGACGAGGGCGACGTGCAGAGCAGCCGTGCCCGAGCTGAGTGCGACACCGTGGTCGACGCCCACGCGCCCCGCGACGTCACGCTCGAAGCCGTCGACGTCAGGCCCCAGCGGCGCGATCCAGCCGCCACGGATGGCGGTGAGGACAAACTGCTCCTCCAGCTCGCCCACGTCGGGCGAGCTCATGTAGATCCGTTCGGTCACTCGGGGACTTCCTGTTTCGGGTCGAGGGTGAGCTCCGCGGTCCACGGGCCCACGTCGGCGTGCACGCCGTCGAGCTGCGACGGGTGCAGGGCGGGCACGGTGGTGTGCGAGATCTTCGGATGCACGGGCCGGTTGTCGCTCTCGCCGTCACCGACGAGCTCCTCGTGCATCTTCTCGCCCTCGCGCAGGCCCGTGTAGACGATGCCGATGTCACGGCCCGACATGGCGATCATCCGCTCGGCGATGTCGAGGATGCGCACGGGCTCGCCCATGTCGAGGATGAGCACCTCGCTGGGCGCACCGATGCCGCCGGCCTGCACCACGAGGTGGCACGCCTCGGGGATGGTCATGAAGAACCGCGTCACGTCGGGGTGCGTGATGGTCAGCGGGCCACCGGCCTCGATCAGCGACGTGAACACCGGCAGCATCGAGCCCCGACTGCCCAGCACGTTGCCGAACCGCACCGACAGATAGCGCGCACCGGTCTCGTCCGCTGCCCACGCGGTCAACCGCTCGGCGAGCCTCTTCGAGTGCCCCAGCACGCTCGTGGGGTTCGCGGCCTTGTCGGTCGAGATGTTGACGAACGTCGTCACCCCGACCGCCTTGCTCGCGTCGAGCACGTTCTGCGTGCCGAGCACGTTGGTCTTCCAGGCCTCGTCGGGGTACTGCTCGAGCATCGGCAGGTGCTTCAGCGCCGCCGCATGGAAGACCACCTCGGGTCGACGGTCCGCGAAGATCGCTCGCAGCGCCTCCGGGTCCCTGATGTCGGCCAGCACGACCTCTTTGGTGTCGAGCAGGCCGTTGCCCGAGATCGACAGCTGCGACTGCTGCAGGCCCGTCTCGTCACGGTCGAGCATGATCAGCTCGGCCGGCGAGAACTTGGCGATCTGGCGGCACAGCTCGCTGCCGATCGAGCCGCCGGCGCCCGTGACCAGCACGCGCTTGCCCGCCAGGTAGCCCGCGATCGACTCGACCTGCGTGTCGACGGGGTGGCGACCGATGATGTCCTCGATCGCGATGTCGCGCACGTCACCGAGTCGCGACTTGCCCTCGAGGATCTCGTCGAGCAGCGGCAGCACCATCACCCGCAGGCCAGCCTCGGCCGCCCGGTCGGTGACGTCCTGCAACAGCGGGGCATCGGCCTTGGCGATGCCGACGATGATCGCCTTCGCCCCACTGCGCTCCGCCGCGGCGACGAGGTCGTGACGCGTGCCCAGGACGCGGACCCCCTCGATGCGCAACCCCGCCCGCGAAGGGTCGTCTTCGATCAGGCCCACGGGGAGGTACGGCGAGTCGGGGTCCGTCAGCATGCGGCGGATGAGGTGGTTCGCGAGACGACCCGCGCCGAAGATGAGCGTCGGCTGGGCTCCCTCGCCCGGCCGACGGCGACCTTCGACGTAGAGCCTCGCAACGTACCGCAGGGCTCCCATGAAGACGAAGGCGACCGGCAGGGCGATCAACATCGTGCTGCGTGCCAGCATGATCTCCGTGCCGACCACAAGCACCGGGATGCCCACGGCGATCCCGGTCACGACCACGACCCGCATGATGGTGCGCACCTCGGCGAAGCTGCCCGGCACGAACCGGCGTCGGTAGAGACCGGTCGCGTAACCCAGGGCTGCGCCGAGCACGACGGTCACGGCGGCCACGCCGAAGACCGCGCTCCACGCGACCGCCTCGTACGAGAAGTCGTAGCGCAGCGACACGGCGAAGACGATTGCGACGACCCAGACCAGGGCGTCGAGCACGACCTGCAGGCCGGTGCGCCGGGCCGGTGAGGCCATGAATCGGTCGATCACCAGGTCACCCCGCCGTCGGACGACACGAGCACGTCGTCTCCGGCCCACAACCAGACCGAGCCGCCGCCACCGGAGAGGGCGACCGAACCCGGCGTCTCGGACGACACGGGAGCGCAGCCCACGCGGGTCGCGACGGTGCCCGGCGTGGCGGACGGCGCTTCGAGGGCCGTCCCTTCGCAGGAGGCCGCTCCGAGCGCGGCGACGAGGTACTCGCCGGCGTCGGCCGTGATCGCGACGGCTCCGTCGACGGCGGTGCCCGCGTCCCAGGTGCGGGCACCGTCGAGCGTGCGGAAGAACCGGCGGTCGCTGCACAGCACGCCGGCTTCGGTGTCGCTGACGACCGCGAGGTCGACGACCGCCGCGCACGGAGCCGGACGGTCACCCGCGGGGGAGTGCACGGTGCCCGGGGCGGACCGCGCGACGAACCACGAGGCGGCCAGTCGCTCGGGGTAGTCCCGGAACTCGGCCCCGCCCGAGAAGGTCTGCGCGAACGCCGTGGCGCAGGTCGTGCCGGCCGGGCCGACGACGAAGGCCGAGGCCGCGTCCGTGGCCTGCACCCGGTCGACGGCAGCCGGGTCACCGCTCGTGGACACCGACAGCGGCGACCAGGTCGCCCCGGCCGACGTCGTCAGTTCGAGCGTGGGGGACGGCCCCGCCGTCCCGGGCGTGCACGTGCCGGACTCGGCCCGCCACGCGGTGACGTCGTCGACCGCCGACAGCAGTCGCGTCGGGGTGACGGCCTCGGCCTCGGCCACGGGCGTCGGCGTCTCGGTGGGCTCCGGCGCGGCCGTGGTCTCGACGGGCAGGGGCGTCGACGTGACGGCGGGCTCGGCGTCGGCAGCCAGACCAGACGGTTCGCGGGTCAGCGCGAGCGCGACGAGTCCGAGGTCGACGAGGACGAAGGCGCCGATGCCGATCAGGGCGAGTCGGCGGCGGGTCCGGGCTCGCGAGCCCCGCTTGCGACGTGCGTCCGGCATCAGCGGTCACCCCCGGCGAGGGTGGTGGCGCGGGTCAGCAGGTCGACGAGCACGTCGGCAGCGGGCACCAGCTGGCGACCCGACTCGGCGAACGTCTCGTCCGACCGGCGGTACGGGTCGACCACGTCGTCGTCCAGCGGATCGTTCGGAGCCTCGACCGAGCCCCGGCGCGAGGCGAGGAGGGCGACGGTGGCCCGCAGTCGGTCGGCAACGGACGAGGCGCCCGTCGGCAGGGCGTCGGCCAGTTGCACGTCGGTCACGTCGCGGGCGAGACGGGCGGCCTCGCGCAGGGTGAACGTGTAGCGGCTGGCCCGGGGGTGCATCGAGACCACGGCGCGACGGTGCTCGCGGGCCAGGGCGATGACGAGGTCGGCGCCCCGCACGTCGCGTTCGAAGAGGAAGCGCGCCCGGTGCTCGTCGGGCTCGAGGTCGAAGGACCGGGCCAGGGCCCGGGCCTGCTCGGGCATCACGTCGTCGTCGACGGCCATGGTGCCCGCGCTCGACACTGTGACGTCGTCGAGGGGCGAGAGACCGCGGCGCAGGTAGAGCTCGGCCAGGGGCGACCGGCAGATGTTGCCGGTGCAGACGGTGAGCAGCGAGAAGGTGGACGACGTGGGCTGGGGGATCACGAACGACATCTCGCGCCTACTTCGCCGAGCGTGAACTCGTCTTCGGGGCGGCCGGCAGGTCGCCGACGCCTGCCTCGGGGGTGTCCTGCTCCATGCCGTAGTACGCGCCGTAGTTGCCGTAGCCGTAGGCGTCGGGCCCCTTCGTGGGCAGCATGGTCAGCACGATGCCGTGCACCTTGCTGCCGATGTGCTCGAGGTTGCGCAGGGCCGACTGCAGCTCGTTGCGCGTCGTGCGGCCCGCCGCCGAGACGACGATGGCCCCGCCGGTCAGCTTGCTGAGGATGGCCGCGTCGGTCACCGGCAGCAGGGGAGGCGCGTCGATGAGCACGTAGTCGAACGACGTCGTCAGCGACTCGATCAGCGCCGACATGGCCTTCGAGCCGAGCAGCTCGCTCGGGTTGGGGGGAACGCGACCGGCCGGCAGCACGTACATCGTGCCGCGGCCCCAGGGCTGCAGGACGTCCTGCAGGTCGGCGCGACCGATCAACACGTCGGTCAGCCCGACGACGCCCTCGAGGCCTAACGTGTCGGCCAGGCGGGGCAGGCGCAGGTCGCCGTCGACCACGGCCACCGTGGCCCCGGTCTCGGCGAGGGCCACCGCGAGGTTGGCCGTCGTGGTCGTCTTGCCCTCGCCGGGCAGCGACGAGGTGACGACGAAGCAGCGGCTCTGCGACTCGACGTTGACGAACTGCAGGTTGGTCCGAAGGGTGCGGAACGACTCGGACCGCGGGTTGCGCGGGTCGACGTGCACGATCAACGGGTGCTTCTTCGCCCCGGGGTCGAAGCTGATGCCGCCCACGATGGGGGCGTCGGTCACGAGTTCGACGTCGTGCGAGCCGTGGATGCGGGTGTCGAGGGTGCTGCGCAGCACCGCAGCGCCCACACCGAGGGCCAACCCGATCAGCAGGCCCAGGCCGAGGTTCAGGGCGGTGCGGGGGGTCGCGGGTGCCGAGGCGACCGACCCGGGGACGATCGTGGCGATCTTGACCAGGCTCGCGCCTCCACCGGTCGGTGTCTCGAGCTCGTTGACGACGACGTCGGTCAAGGAGGTGCCCACCGCGTTGGCGATGTCGGCGGCGCGCTGGGCGTCGGTGTCGGTCACCGTGATGTTGATCAACACGGTGTTAAGGGGTGAGTCCGCCGTGATCTTCGAGGCGAGGCCGGCGGCCGTGGTGTCGAGGCCGAGCTGGTCGATCACCGGGTCGAGCACGGCGTCGCTGGTGACGACGTCGACGTACGACCGAACCTTCTGCTGGGCTGCGCTGCTGCCCTGCACGGCGTCGACCGTGGTCGACGAGTCCTGCGCCTGCACGGACACGAAGAGCCGGGTCGACGACACGTAGGTCGGCGTCGCCAGGATCGAGCTGAGCGCTCCGGCGGCGAGGCCGACGAGCGTCAGGGCGGCGATGAAGATCCAGCCCTTGCGGAGAATGCGGATGTAGTCACGGAGTTCCACGTGGCTGAGGTCCTGTCCTGATCGGGTACGAGCACCGTGGAAGGCACCCGGGCAGTCGTCGCGTGGACCATGCCTCCCGGCACCCTGATGGCTCCCCGCGGCTCTGCGCCGTGACCAATACTCACACATAGGGCGCCCGGATGGGGTACATATGTTGTCCGATCCGGTGAAGTGACCCCCGAAGGGGGGCCTGTACGACACCTTTCGCGAATCGTCCGCCTGAACGCTCGCTGTGATTCGGTCGCACGGCCGGACCCGGGCAATAGCCTGCGAGAGATCGGGCACGTCCCGTGCTCGCACGTGATCAAGGAGGATCACCATGGCAACGAATCACGCGGTCGCCTACAAGGGCCCCGGCCAGGTCGAGGTCATCGACGTCGACTACCCGACCTTCGAGCTGAAGGACGGCCCCGGCGTCAACCCGGCCAACGTCGGGCGCAAGGTCAACCACGGCGCGATCCTGCGCACGGTCGCCACCAACATCTGCGGCTCCGACCAGCACATGGTCCGCGGCCGCACCACCGCCCCGACGAACCTCGTGCTCGGCCACGAGATCACGGGCGAGGTCGTCGAGGTCGGCCCCGACGTCGAGTTCATCAAGGTCGGCGACATCGTCTCGGTTCCGTTCAACATCGCCTGCGGCCGCTGCCGCAACTGCAAGGAACGCAAGACCGGCATCTGCCTCAACGTCAACCCCGACCGCCCCGGCAGCGCCTACGGCTACGTCGACATGGGCGGCTGGGTCGGCGGCCAGGCCGAGTACGTGCTCGTGCCCTACGCCGACTGGAACCTCCTTAAGTTCCCCGACGCCGACCAGGCCATGGAGAAGATCCTCGACCTGGCGATGCTCTCCGACATCTTCCCGACCGGCTTCCACGGCGCCGTCACCGCCGGCGTCGAGGTCGGCTCGACCGTCTACGTCGCCGGAGCCGGCCCCGTCGGCCTCGCCGCCGCCACCGGAGCCCTGCTGCTCGGCGCCAGCGTCGTCATCGTCGGCGACATGAACGCCGACCGCCTCGCCCAGGCCCGCAGCTTCGGCTGCGAAACCGTCGACCTGACCAAGGGCGACCCGGCCGACCAGATCGACCAGATCCTGGGGGAGCCCCTCGTCGACTGCGGCATCGACGCGGTCGGCTTCGAAGCCAAGGGGCACGGCGGCGGATCGGGCGACGAGGCGCCCGCCACCGTGCTCAACTCGCTGATGGACATCACCGCGGCGGGCGGCGCCCTCGGCATCCCGGGGCTCTACGTCACCGGCGACCCGGGCGGAGTCGACGAGGCCGCCCAGAAGGGCTCGCTGTCGCTCAGCCTCGGCACCGGCTGGGCCAAGTCGCTGTCGTTCACCACGGGCCAGTGCCCGGTGATGAAGTACAACCGACAGCTGATGATGGCGATCCTCCACGACCGCACGAGCATCGCGAAGAACGTCCACGCCCAGGCGATCAGCCTCGCGGACGCCCCGCGCGGCTACGCCGAGTTCGACAAGGGCGCCGCCACGAAGTACGTCCTCAACCCGAACGACCTGATCAAGGCGGCCTAGCGGTCGGCGCCACCCGCGCCTCCTCGGCTCTCGGTCCCCTCGACCGACAGAGCCCAGGAGGCGCGGGTCGGCCCACCGGGCCTCTCGCGTTCCGCAGCCACTCGCGTCGTTGCAGGCTGTGCACGGTGTATGACGGAACGATCCCATGACGAAGACATCCGACACCCCTGCCTCGGGAGGCGCTGACGCCGCCCGCCCCGCCTCCGGCCACGGCCGCGCCGCCCGCTCCGACGAAGAACGCCAGAAGTGGCGCGCGTTCGCCGTCTGCGTCGGCGTTGCCGCCCTGACGATCCTCGACCTGTCGAAGGTCAACGTCGGCCTGCCCAGCATCGAGGCGTCGCTCGGCGCCGGACCCACCGCCCTGCAGCTGATCGTCGCCGGTTACGCCCTGGCCTTCGGCCTCTCTCTCGTGCCGTCCGGCCGTCTCGGCGACCTCAAGTCACGCCGCATGATGTTCGTCATCGGACTGACCTCGTTCACCGTCGCCAGCCTGCTCTGCGCCCTCGCCCCGACCATCGAGCTGCTCGTCGCCGCGCGCATCCTGCAGGGCGTCGCCGCCGGCATCCAGATGCCGCAGGTGCTCGGGCTCATCCAGCAGCTGTTCCAGGGCAAGGAACGCGGCCGCGCGTTCGGCTTCTTCGGCGCCATCATCGGCGTCAGCACGGCGTTCGGCCCGACCCTCGGTGGCCTGCTCATCGCGATCGGCGGCCCGGAGGACGGCTGGCGCCTGCTGTTCTGGATGAACATCCCGCTCGGCCTGATCGCCATCTTCTTCGCCCTCAAGCTGTTGCCGAAGACCCGCACGGCCTCGAACGGCCATAACGAGCTCGACCTGTTCGGCATCGTGCTGCTCGGCCTGACGATCTTCACGTTGATGCTGCCGTTCGTGCTGACCACCGGCCAGGGCGACGACCCGCTGCGCTGGCTCTTCTTGATCGGCTTCGTCGGGTTCGGCGCCGCCTTCGTCTGGTGGGAGCAGCGCTACAAGGCCCGGGGCAAGTCACCGGTCGTGCACTTCAGCCTGTTCTCGCTCGCCTCGTACCGCAACGGCACCCTCATCGCCACCGTCTACTTCTGCGCCCTGCCGGCGACCTTCCTGCTGACGACGCTCTACCTGCAGCAGGGCCTGGGCCTCGAACCCGTCTACGCAGGCATGGTCACCATCCCCTTCGCCCTGACCAGCGCCGTCGCCGCGTTCTACGGCGGACGCCTCGTCGACCGCTTCGGCCGCAGCCTGGTCGTGCTCGGATTGATCCTGGTCGCGGTGGGCTTCGTCGCCCTGCTGCTCGCGGCCGTGCTCACCCCGCGCGACATCACGCCGTACGCCATGGGCATCGGCATGCTCATCGCCGGTACGGGCGGCGGTTTCGTCATCTCGCCGAACCAGACGCTGACGTTGGCCGAGGTGCCCGTCGAGATGGGCGGCGTCGCCGGCTCGATGGGGCAGGTCGGTCAGCGCGCCGGCACGGCCATCGGCACGGCGGCCGCGGTCTCGACGTTCTACTCGGTCATCGCCGGAGCCGGGGGAGCGGAGGGCGCCGACCTCGACATCTACCACGAGGCCTACCGCAACGGGTTTTTCGTCACAATCGCCCTGGTGTCCGTGGCGCTCGTGCTCGGGCTGATGGACCTGCGGGCCCGCAAGAAGGGGCGTGTGGGCGACGGGGCTGAGGCTGCTGCTGTGTAGTCGGTGACCCGCGTCGTCGCGGTGACCGGCGCCTCCTCGGTGACCAGCGCCTCCTGGGTGGGGCGCGCCTCCTCGATGAGATGCGCCCCCGGGGTGGTGTGCCCCCGCAGCTCAGAGGCGGGCGAAGGCCTCGACGACGTAGCTCGTGACGTCGATCTGGCGGGTGTTCGGCAGGGCGATCGACGCGGGGTCGACCGAGCCGGCGGCGGTGCTGGTGGTCGCGGAGACGGAGACGGCGGGCGTGACGAACATGGATGGTCCTTCGGTCGGCTGGTGAGGCGGTTGACGGGGCCCGACCGCCCGTCACAGCGAGACGGGCGGCGGAGCCCCTGGCGTCCCTGACCGAGATTCTCGGTGCCCCTGCTGGAGCCGGTGACGTCGTGCGACCAGTCAAGCGGCCGGGACGTTGCGTGAACATAAGCGCAGGGCTGAGTCGACCTCCGTCGCAGGGATGAACCGCGGCCGCCGGCATCCCGCCACGAAGTAAACAAGCCGCCACACAAAAACGTGGCGGCTTGTGTACTTCGTGGTGGCGAGGGCCCCACAGTGGTCAGGCAGGAGGCGCGGCCACGACCTCGAGGACGCTCTCGTGCAGCAGTCCGTTCGTCGCCATGGCGGTGCCGTGCCACGGGCCCAGCTGTCCGTCGGCGCTGGTGAATCGTCCGCCGGCCTCCTCGACGACGACGGCCACGGCGGCCATGTCGTAGGGCTGCAGGTCGAACTCGCCCGCGATGTCGAGCGCGCCCTCGGCGACGAGCATGTACGACCAGAAGTCGCCGTAGGCCCGCGTCCGCCAGACCCGGCCCGCCAGCTCGAGCAGCTGCGGCAGGCGTCCGGCGTCGATCCAGTACTCGAGCCCGTTGAAGCTCAGCGACGCGTCGGCCAGGTCGCGCACCCCCGACACCCGCAGCGGCCCCTCGTGCTCGGTCGAGAAGGCCCCGCCGCCCTGCGTCGCCCACCAGCGCCGCCCGAGGGCCGGAGCACTGACCACGCCCACCACGGGCACCCCGTCCACGACGAGCGAGACGAGCGCCGCCCAGACCGGCACCCCGCGCAGGAAGTTCGCCGTGCCGTCGATCGGGTCGACCACCCACTGGCGGTGCGAAGGGGCGTCGTGCCCGTACTCCTCGCCGTAGAAGGTGTCGTCGGGGCGGGCGGCGGCGACCCGCTCGCGGATCGCCCGCTCGACGGCCTGATCGGCGTCGGTCACGTGCGACCGGTCGGGCTTGAGCGACACGTGCAGGTCGGCCGACCGGTACCGCTCCGTGCTGATCGCGTCGGCCAGGTCGGCCAGCTCGAGCGCGAGCGCGAGGTCGTCCGCCCAGGGGCCGACGGCCCCGCCCGTGGCGTCCGCAGCGTCCGCGCCGCCCGCAGCGTCCGCGCCGTCCGCAGCGTCCGCGCCGTCCGCAGCGTCCGTGCCGTCCGCAGCGTCCGTGCCGTCCGCAGCGTCCGCGCCGCCCGCAGCGTCCGCGC